>DATEKS010000108.1:0-18660 GCA_035277325.1 Rhodanobacter sp.
GCGCCGCGACGCGATCGCCGCGATCAAGGCCGACGTGCTGGATTCGCTGAAGGGCGACGCCGAGGCCAAGGGCTGGGACAAGGCCGAACTCGCCAAGGAATTCGCCGAGCTCGAGTACCGCACCCTGCGCGACAGCGTGCTGAAGACCAAGGTGCGCATCGACGGCCGCCAGCTCGACGACGTGCGCGCGATCACCGCCCGCGTGGGCGTGCTGCCGCGCACCCACGGCTCGGCGCTGTTCACCCGCGGCGAGACGCAGGCGCTGGTGGTGGTCACCCTGGGCACCACGCGTGACGCGCAGATCATCGACGCGCCGGGCGGCGAGTCGAAGGATCCGTTCCTGTTCCACTACAACTTCCCGCCGTTCTCGGTGGGCGAGGCCGGCCGCTTCGGCGCGCCGAAGCGCCGCGAGATCGGCCACGGCCGCCTCGCCAAGCGCGGCGTGCAGGCGGTGAAGCCGTCGCTGGACCAGTTCCCCTACGTGCTGCGCGTGGTCTCGGAAATCACCGAGTCCAACGGTTCCTCGTCGATGGCCTCGGTGTGCGGTTCCTCGCTGGCGATGATGGATGCCGGCGTGCCGCTGAAGGCGCCAGTGGCCGGCATCGCGATGGGCCTGGTGAAGGAGGGCAACGACTTCGTCGTGCTGTCCGACATTCTGGGCGACGAGGATCACCTCGGCGACATGGACTTCAAGGTGGCCGGTTCGTCCGAGGGCATCAGCGCCCTGCAGATGGACATCAAGATCGACGGCATCACCGAGGAGATCATGAAGGTGGCGCTGGCCCAGGCCAAGCGCGGCCGCCTGCACATCCTCGGCGAGATGGCCAAGGCCCTCAGCACCGCGCGCACCGAGATGAGCGAGTACGCGCCGCGCCTGATCACCATCAAGATCCACCCGGACAAGATCCGCGAGGTCATCGGCAAGGGTGGCGCCACCATCCGCTCGATCACCGAAGAGACCGGCGCCACCATCGACATCAACGACGATGGCACCGTGATCATCGCCTCGGTCAACCGCGACGCAGGCGAGGCGGCGAAGAAGCGCATCGAGCAGATCGTCTCCGACGTCGAGCCGGGCCGCATCTACGAGGGCAAGGTCGCCAAGCTGATGGACTTCGGCGCGTTCGTCACCATCATGCCGGGCAAGGACGGCCTGGTGCACGTGTCGCAGATCTCCAACGAGCGCGTCGAGAAGGTTTCCGACAAGCTCAAGGAGGGCGACATGGTCAAGGTCAAGGTGCTGGAAGTGGACAAGCAGGGCCGCATCCGCCTGTCCATGAAGGCGGTGGCCGAGGGCGAGGGCTGAGCCCCAAGTCCGAGCTTCATGCAACGCGAACGAGGCCCGGCCATGCCGGGCCTCGTTCGTTTCGCGCAACATGCTTTTGCTACGATGCTGGCGTCAGCGGAAGAGGGTGCGCGATGAGCGGACAGGCAGGCGATTTCATCAAGGACTGGCAGGTGCTCGCCCAGCAATCCTGGGATGCGTGGCTGCGCCAGCTGCAGCCACCGTCCGCTGCCGCGCCTCCGCCGGCCGGCAACGAGGCGCTGGAGCGCACGCTGGCCGGCCTCAAGGGCTGCTTCGACTGGATGCAGGGCGTGGCGGCGGCCGGCGCCAGCCAGCCCGGTGTGGACTGGCAGAGCCTGCTGCGCGCTTGGGCCGGTTCCGGCAACCAGCCGTTCACCCAGGCCTTCAACGGTATCGACAACGCCGCCGCGCAGGGTTTCGTGCAGCAGTGGCAGGCCTGGCTGCAGTCAATGCAGGCGGGTGGCTTCGGCGCGGCGGGGGCAGCGAATGGCCCAGTGCCGGCGTTCGGCCTGCATCGCGAACAGGTGATGCAGCAACAGGAACTGGCGGCTGCGATCCAGGCGGCGCTGGAGGCCAACGCGCGTTACCAGGCACTGATCCAGCAGGCGAACGCACAAGGGCTGGAACGCCTGCAGGCGCAGCTGGCTCAGCGTGATGCGGCAAGCCCGCCGATCGAGTCGCTGAAGGCGCTGTACGACCTGTGGGTGGACGCTGCCGAAGAGGCCTATGCAGAGATCGCGCTCTCCGACGAGTTCCGCTCGGCCTACGGCGAGATGGTCAACACCCAGATGCGCGTGCGTCAGCTTCAGCAGCGCCAGACCGGCCAGTGGTGCCGCGAGCTGGGCCTGCCCACCCGCGAGGAAGTCTCGGCCATTGGCGAACGCCTGCAGCAGTTGCGTCGTGACCTGCGCAAGCAGGGCAGCAGCGGTGTAGCGGATGAGATCCTCGCGTTGCGGCGCGAAGTGACAACGCTGAAGCGCGAACTGGCCGAGGCACTGGCCGGGCCGAAACCGAAGGCCGCGGCCAAGCGCGTCACTGCAACTGCGAAGGCGCCCGCGCGCAAATCGCCATCGTCCGCCAGCAGCACGCGCAAGCGCTGAAGGGAGCCATCATGGATACCCCGCTCCACCTCGATCCCGCCCGGCTGATGCAGGAGATCGGCACATTCCAGCGCAAGCTCAGCGCCGGCATGGGCCAGTTGCGCGGCATGAGCGAACCCGGCTATGCCAACACGCCGCGCGAACTGGTGTACGCCGAGGACAAGCTGAAGCTGTGGCACATGCAGGGCGATCGCGCACCCACCGCGAGGACGCCCACGCTGATCGTCTACGCCCTGGTCAACACGGTATGGATGACCGACCTGCAACCCGACCGCTCGCTGGTGCGCAACCTGCTGGCGCAGGGCGAGGACGTCTACCTCATCGACTGGGGCTACCCCGACGGCGCTGACCGCTGGCTGACGCTGGACGATTACCTCAACGGTTATCTCGATCGTTGCGTGGACGCGGTGCGCGAGCGCCACGGCCTTTACGCGATCAACCTGCTCGGCATCTGCCAGGGCGGTGCGTTCTCGCTGTGCTACTCCGCGCTGCACCCGGACAGGGTGAAGAACCTCGTCACCATGGTCACGCCGGTGGACTTCCAGACGCCGGACAACATGCTCTCGCACTGGTGCCGCGAGCTGGACGCGGACCTGTTCGTCGACACCCTCGGCAACGTGCCGGCGATGCTGATGAACTGGGTCTACCTCACGCTGAAGCCGGTGCGGCTGAACCAGCAGAAATACGTGGGCCTGGTCGACATCCTCGACAAGCCGGTGGAACTGGAGAACTTCCTGCGCATGGAGCGCTGGATCTTCGATTCGCCCGACCAGGCCGGCGAGGCCTTCCGCCAGTTCATCAAGGACTTCTATCAGGGCAACAAGCTGGTGAAGGGCGGGCTGGTCATCGGCGGCCGCGAGGTGGATCTCGGCATGCTCACCCAGCCGGTGCTGAACATCTACGCCGAGCAGGATCACCTGGTGCCGCCCGACGCATCGCGCGCACTGGGCCGGCGCGTGGGCAGCACCGACTACACCGAGCTGGCATTCAAGGGCGGTCACATCGGTATCTACGTGTCCGGTCGCGCCCAGCGCGAGGTGCCGCCGGCGATCCACCAGTGGTTGCGCGCGCGCGACTGACCCTCTCCACCGCAGGATTCACGAGCATGGAAAAACGTCTCTGCCGTTCCCGCCAGAACCGCCAGTTGGCCGGCGTCTGTGGCGGCATCGCCGAATACCTCGGCTGGGACCCGACCCTGGTGCGGGTGGCTTGGATCATCCTCACCATGCTTGGGGGATCGGGCATCCTGATCTACCTGATCCTGTGGCTGGTGATGCCGGAATCGCCCTGACTTTCTCCGTTTCACGATACGAACATTCCGATGGATTACGACCGTTACGACCGCGTCCGCGCCGTGCAGTGGCGCGGCGATCACCTTCGTTTGCTTGACCAGCGCCTGCTGCCGCAGGAGGAACGCTGGATCGATTGCCGTGATGCCGCCGCGGTGGCGCAGGCGATCAGGGACCTCGCTGTTCGCGGCGCGCCGGCCATCGGCATCGCCGCGGCCTGGGGCGTGGTGCTGGCCGCACAGCAGGGCGCAGCGCTGGACGAAGCGCTGGCGATGCTGCGCGCGGCGCGTCCCACCGCGGTGAACCTGATGTGGGCGCTGGATCGCATGAAGGCGCGCATCGCCGCGGGCGCCGATACGCAGGCGCTGGAACGTGAGGCGCAGGCGATCCAGGACGAGGACCTGGCCGCCAACCGCCACATGGGCGAGCTGGGCGCGGCGCTGATCGCGCCGGGTTCGGGCGTGCTCACTCATTGCAACACCGGCTCGCTGGCCACCGCGGGTTTCGGCACCGCGTTGGGAGTGATCCGCGCCGGTGTGGCTCAGGGACGCATCGGGAGCGTGTATGCGGGCGAGACGCGGCCGTGGCAGCAGGGCGCGCGCCTCACCATGTACGAACTGGTACGCGACGGCATTCCCGCCAGGCTGATCGCGGACTCGGCCGCGGCGCACCTGATGAAGTCGGGCGCGGTGCAGTGGGTGATTGTGGGCGCCGACCGCATCGCCGCGAACGGCGACACCGCGAACAAGATCGGCACCTACCAGCTCGCTATTGCGGCGAAGCATCACGGCGTGAAGTTCATGGTGGCGGCGCCGTCCTCCACGGTGGACATGGCCACGCCTTCGGGTGAGGCGATCGAGATCGAACTGCGGGACGCGACCGAGCTGCTGGGCATCGGTGGCCGGCGTGTGGTGGTCGAGGGTGCCGAGGCCTGGAACCCCGTGTTCGACGTCACGCCGGCGAATCTGATCGACGCCATCGTCACCGAGCGTGGGGTGATCGAACGGCCAGACGCGACTGCGATGAGTGCCCTGTTCGGCGTCTGAAAACGGCATGCGCGATGCGTTGGCGAACCGCCCATCGCGGTACTTTGCCGGGGCTGCGCAATTTTTGCGCAAAATATTGAAAAACAACGTTTAATTTTCATCCTTCGCGGGGCGCGAATGGCTGGCTCGTGCTACACTCGAAGGGTTGATTTTCGCGCGTCCGCGAGCATGGCTCGACGCCGCCCGTCCTCGTCCACCAGGGAAGCCGATTGATGGCAGAACTCGCCAAAGAAGTCATCCGCGTCAACATCGAAGACGAGATGCGCCAGAGCTACCTCGACTACGCCATGAGCGTGATCGTGGGCCGCGCCCTCCCTGACGTGCGCGACGGCCTGAAGCCGGTGCATCGCCGCGTATTGTTCGCGATGAACGAGCTGGGCAACGCCTGGAACAAGCCCTACAAGAAGTCGGCCCGCGTGGTCGGCGACGTGATCGGTAAGTACCACCCGCACGGCGACGCCTCGGTGTACGACGCGATCGTGCGCATGGCGCAGCCGTTCTCGCTGCGCTACATGCTGGTCGACGGCCAGGGCAACTTCGGCTCGGTCGACGGTGACAATGCAGCGGCGATGCGTTACACCGAGGTGCGCATGGCGCGCCTCACCCACGAGCTGCTTGCGGACATCGACAAGGAAACCGTCGACTTCGGCCCGAACTACGACGAGAGCGAGCATGAGCCGCTGGTGCTGCCCACCCGCGTGCCGAACCTGCTGGTGAACGGCTCGGCGGGCATCGCGGTGGGCATGGCCACCAACGTGCCGCCGCACAACCTCAACGAGGTGGTGGCCGCCACCATCGCGCTGATCGACGAGCCGACGCTGTCGATCGCCGACCTGATGCACTACATCCCGGGTCCGGATTTCCCCACCGCCGGCATCATCAACGGCTCCTCCGGCATCGTCGAGGCCTACCGCACCGGCCGCGGCCGCATCCTGGTGCGCGCCAAGACCGAGATCGAGACGGAGAGCAATGGCCGCGAGACCATCCTCGTCCACGAGCTGCCGTACCAGGTGAACAAGGCGCGGCTGATCGAGAAGATTGCCGAGCTGGTCAAGGAAAAGAAGCTCGAGGGCATCAGCGAGCTGCGCGACGAGTCCGACAAGGACGGCATGCGCATCGTCATCGAGATCCGCAAGGACGCGATGGCCGACGTGGTGCTGAACAACCTGTTCCAGCAGACCCAGCTGCAGGTGACCTTCGGCATCAACATGGTGGCGCTGCTGGACGGCCAGCCGCGGCTGCTGAACCTCAAGGACATCCTCGAGGCCTTCATCCGCCACCGCCGCGAGGTGGTGACCCGCCGCACCATCTTCGAACTGCGCAAGGCCCGCGCCCGCGCCCACATCCTGGAAGGCCTCACCGTCGCGCTCGCCAACATCGACGAGATGATCGAGCTGATCAAGACCTCGGCCTCGCCGCAAGAGGCGCGCGAGCGCATGTTGGCGCGCAAGTGGCAGCCGGGCATGGTGGGCGCGCTGCTCGCCGCTGCCGGCGCCGAGGCTTCGCGGCCGGAGGACATGGATCCGCGCGATGGCCTCAAGGCCGAGGGCTACCAGCTCTCCGAGGTGCAGGCGCAGGAAATCCTGGCGATGCGCCTGCATCGCCTCACCGGCCTGGAGCAGGAGAAGCTCTCCGACGAATACCGCGAGATCCTGGAAACCATCCGCGGCCTGATCGAGATCCTGGAGAACCCGGACCGCCTGCTCGCGGTGATCCGCGAGGAACTGGAGACGATCAAGAACGAGTTCGGCGACGCGCGCCGCACCGAGATCCAGC
Source organism: Rhodanobacter sp. (assembly GCA_035277325.1). Classification (GTDB taxonomy): domain Bacteria; phylum Pseudomonadota; class Gammaproteobacteria; order Xanthomonadales; family Rhodanobacteraceae; genus Rhodanobacter_A. The sequence continues at coordinate 6,518 of DATEKS010000108.1, forward strand.
ACTCGCAGGAGGACTTGAATGTCCTCGACCTGATCGCGCCGGAAGACATGGTGGTCACGCTGTCGCACACCGGCTACATCAAGCGCCAGCCGGCCAGCGCGTATCGCGCGCAGCGGCGCGGCGGCAAGGGGCGCTCCGCCTCCGCGCTGAAGGACGAGGATTTCGTCGAGCAGCTGTGGGTGGTGAACACCCATGACACCCTGCTCACCTTCACCAGCACCGGCCGCGTGTACTGGCTCAAGGTCTACCAGATGCCGGAAGCGGGCGCGGGCGCGCGCGGCAAGCCGATCATCAACCTGTTGCCGCTGGCCGCGGGCGAGAAGGTGCAGGCGGTGCTGCCGGTGCGCGAGTACAGCGAAGACTGCTACGTGTTCTTCGCCACCAGGCACGGTACGGTGAAGAAGACCCCGCTCACCGAGTTCGCGTTCCAGCTGCAGAAGGGCAAACAGGCGATCAAGCTCGACGAGGGCGACGCGCTGGTCAACGTGGAGCTCACCGACGGCAACAGCGACATCCTGCTGTTCGCTTCCAACGGCAAGACGGTGCGCTTCGACGAGAACACCGTGCGCTCGATGGGCCGCACCGCCACCGGCGTGCGCGGCATGCGCCTGGCCGAGGGCGAGGAAGTGGTCTCGCTGATCGTGGCGGCCGAGGGCGACATCCTCACCGCCACCGCGCGCGGCTACGGCAAGCGCACCCAGCTCGACGAGTTTCCGAAGAAGGGGCGCGGCACCCAGGGCGTGATCGGCATCCAGTGCTCCGAGCGCAACGGTGCGCTGGTCGCCGCGGTGCAGGTCACCGAGGCGCACGAGCTGATGCTGATCTCCAACCAGGGCACCCTGGTGCGCACCCGCGTGGCCGAGGTGTCGCAGCTCAGCCGCAACACCCAGGGCGTCACCCTGATCCGCCTGCCGGCCGAAGAAGCGCTGGTCAGCGTGGTGCGGCTGGAGGCCGAGGAGGACAACGGCGAAGAGACCGGAGCAGTCACCGAAGGCATGCCGCCGGAAGGCGATGTGACGCCGGAAGCGGGCGCGGACGAAACCTGATCCCCGCCTGATCCCTCGGTTGCACGCAGGAAGCCCCGGCCTGGTCTGGGGCTTCCTGCGTTTGGGGAGTGCGGTCATGGATGGCCGCCCGCTTGACTCTCACGATCAGTGGCGACCGCGCGGATCGGGAAGCCTGCGCCGTGGCCGCGCCATTTCAATTTTCTGCGACGCAAACGTCTTGCCGGTGACGTGATTGCCGCGAGCCGACGACCTTGAACGAAATGGATCCTTCCCTGCGCAGGATGGTGGATGCCGTGCTGACGGCCGGCTGGTCGGCACCGGCGGGCGGCCGGCGTGGTGGCGCGATGGCGAGCCTCCTGCGCTCGCTGCGTGGCCGCCACGACTGGCGTGGCAACGCGGGCAAGCGCGCGCTGACGGCGGCCAAGTACATCGCCCGCAGCCTGCTGATGTTCCGCCAGCATGCGGATTACCTGTCCTATGTCGAGGGCGAGCCGGCACTGCAGGCGTTCCGTCGCCGCGATCCGCGCATGCAGGAACGCCATTTCCACCGCTACCTCAACCTGGGCTGGAGCCGCCAGCAACGCCTGCAGGCGATCCGCCAGCACTACCGCCATCTGCTGGCGGCGATGCCCGAGCCGCTGTTCCGCGCGATCTATGCGGAAGGTGGTGCGCCGCTGGGACTGCTCGTCCTGAAGGACGACAGCCGGCTGATCCTGAGTCTGCGGCCGCCGATCTTCCTTGGCTGCGAGGGTGAGTTGTGCATCCAGCTCGGCGACGAGCTGGGCAATCCGCTGTATCGCATCGTGGTCACAGCGACCGACGAACGCACGCTGGCAATCGGCTGCATCCAGGGGCCGGTCGGTGCCGAGGCGCGCGACACGGTGCGCGAGCTCACGCGCCAGCTGCACGGCATGCGCCCGAAATGCCTGGTGCTGGCGCTGGCCTGCGCACTGGCGCGACACTGGGGCATGGCACGGGTGCTGGCGGTGGGCAACGCGGCCCATCCACTGCGCAATGCGCGCCGCCGCTTCGTGGCGGATTACGATGCGTTCTGGCAGGAGCAGCAGGGCAGGGAAGTCGGCGGCGGCTGGTACGAGCTGCCGGTACAGCCGGAGCGCAAGAGCGAGGCGGAAGTGCCCAGCCAGCACCGCTCCGCGTTCCGCAGGCGCGAGGCTTTGCGCATGGAAGCCGAGTGCCTGCTGGTCGAGGCGCTGAGGACGTCGCCGGAACCGCATCGGTTGCGCATGCAACGGCCCGAAACATCGGGTCCACATTACCTGTTCCAAGGAGTCTGCGCGGAAGCCTCATGAACCAGCCGGATCCCATGGCCGACATCGCGACACTGCCCGGATATGCGTCCCGGGTGGCCGCGCTGTTCCGCGAACACAATCGCGCGCTGCTGGCATTCCTGCAATGCCGGCTCGGCTCGCTGGCCGATGCGCAGGAGTTGGCGCAGGAGGCCTATGTACGCATGCTCACGCTGGAACATCCCGAGCAGATCGACTCCCTGCGCGCCTTCCTGTTCCGCATCGCGGCGAATCTCGCGGTCGACCGGCTGCGCATGCGCAAGCTGCGCGACGCCACTCCGGCCGAGGAATCGGCGGAGCCGCCGCCCGAACTGCACCTGGCGCCGCTGCCCGAGCGTCACGCGGCGGCAGCCGAGCAGTGGCGCGACCTGCACGAGGCATTGCGTGAACTGCCGCCCAAGACCAGCCGCGCCTTCGTGCTGCATGCGATCGAGGGGCGCGATTTCGAGGCGATCGCGCAGACCATGAAACTCAGCGCACGCATGGTGCGCTACCACGTTACCCGTGCGCTGGCACACTGCCGCGCGCGGATCGAAGAACGGGAGATGCCGTAATGGCCCACACCCCCCAACATCCCGATGAACGCGTGCTGCTGGCCGCCGCCGACTGGTGGACGCGCCTGTGCGATCCGCAGGCAGCCGAGGCGAGCGTGGAACAGTGGCTGGATTGGACGGCGCAGGACGAGCGCCATCTCGCGGCCTTCGAATACGTCAGCGCGTTCGGCGAACGGCTGGGCACGCTGGATGCGGCCGCGCGCCGCCGGTTGCTGGACGAGTTCGCGCCATCCACCGCGCCGCGTCGCCGCTGGCTACCGCTGGCCGCGGCGGCGGCCGTGGTGGCGCTGGCGCTCGGTACCGGCTTCCTGCTGTGGGGGCGCCTTGCCGGCGACGCGGGCGAGCCGATGGTGTATGCGAGCACCACGGGGCAGAACCGCGACATCGTACTGGCCGACGGCAGCAAGGTGACGCTGGGCGGTGCCAGCCGACTCAGCGTGCGCTTCGCCCGCGGCGAACGCCGGGTGGCGCTGGAGGCAGGCGAGGCGTATTTCGAGGTGGTGCACGACGCGCAGCGGCCCTTCGAGGTCGACGCCGGCGACATCACGGTGCGCGACATCGGCACCGCCTTCGACGTGCGCCGCACCGGCGCCAGGGTGGCGGTGGCAGTCACCCAGGGCCAGGTGCGGGTCGCCGGACCCGGCAGCGCATCGGCGCCGGGTCGCGCGCTCGACGCCGGGGCGGAACAGCGCGTGGCCTGGGATCCGGTAGCGCACACGCTGAGCCTGGGCGTGGCCACGCCGGAGCAGGCGACCGGCTGGCGTAGCAATCGGCTGGAATTCGTCGACGAACCGCTGGCGGTGGTGATCGCCAACGTCAACCGTTACAGCCGCCGGCCGGTGCAACTGGCTGGTACCGACCTGGCAGGTCTCAGCTTCACCGGCACGGTGCGCACCGACGAGATCGACGGCTGGCTGCGCGCCTTGCCCCAGGTGTTCCCGTTGCGGGTGCAGATGGGGGAGCACGCGGTGACGCTTTCCGCGAACGCTTCGGCGCCGCCGCCGCGCTGAGCGGGCCGGCCGCGCCTCCGGCCTGGTCCGCGCCGCTCGACGCCGTTTCTGGGCGGCAAAAATTCCCGCTGCATTGCCATCCGGCACATGCGAAACTTGTCGCTTTCACCCGGGACAAGCGGATGTCATGAGCCGGTTCGGCCTGCTGTCAGCCTCTGGATGCCTGCTGGCCGCGTTCGGGGCTGCAGCGGCACCGGGCCATGCGGTCGCCGCGGCCACGCTGCATTTCACGATACCGCCGCAGGCGCTGCCCACTGCGCTGATCGCGTTCGGCCAGCAGGCGAACGTGCAGGTACTCACGGCCGGTGGCGAGGTCGACGCCGTGCGTTCTCGCGGAATCATCGGCGACTGCACGACGGCTGCTGCGCTGGAACACCTGTTGCAGGGCACAGGACTGGGCTACAGCTTCGTCGATGCCGGCACGGTGGTGGTGAAGCCGTTGCCCACCGGCAGGCAGGGTGGACATGCCGCGGTACCCACCGATGTCCGGCAGCTGGCGCCCGTGGTCGCCACCGGCGTGGTTGACGCGAGCGGCTACCTGGTCGATGTCGGCAGCGGCGCCACGCGCATCGACACCGATCTGCTCGAGCTGCCGGCTTCGGCGAGCGAAGTGACTCATGAGCTGATGGATTCGCAGCAGGCACGCACTGTGGCCGATGCCGTGCGCAACGTGGCCGGCGTGCAGTACCTGGACGGCTTCGACGCACTGCCGGTGTTCCTGGTGCGCGGCTTCCAGGTCGGCAACGGCATGATCGACGGCCTGCCGAACAGCATCGTGTCCTACGGCGACTTTCCGCCGCTGATCGGCGTCGATCGCGTGGAAGTGCTGAAGGGGCCGCAGGCGATCATCGGTGACGCCTCGGTCAGCAACAACTTCGGCGGCCTGATCAACCTCGTGATGAAGCAGCCGACGGCGGTGCCGGTGCACCGGCTCGACTTCGCGCTGGGCCAGTACGGCGACAGCCAGCTGGGCATCGACCTCGGTGGCCCGTTGGGCAAGGGCGGGCACTGGACGTATCGCCTGGTCGCTTCCGGCGAATATGCCGACCGCACCCGGCAAGGGCGGCACGGCGCGCGCAGTGGTTACCTCGCGCCGTCGATCGGCTGGCGGAACGGGTCGAGCAAGCTGGTGCTGTCCGTGCAGCGCATCGTGCGGCGCGAGTCGATCCCGGACCACGGAGTGATGCTGGACGGCAGCCTGTCCAGCGCGACGCCGCCAGGCCTGATGACCGGCCATCCGGGCGACCATTCGCTGTTCCGCAGCACGCGCCTGTCGTATGCGTTCGAGCACCGCTTCGGCACGGCCTGGACGTTCCGCAGCCGCGGCCAGTACGTGCTCCAGGATTCCCATGTGCAGGAATGGGATCTCGGCGGTTTCTCGCCGAACGGCGATGCCGAACCGTTCGCCGAGCGCTATCGCTACGGCGACGCGTTCTACACCGTGCAGAACGATGTCGTGGGGCGCTTCGGCAGCGGCGCGGTCCGCCACGTGCTGGTCGCGGGCTTCGACTATTCGCGGGCTCTTTCCGGCAGCGTCGACGACGTGTTCGGCCTGCCGCCCCAGTCGAGCTACAACATCTACACCAGCCCGCCGCTGCCGCCGGTCACGGCGGTGACCGGTGCGGACGCGGTCCTCGTCCTGCACGCGCCGGGCGATCCGTGGTCGACCGACCACGCGCTGTTCCTGCAGGACCAGATCGCGCTGGGCGAGCGCTGGAACGCGCTACTGGCCCTGCGGCGCACCACCTACGAACTCACCACGCAGGATGCGGGTGGCAACACGCGGACCGCGCACAAGTCACAGTGGGTGCCCAACGCCGGGCTGCTGTACAAGCTCACGCCAGTGCTGTCGCTGTACGCCAGTGCCACCAGCGGCTTCCAGCCCGACGAGGTGCTGGGCAAGAACGGCCAGCCCCTGTTGCCCACGCGCTCGCGCCAGCTGGAGGCGGGAACCAAGCTGATGCTGTTCGACCAGCGCGCCATGCTCACCATGGCGGCCTACCGCATCATGCTCGACCACAGCACCGACCTCAGCTCGCCCCGGCCGCCGTATTACGGCATTCCAGGCCCGGGGCAGACCAACCGCGGCATCGAACTGGAGTTCAACGGCAGGCTGGCGCCGGGGCTGGACCTCAGCGCCGCCTGGACCGATGCGATGGTGCGTAACCATGACGGCACGCTGCCCGTCGGCACGCCCCGGCAGCGCTTCAACCTGTGGGCGAGCTACCGGCTGCAGCGCGGGATGTTGCGTGGCTGGGGCGTGGCCGGCGGCGTGCTGGCGCGCAGCGCCAGCCGCGGCCAGCTGTCGGATGGCTCGGCGTACTTCGCGATACCGGGACAGGCGCGCGTGGACGCGAACCTGTCCTGGCAGGGCGCGCGCTGGAACGTGACGCTGGGCGTGCGCAACCTGTTCGACCGCAACCTGCACGATGCCTATTTCGACGAGACTTTCGTGCCGCTGCACCGCGGGCGCAGCGTGCTGCTCAGCGGCAGTCGGGACTTCTGAGCCTCTCCGTCCGGGAGGTGCCTAGCGGCGATCGATCGAATACCGTCCAGGGCCGGTGAGGCACAGCAGCAACAGGCCGCCGATGATCGAGAGGTTCTTGTAGAAATTGATCATGTTGGCCATGTGCTCGGCGCCGGCCATCGTCCAGTAGTGATGCCCGATCAGTGCCGTGCCCAGCGTATACAGCGCCAGCAGCGCCGCCAGCGGGCGCGTCCAGAAGCCGAACACGATCGCCAGGCCCACGAAGAACTCCATCACGATGACCACGACCGCGGCCAGCGCGGGCAGCGGCAGGCCCGCGGCCGCCATGTAGGCGCTGGTGCCGGGGTAATCAGTGAGCTTGCTCCAGCCGAACAGCACGAACAGCAGCATCAGCAGGATGCGGGCCACGAGCAGTAGCGTGTCCCGCTGGCTTTCGAACAGGGCGTAGCGCATGGCGGTTCCCCTCGAACGACGAATGGAGCGGTGGATGGTGCGGCCGCCCCGGGCGAGCCGCGGTCGGCCAGGCGTCGGCGCGACGGGGCCGACTATACAGCGGACGACCCGGCGTGGCGGTTCAGCCCCCGAGCGCCGCCAGCATGGCCTCCGCACCGGAGACGCGGAACTCGCCTGGCGCCTCCACATGCAGCTGGCGCACCACGCCGTCTTCCGCATACAGCGCGAAGCGGCGCGCGCGCAGGCCCATACCGTAGGCGCTGCCGTCCCGTTCCAGGCCCAGCGCGCGGGTGAACTCGGCGTTGCCGTCGGCGAGCAGCAGCAGGCCGGGCGGCACGTGCTGCGCCGCCGCCCAGGCCTGCATCACGTAGGCATCGTTGACGGCGAGGCAGTACACCGCGATGCCGCGTGCCACGAAGGCCTCGTGATGCCGCACGTAGCCCGGCAGGTGCTTCTCCGAACAGGTCGGGGTGAAGGCACCGGGCACGGCGAACAACACCGCCTTGCGGCCGCCGAACAGTGCGCCGGTGCGGGCGGTTTCGATGCGGCCGTCGGCGATGGCCTTGATCTCGACGTCGGGCAGCGGCTGGCCTATCTGGATGCTCATGACGGGTTCCCTGAAGCGTTGGCAACCTGCAGATGCTAGCGGTTGCGGGCTCGCGCTGTCGCCTTGAAACGCCACCCGGCGCACCTATCTCTGCTGGCAGGCGGCAGCGTGCCGCAATCCATCAAGAGGAGTTTCCCGATGAGCCTGAGCCATCATGTGATGTGGGGCCTGCCGCGTGACGCGCGGGCGTTTCAGCATGCCTTCGACCGTTTCGCGGAGTCCGACGGCAGCCTGCCGGCCGGCGCCGCGTCGTGGGCGCCGCGCGTCGACATTCGCGAGGAAGGCGAGCGCTTCGTGATCCGCGCCGATGTCCCCGGCGTCGATCCCGCGGCGATCGAGGTGAACATGGACCGCAACGTGCTGACGATCAGCGGCGAGCGCGCGGCCGAGCCGGCCGAGGCGTCCGGCCGTTTCTCGCGGCAGGAGCGCTCGCACGGCCCGTTCCACCGCCGCTTCGCGCTGCCCGACAGCGTCGACGCTGAGCGCATCACCGCCAGCAACCGCCACGGCGTGCTGGAGATCGTGATACCGAAGAAGGCCGAAAGCGCGCCGCGCCGCATCGTGATCGACACGGCCCACTGATCCATCGCGGCTTGCAGGTGCGGCCCGCGGCGGACGATGATCCGCCGTGGGCCGCTTGGCGTGATGCGGCCGCCTGCGGCTTGGGCGTAAGGAGTGCCGGTGGAATTCAAAGACTATTACGAGATCCTGGGCGTGAAGCCCGAGGCCAGCGAGGCGGAGATCAAGACCGCCTACCGCAAGCTGGCGCGCAAATATCACCCGGACAAGAATAAGGAAGCGGGCGCCGAGGAGAAGTTCAAGGCCGCGAACGAGGCGCAGGAAGTGTTGCTGGACGCCGAGAAGCGCCGCTCCTACGACCAGCTGCGTGCCGGTGGCTACCGTGGTGGCGAGCAGTTCCAGCCGCCGCCGGGCTGGGGCCAGGGGCATGGCCAGTCCTTCAATTTCGGTGGCGACGGCGATTTCAGCGACTTCTTCGAGAGCCTGTTCGGCCGTGCCGCCGGTGGCCATGGCCAGCGCGGCCATGCGCGCACGCGGCGCGGCCAGGACGTGCAGGCACGGGTGGAGGTCGACCTGCAGACCGCGTTCGACGGCGGCCGCACCCGCCTGTCCCTGCATGGCGGCGGCAGCGAGGACAGGGTGCTGGAGGTGAAGATCCCCGCCGGCATCCAGCCGGGGCAGGTGATCCGGCTGGCCGGGCAGGGCCATCCCGGCCATGGCGGCCCGAACGGCGACCTGCTGCTGGAAGTGGGCATCCGCGACGATCCACGCTTCAAGCTGGAGGGCCACAACGTGCTGCACGTGCTGCCGGTCAGCCCATGGGAGGCGGCGCTGGGCGCCACGGTGCCGGTACCGACCCTGGCCGGTACGGTGGAGTTGCGCATTCCGGCCGGTTCGCAGTCGGGGCGCAAGCTGCGCCTGAAGGGGCGTGGCATGCCGGGTGCGCATCCGGGCGACCAACTGGTGGAGTTGTCGATCCGCGTCCCGGCCGCGGCCAGCGACGAGCAGCGCGCGGCCTACGAGGCGCTGCGCGCGCAGTTCGCGGATTACGACCCGCGCCGCTGAGCCGACGTGCCGGCGGCAAAAACGGAAACGGCGCCGTGAGGCGCCGTTTTTCGCGACAACATGCGGAACCGGCTCAGGCCGGCAGCAGTTCCTTCAGCGTGGCGACCAGCTCCTCTTCCTTGATCGGCTTGGTGACGTAGGCGCGCGCGCCCTGGCGCATGCCCCACACCTTGTCGGTTTCCTGGTCCTTGGTGGTCACCAGCACCACCGGGATGTGCGCCGTGCTGGCGTCCTTGCTGATCGTGCGGGTGGCCTGGAAACCGTTGAGGTTCGGCATCACCACGTCCATCAGGATCAGGTCGGGGATCTCACGCTTCGCCACCTCGACGCCGGCGGCGCCATCCTCGGCGGTGAGGGTCTCGTGACCGAGCTTCTCGACGATGCGCTTCAGGCCCAGGAGCTGCGACGGCGAGTCGTCGACGATCAGGATGCGTGCCATAAGGTGGGGTCCCCTTGTTGTTTCCGTGGATTCTATGCTTCTGCCGCGACGCTTCCAAGCGCGCCCGCTCAGGCGCCGGCCACGCGCACCACGGTGCGGCCGAAGGAATCGCCGGCCAGCATGCGGGCGAATACATCGGGCAGCTCGTCCAGCGTCGCCTCGCGGGTGGCGATGCGCTCCAGGTGGCGCGGCTTCCAGTCGCCGGCCAGGTGCTGCCAGACGCGCTCGCGCACGGGCCGTGCCGTGCCGGCCGAGGCCACGCCGAGCAGGTTCACGCCGCGGATGATGAAGGGCATCACCGTGCTGTCGAAGGCGATGCCGCCCGCGTTGCCGCAGATCGCCACGTTGCCGTAGGGGGCGACCAGCGGCAGCAGGCCCGCCAGCATCGCGCCGCCCACGTTGTCCAGCGCACCGCCGAAGCGGGCGGAGTCCATCGGCTTGCCGCTGAAAGCCAATTGGTGGCGGTCGATGCATTCGGTGGCGCCCAGCGAGCGCAGGAAATCGAAATGCGCGGCCTTGCCGCTGATCGCATGCACCTGGTAACCGGCGCGGCTGAAGATGTCGATGGCGAGCTGGCCCACGCCGCCGCTGGCGCCGCTGACGGCGATCGGGCCCAGCGCTGGCGTCTGGCCGTTGTCCAGCATGTGCACCAGTGCCAGCGCGGCGGTGAAGCCGGCGGTGCCGAGGACCATGCTCTCGCGCAGCGACAGGCCCTGCGGCAGGGGAATCGTCCAGCGCGCGTCCAGCCGCGCGTATTCGGCATAGCCGCCGTCGCGCGTCTCGGACAACCCGCTGCCGGTGCACAGCACCGCGTCGCCTTCCCTGAAGGCGGGATCGGTGGAGGCGACCACGTGGCCGGCCACGTCGATGCCGCCGTTGAGCGGGTACTGGCGCAGGATGCGGCCCTTGCCGGTGCCGGCCAGCGCATCCTTGTAGTTGACCGAGGAGTACGCGACCTTGACCAGCACCTCGCCGGGCGTCAGCGCGTCGCTGTCCATGGCCTCGATGCCGGCGCGGTAGCCGTGATCGTTGTTGTGGATACGGAAGGCACGGAAGCTGGTCATCGGGTTTTCTCCTGGCTGTCCACTCAGGCGTGCACGCTGTCGCGGTCGATCCACTTGGGCTGGTAGCCGCCTTCGTAGGCGTGCATCCAGTCGAACAGCGCGTCGGTGTCCTCGCCGAACCAGACGCTTTCGCGCTGCTCGCCGCGCACGAAGCGCTCGGCGACCATGTGGTCCATCATCGCGCGCAAGTCGCGGTAATAACCGCGCACGTCGAGGAAGGCGCAGGGGTAGCGGTGCAGGCCGAGCTGGGCCCAGGTCAGCATCTCGAACATCTCGTCCATGGTGCCGAAGCCGCCGGGCAGGGCGACAAAGGCATCGGACAGCTCGAACATGCGCGTCTTGCGCTGGTGCATGGTATCCACCACTACCAGTTCGGTGAGCCCCTTGTGCGCCACCTCGCGCTCGACCAGCTGGCGCGGGATCACGCCGACGACCCTGCCGCCGCCGGCCAGCACCGCGTCGGCCACCGTGCCCATCAGGCCGACCTTGCCGCCGCCATACACCAGTGCGATGCCGCGTTTGGCCATCTCGGTGCCGAAGGCACGCGCCTGTTCGGCGTATTCGGGGTGCTTGCCGGGGCTGGAGCCGCAGTAGACGCAGAGAGCGGTGGGTTGGGGCATGGCGGAGGCTTGCTCGTATCGCGGAATCAAAAGCGTACTGTACCGATTTGTCGTTTTCGGTTTCGCCGAAAACGACGCCGAAAACGACACGGCCCGCCCATGTCGCCACGAGCGGGCCGTTTGTCGTTGCGTCGGGCGATCAGTTGCCCTTGTGGATGGCGCGCTTGTCCACCGACAGCGCCGCCTCGTGCACGGCTTCCGAGAGGGTCGGGTGGGCGTGGACGATGCGGGCGAGGTCCTCGGAGGAGCCCTTGAACTCCATCGCCACCACGTACTCGGCGATCAGCTCGGACACGCCCGGGCCCACCATGTGCACGCCGAGGATGCGGTCGGTGTCGGCGTGGGCGAGCATCTTCACTTGGCCCACGGCCTCGTTCATCGCCACCGCGCGGCCGATGGCGGCGAACGGGAAGGTACCGACCTTGTACGGCACGCCGGCGTCCTTCAGCTCCTTCTCGGTCTTGCCGGCCCAGGCCACTTCCGGCTCGGTGTAGATCACGAAGGGCACGGTGTCGTAGTTGACGTGGCCGGCCTTGCCGGCGATCCACTCGGCCACCGCCACGCCTTCCTCGGAACCCTTGTGCGCCAGCATCGGGCCGCGCACCGCGTCACCGATCGCCCACACGCCGTCCACGCCGGTGTGGCAGTGCTCGTCCACCACGATGCGGCCGCGCTCGTCCAGCTTCACGCCGGTGTCGTCGGCCAGGAGATCCTTGGTGTAGGCGCGGCGGCCCACGGCCACCAGCAGCTTGTCGACCACCAGCGACTGCTCGCCGCTCTTGTCGGTGTAGGTAAGGTGCACGCCGTCCTTCTTCACCTCGGCCTTGTTGAGCTTGGCGTCGAGCTTGATGTCCAGGCCCTGCTTGGCGAATTCCTTCGCGGCGAGCTTGGCAATGTCGGCGTCGGCCACCGGCAGGTCGTCGAGCACCGCGTCGAGCTGTGCGCGGACGAACGCCGGGTCGACCGGCGCGACGGCCCGTACCTCCGCCGAGTTCTGCGCGGTCAGCGTG
>DATEKS010000109.1:0-17681 GCA_035277325.1 Rhodanobacter sp.
AACCCGAACGCATCCTTCCTGTACGACTTCAGTGCCTTCCTGCCGTTCCAGCTGGATCCGGCGCAGCTGAGCCAGCTGGGCACGCCTCTTGGCATCGTGAGCGGCCCGACCAATGACGGCCGCGGCTACGTGAAGGGCCTCCAGGGCACGCTGAACCTGCCCTTCAACCTGATCGCGCAGCCGCTGGACGGCTTCGGTCTGATCCTCACCGGCAACCGCAATAAGAGCTCGCTGGTCTACCCCGGCAATGCCACGCCGATCACCGTGCCTGGCCTGTCGAAGTGGGTCGCCAACGGCACGCTGTACTACCAGCACAACGGCTTCGAGGCGCGCATCAGCGACAGCTACCGCTCCGACTTCCTGGGCGAGGTGGCGGGCATCAGCGCCACGCGCATCGAGCAGACGCTGAAGGGCGGCAGCACCTACGACGCGCAGGTGAGCTACACGTTCGACAGCGGCCGCTTCAAGGGCCTGACCGTGATCGCGCAGGGCTCCAACCTGTCGAACAAGCTCTTCACCACGTTCCAGAACAACGACCCGCGCCAGGTGCTGATGTGGGAACGCTACGGCCGCACCTATTCGCTGGGTGTCTCGTACAAGTTCCAGTAAGCGGCAACACGCAAGATCCACGCGACTCCCCCGTGCCCCGCTGCGTGCAAACCAGCGGGGACTTTTTTTCGACGAGGCCGACACGCGCAAGGGAGTCCCATGGATGGCGCCGGAGTCGGCTAGGGTGACGACATGAATGATTCGCGCATTCGACGCCTGGTGATCGTGGGCGGTGGCACCGCCGGCTGGCTGACCGCGGCCCTGCTCGCCCGAGCACTGGGTTCGCAGCTGCAGATCAAGCTGGTGGAGTCGGCCGAGATCGGCACCGTCGGCGTGGGCGAGGCGACGATCCCGCAGATCCTGCACATCAACCGTTTCCTCGGCATCGACGAGGACGACATGCTGCGTGCCGTGCACGGCACCTTCAAGCTGGGCGTGCAGCTCAACGATTTCACCCGCGTGGGCGAGTCCTACATCCACGCCTTCGGCGACCTCGGCCTGCCGCTGGGGCTGACGCCGTTCCACCACTACTGGCTGCGCAGCCGCGGCCGGCCCGGCGCGCAGAGCCTGTGGGCGCACTCGCTCAACGCGGCGGCCGCCGCCCAGAACCGCTTCGCGCGGATGGACACGGTGCCGAACAGCCCGCTGGGCGGCATCCGCTATGCCTACCATTTCGACGCCGCGCTGTACGGCCAGTACCTGCGCGAGCGCATCAAGCCCGGCGTCGTGCAGCGCATCGAGGGCAAGGTGGTCGACGTGCGCCTGCACGCCGAGGACGGCCACATCGAGTCGCTGCTGCTGGACGGCGGCGCGACGGTCGAGGGCGATTTCTTCATCGACTGCTCCGGCTTCCGCGGCCTGCTGATCGAGGGCGCGCTGAAAACCGGCTACGAGAACTGGCAGCACTGGCTGCCTTGCGACCGCGCACTGGCGGTGGGCAGCGCGCCGGGCGGGCCGATGCGGCCCTACACCCAGGCCAGCGCGCGCACCGCGGGCTGGCAGTGGCGCATCCCGCTGCAGCACCGCACCGGCAACGGCCACGTGTACTGCAGCCGCTTCATCAGCGACGACGAGGCCACCGCGCAGCTGCTGGCGAACCTGGAAACCGAAGCGCTCGGCGATCCCCGCCCGCTGCGCTTCGTCACCGGCATGCGCAGGCTGGCGTGGAACCGCAACTGCCTCGCGCTGGGCCTTGCCGCCGGCTTCATGGAGCCGCTGGAATCCACCAGCATCCACCTGGTGCAGTCGGGCGTGAACCGCCTGCTGGCGATGTTCCCCGACCGCCATTGCGACCCGAAGCTGATCGACGAGTACAACCGCCAGACCCGCTTCGAATACGAGCGGGTGCGCGACTTCCTGATCCTGCACTACAAGGCCACCGAGCGCACCGACACGCCGTTCTGGCGGCAGTGCGGCGCGATGGAGGTGCCGCCGGAGCTGGCGCGGCGCATCGAGCTGTTCCGCCGCACCGGCATGATCTTCCGCGAAGGCGACGAGCTGTTCACCGAAACGGGCTGGCTGCAGGTGCTGCTGGGCCAGCGCATCGAGCCGGCGCGCCACCACCCGCTGGCCGACGAACTGGGCGAACAGCAGCTCGACCATTTCCTCGCCGACATCCGCACCCTGGTCGGCCGCGCAGTGAACATGCTGCAGCCGCACCACGAGTTCGTGGCGCACCACTGCGGCACGCCGACCCCCATCGAAGCCTGACGCATACAGGCCGCAAATCCCCGCCGGAGGCATCATGAAATTTCCCCACCGTCTCGCACTCCTGCTGTCCGCCGCGCTGCTGCTGCCGACACTCCCGGCACAGGCCGCCGCACCGGCCGCCGCCGGGACAACGGCGCAGGCACCCTCCGGCGTGTGGTACGAGATCTTCGTGCGCAGCTGGTACGACACCAACGGCGACGGCATCGGCGACCTCAACGGCGTCACCGCCAAGCTCGACTACCTGCAATCGCTGGGCGTCAGCGGCATCTGGCTGATGCCGATCAATCCCTCGCCCAGCTACCACGGCTACGACGTCACCGACTACGAGGCGGTGAACCCGCAGTACGGCACGCTGGCCGACTTCCGCCGCCTGGTGGACGAGGCGCACAAGCGCGGCATCCGGGTCATCATCGACATGGTGATCAACCACACCAGCAACGAGAGCCCGTGGTTCAAGGCTGCGCTGGATCCGAAGAGCCCCTACCACGACTGGTACACCTGGGCCGACAAATACACCGACCTGGAAAGCGGCAGCGCCGCCGGCAGCCAGGCCTGGCACGCGGCGGGCAAGCAACCTGCTCCTGGACAGTATTACCTCGGCATCTTCGCGGCGGAGATGCCCGACCTGAACTACGACAACCCGGCCGTGCGCAACGAGATGGTCAAGGCCGGCCAGTTCTGGCTGAAGCTGGGCGCGGACGGCTTCCGCCTCGACGCCGCCCGGCACATCTACGAGAACTTCCTCTGGGATGTGGATGACCCCGCCGCGCTGGCGAAGAACCTGGCCTGGTGGAACGAATACCGCCGCGGCCTCGACGCGGTGAACCCGCACACCTACCTGGTGGGCGAGGTGACGCAGCCCGCGGCCACCATGCTCGCGCCCTACCTGAAGCCGCTGGACGCCGTGTTCAACTTCCCGCTGGCGGCGCAGCTGATCGACGCCGCGAAGACCGAACGCAACCAGGGTCTCGGCCCCACGCTCGACCGTACCTATGCCGCCTACCAGGCCGTCGGCGGCAAGACGATCAAGGACGCGCCCTTCCTGTCCAACCACGACCAGGAGCGCGTGATGAGCCAGCTCGACGGCAATCCGCAACACATGCGCACGGCCGCCGCGATGTTGTTCACCCTGCCGGGCGAACCCTACGTCTACTACGGCGAGGAGCTGGGCACGCTGGGCAAGAAGCCCGATCCCGCCCTGCGCGAGCCGATGCGCTGGCAGCGCGCGACCAGGGCGAAGGGCGAGACCACCTGGGAAGCGAGCGACGCCGCCAACGGCGCGGCCGTCTCGGTCGAGGCCGAACAGGCCGACCCGCACTCGCTGCTGCATGTCTACACGCAGCTGATCCACTGGCGCAGCGAGGTGCCCGCGCTGCGCGACGGCGGCTTCCACGCCTATCCCGAAGCCAGCGACCACCTCGCCGCGTGGGAACGCACCGACGGCCACGACACCGTGCTGGTGGTGCACAACCTTTCCGGCCAGCCGCAGACGATGGCGCTGGACGTGCCCGGCGAACCGCATTTCAGCCGCGTGCTGAAGCAGACCGGCCCCGGCGCGGCGATCCACGGCAGCACGCTGAGCGTGCCGGCCTACACCAGCGTGGTGCTGCAGTGATGGCCCGGCGCATGCTCGCCGCCGCGCTGGCCGCCGGCCTGCTGGTTGCCATGCCGGCACTGGCCGCCACCGCACCGGCGGCTTCCGCCGCGCACGTCGACGCGCAAGGCGTGACCTTCCATCTGGGCGCTGAGCAGGTGTCGATCCGCCTCGACGGCGCCGGCGTGGTGCACGTGCAGGCGCTGCCCGCCGGCGCCACCGATGCGCACACGCTGGTGCTCGATCCGCACGCGAAACCGGCCACCGTGGCCGGCGCGCAGGTGCACGACGATGCTGCCACGCTCACCCTCGCCAGTGACCGCCTCACCGCGATCTGGCACAAGAGCACCAACGCGCTGGAGCTGCAGGATGCGCAACGCCATCCGTTGCTCACGCTCGACCTCGCCGCGCTGGCGCAGGGCCACGTGCGGCTGACGCACGCGCCGGCCGATGCGCTGTACGGCATCGGTGGCTACGACAAGGACCAGGATGCCTCCGCCGGCCTGCTGCGCACGGGCAAGCAGGTGGCCAAGGCCGGCGAGCAGGGCCATGCCGGCGCGCCCTTCGTGTGGAGCACCGCCGGCTATGGCGTGCTGGTGGACAGCGACGGCGCGGACTTCACGCTCAAGGACGGCCGCATCGACATCGCGGGCCTGTCCAAGCCGGCGGTGGACGTCTACCTGATGGCCGGCGACCCGCCGCAGCTGTTCGGCGCGCTGGCCGACCTCAGCGGCCACGCGCCGCTGTTCCCGCGCTGGGCCAACGGCTTCATCAACAGCCAGTGGGGCATCGACGAGAACGAGTTCCGCCAGATCGTCGCCACCTACCGCGCCAAGCACATCCCCATCGACACCTTCACCTTCGACTTCGACTGGAAGGCCTGGGGCGAGGACTGGGGCGAGTTCCGCTGGAACGCGAAGAAATTCCCCGACGGCCCCACCGGCAAGCTGAAGGCCGACATGGATGCGCTCGGCATCCACATGACCGGCATCATGAAGCCGCGCGTGCACGTGGACACCGTGGAAGGCCGCTACGCCACCGCGCACGACCTGTGGCTGCCCGGCGAGAAGGTCAGCCCCGACTACTTCTCGCACAAGCCGGTGAAGGACCTCGATTTCGACAAGCCGGCCACGCGCACCTGGTTCTTCAACAGCGCGCTCAAGCACAGCTTCGACACCGGCATCGTCGGCTGGTGGAACGACGAGGCCGACACCACCCAGAGCGACACCCAGTTCCTCAACATGCAGCGCGCGATCTACGACGGCCAGCGCGCGTATTCGAAGCTGCGCGTGTGGTCGATCAACCGCGACTTCTGGCTGGGCGCGCAGCGCTACGCCTACGCCCTGTGGTCGGGCGACATCCAGACCGGCTTCGCCAGCATGGCCGCGCAGCGCCCGCGCATGCTGAGCGCCATCAGCGTGGGCGAGATGCAGTGGGGCATGGACGGCGGCGGCTTCGTGGGTCATCCCTCCGACGAGAACTATGCGCGCTGGATCGAGTTCGGCGCGTTCACGCCGGTGTTCCGCGTGCACGGCACGGAGGGCGAGAAGCGCCAGCCGTGGCGGTACGGCCCGGTGGCCGAGGCGGCGGCGACGCACGCGATCCGCCTGCGCTACGCGCTGCTGCCCTACATCTACAGCTACCAGCACCGTGCCAGCGCGCAGGGCGTGGGCCTGGTGCAGCCGCTGGCCTTCGCGTGGCCGCATGACCCGCGGGCACGCAACGACGTGGATGCCTGGCTGTTCGGCGACTGGATCCTGGTGTCGCCGGTGGTCGAACAAGGCCAGACGATGAAGCACATCTACCTGCCCGCGGGCACGTGGACGGACTGGGCCAGCGGCAAGGTCTACCCGGGCGGCCAGACCATCGATTACCCGGTGGACGCGAAGACCTGGCGCGACATCCCGCTGTTCGTCCGCGCCGGCGCGATCATTCCCACCCAGCCGGTGATGGACTGGAGCAGCCAGCACCCGGTCGCCACGGTGAGCGTGGACGTGTTCCCCGCCGCCGAGGCCAGCCACTTCGACTATGTCGACGACGACGGCGAAACCTACGCCTACACGGATGGCGCGTACTTCAGGCAGCGTCTCGCCACGCAGCGCAGCGGCGCCACGGTGAGCTTCAGCACCGCGGCGCCCGAGGGCAGCTACCGCCCGGCATTGCGCCACTACCTCGTGCGCGTGCACGGGGTTGCCGCCGGTGCGGTCGATGGCTCGCTGAAGCACTACGCCTCGACCGCGGCACTCGAAGCAGCCGACGGCGAAGGCTGGGCCACCGCCAGCGACCGCTACGGCCCGCTCACCGTGCTCAAGCTCGATGCCGGCGCCACACGCACGCTGACGCTGCAGGCGACGGCCGCGCACTGAGCATGCATCGCGCCGCGCCGGGAGGGCGCGGCGCAGGGGAGCATCGCGGCCAGGCACGGCCACCACCACCGCCACGCGAGGAGCTGCCGGCCCTGGGCCCGGCGAGCGCGACGGCATCTGCCCAGTCCTGACTGGAGGGGTTTCGATGAGTCATCCGATGAAGCGCGAACCGCACGGCCTGCACAGGCTGCCGCTTGCCCTGTGCCTGGCGCTGGCCTTGTCCGGCGCATCGCTGTGGAGCACCGCCGCACGCGCCGCCAGCAACGACAACAACGTGGAATGGGCCGGCCTGTTCCACGACCAGGGCCCGCTGTACGACAGCGCCGCCGAGCCCACGGCGAACACGTCCGTGACGCTTACGTTCCGCACCTTCAAGGGCGACATCACCAGCGCCAACATCAAGTACTACGACAGCGCCGACGGCCAGTTCCACTGGGTGGCGATGCACTGGGCGTCCAACGACGCCACCGGCACCTACGACCTCTGGCAGGGCACCATCCCCGCCAGTTCGTCGGAGAAGTACTACCGCTTCCAGATCAACGACGGCACCGCCACCGCCTGGTACAACGCGGCCGGCATCACCAGCAGCGAGCCGTCGTCGGGCGACTTCTTCATCGTTCCCGGCTTCAAGACGCCAAGCTGGATGAAGAACGGCGTGATGTACCAGATCTTCCCCGACCGCTTCTACAACGGCGACACCGGCAACGACGTCACCAACGGCCAGTTCACCTATGCCGGCTGCGCCACCGAGCAGCACGCCTGGGGCACCGGCGTCGCCGCCAACGTCAGCGGCTGCAACAGCGAGGTGTTCTTCGGCGGCGACCTCGCCGGCGTCGACCAGAAGCTGGGCTACATCAAGAACACGCTGGGCGCCGACATCATCTACCTCAACCCGATCTTCCGGTCGCCCACCAACCACAAGTACGACACAGCCGACTACTACACGGTCGACCCGGCCTTCGGCAGCAACAGCACGCTGGAGCAGCTGATCACCGACGTGCACAGCAGCAGCAACGGACCGCACAGCTACCTCATCCTCGACGGCGTGTTCAACCACAGCGGCGACAGCAGCTGCTGGTTCGGCAAGGCAAGCTACGGCTCGATCTCCTGCCCGCAGCAGGGTGCCTACCAGTCGCAGTCCAGCCCGTACTACAGCTACTACACCTTCCAGACCTGGCCGAGCAGCTATTCCACGTTCTTCGGCATTGGCAGCATGCCCAAGCTGGACTACGGCGCCAGCGGCTCGGCCACGCGCAACCAGATCTACGCCAACTCCGGCTCGGTGGCGCAGACCTGGCTGGCCCAGCCCTACGGCATCGACGGCTGGCGGCTGGATGCGGCGCAGTACCTCGACGCCGGCGGCAACAACGGCAGCGACGCCACCAACCACCAGATCATGCAGGAGTTCCGCACGGCGGTGAAATCGGTGAACTCGAACGCCGCGATCGTCGGCGAATACTGGGGCGACGCCTCCTCCTGGCTGGACGACGGCGCCGAGTGGGACGGCGCGATGAACTACAACGGCTTCACCCAGCCGGTCTCCGAGTGGATCTGCGGCGTGGACGAGAGCGGCAACAGCGCCTCGCTGGTGCCGAGCAAGCTCGACAGCTGGCTGCACGGCACGCGCGCCGACCTGCCGATCGACGTGCAGCAGACCATGACCAACTTCCTGGGCAGCCACGACACCTCGCGCTTCGCCACCCGCTGCGGCGGCGACATCTGGAAGACCTACCTGGGCCTGATCTTCCAGATGACCTACGTCGGCACGCCCACCATCTACTACGGCGACGAATACGGCATGCAGGGCGGCGCCGATCCGGACAACCGCCGCACCTTCGACTGGAGCCAGGCCACCACCAGCAACACCGCGGTGGCGCTGACCCAGCAGCTGATCCGGATCCGCAACACCTACCCGGCCCTGCGCACCGGCTCGTTCATGACCCTGCTCACCGACGACACCAACGACATCTACGCGTTCGGCCGCTTCGACCAGACCAACCGCATCGCAGTGGTGCTGAACGGCACCGGCAGCACGAAAACGGTGACGGTGCCGGTGTATGAGGAAAGCATGACCAACGGCAGCCAGGTCACCGACCTGCTCACCGGCAACAAGTACACGGTCAGCAGCGGCAACGTCACGCTGAACGTGGAGGGCCACTACGGCGCGATCCTGGCGCAATGAACCGCCCCTCCACCCGTGGCGGAGGGCTCCTGACACAAGCATGGACACATCTGCGTACACTGGCCCCGGACTCGACCGCATGGCTGAAACATGCGGCGGTCCGGCCACGGGGGGCCGTTGACACGCAGGCAGCGGACAGGCGCATGAGGTCGCTGTCCGCCGACCGGATCGAGGGAAAAGCGACATGAGCAAGACCGTCACGCGCGCCACCATGCACCACGCCCGACACGCGGCACCGCCCGCCATCCGCCGGAGGAACCACGCATGAGCATCTTCGGCAGCCTGATGCTGGCCCTGACCGCCGCCGCACATGGACCGCTGTGGCACGACAGCCTGCAGTGGCGCGGCCAGCACGCCAGCATCGAGACGCAGCCCGGCGGCGGTTTCCTGCTGCATGCGGCGCACGGCAAGCGGCTGATCCCCACGCCGCCGTATGCGGTGCAGACCGCCAGCCCGCTGTTCGACGGCCTGTACGCGATGGCGCAGGACGACCTCAGGCAGGATTCCGTCACCGCGATCCGCGATGGCGCCTACGACCACGACCGGCCCATCCCCTGCGATTGCTTCGCCACCGGCGAGAAGTGGCCCTACGTGTGGACACGCGACCTCTCGTTCTCGGTGGATCTCGGCTTGTGGCGCTACGACGCCGCGCGCGCTCGCAACGGCCTGCGCTTCAAGCTCTCCGACGCGCGCGCGGGAGGCACGCCGAAGGGTCCGGCCCTTGAAGGGCCGCTCGTGATGCAGGACACCGGCTCGGGCGGCAGCTGGCCGATCAGCACGGACCGCGTGGCATGGTTCCTCGCCGCGCGCCACCTGCTCGACGACGCGGCGTTCGCCGACGCCACCTGGCAGGCGCTCATCGGCACGCTGGCGCAGGATCGCCAGTTCGCGTTCGACCCGGCCATGGGCCTGTACCGCGGCGAAACCTCCTTCCTCGACTGGCGCGAGCAAACCTATCCCGCGTGGACGCAGGACAACGTGGTGTTCATCGCGCAGTCGTTCGCGCTGTCCACCAACGTGCTGCACTACCAGGCGCTGGAACTCGCCGCCCGCCTCGCTGGCGAACGCCACGACGCGCGCGCGGCGGACTACCGGGCGCAGGCCGATGCGCTGAAAAGCGCGATCAACGCCCACTTCTGGCGCGCCGACCGCGGCATGTACATGAGCTACATCGGCGGCGACGGCGCACCCTACGACACCTACGACCTGCTCGGCATCGCGCTGGCCATCGACAGCGGCGTGGCCGACGGCGACCGCGCGCGGCAGGCGCTGGCGAACTATCCGGCGTGGCCTGCGGGCAGCCCGGTGATCTGGCCCGAGCGCACCGACCAGCCGATCTACCACAACCGCGCGATCTGGCCGTTCGTCAGCGCCTACGCGCTGCGCGCCGCACGCCGGCTCAACGACCCCGCGCATATCGCGTTCGAGATCGCCTCGGTGATGCGCGGCGCCGCGCTGGCCGGCTCCAACATGGAGAACTACGAGCTCACCACCGAGTCCACCCACGTGGACGACGGCAAGCTCAGCGGCCCGGTGGTGGATTCGCCGCGCCAGCTGTGGTCGGTGGCCGCCTACCTCGCCGTCGTGGGCGAAGGCGTGTTCGGCCTCGAAGCCGACGGCCACGTCGAACCCAAGCTGCCGGTGTCGCTGGTGCCGATGCTGTTCGGCAAGAAGAACTCGATCAGCCTGCAGCTGCCGGGCAAACGCATCACCCTGAAACTCCCGAAGAAACTGGACGGCAACCTGCTGATCGCCGGCGACACCGCGCAGCGCGGCGACGAGAGCGTGGTGCAGCTGATGGCGATCAAGGTGCCCGAGATCGGGGTGCGCAGCACGGTGCCGCCGTTCGCGCCCGCCGCCCCCGCCGCGCCGCAGGTGACGCGCGACGGCGCGAACTGGAACGTGCGCAGCGCCGCGCCCGGCGTGCTCTACCTCAACGGCCGCCGCGTGGGCGCCATCGAAGGCACGCTCGCGGTGCCCGCCACGAACGCACTGCAGTGCTTCAGCCTCACGCAGACCGGCGCGGGCGGACTGGAATCGCTGCACAGCCCGTCGCAATGCGAAGGCCCGTTCGCCAAGGTCGACGGCGCATGGCCACGCACCTGGGTCGCGCCCGCTGCCGGCCACTACCAGGTGGCGTTGAACTACCGCAACGACCACGGCCCGATCAACACCGGCATCACCGCCGCGGTGAAGATGCTGGCGATCCGCTGCGCGGGCAGCCCCGAGCAGCGCGTGCCCGTGGTGATGCCGCACAGCACGGGCGAGCAGCTGTCCACCACCGCGCAGTTCAGCGCCGACGCCGGCGCACGCTGCAGCTTCGCCCTGGATGACGGCTTCAACATGAGCTACCTCGCACACAATGCGCACTACACCGGCGGCACGGGCGGCAGCGCCGGCCCGTTGAACGAGGCCCAAGTCGGCGCGCTGCGCATCGTGCCGCTGCCTGCCGCGGAGAGCGCTCCATGACGCGCAAGCCCGAGCTGTCGTTCTGGCAGATCTGGAACATGTGCTTCGGCTTCCTCGGCATCCAGTTCGGTTTCGCGCTGCAGAACGCCAACGTCAGCCGCATCTTCCAGACGCTGGGCGCGAACGTGGACCAGATCCCGGTGCTGTGGATCGCCGCGCCGTTCACCGGCCTGATCGTGCAGCCGCTGATCGGCTACTGCTCCGACCGCACCTGGAACCGCTTCGGCCGGCGCCGCCCCTACTTCTTCGCGGGCGCCGTGCTGGCCACGCTCGCATTGTTGGCGATGCCGAACTCGCCGGCGCTGTGGATCGCGGCGGGCCTGCTGTGGATCATGGACGCCTCGTTCAACGTGTCGATGGAGCCGTTCCGCGCCTTCGTGGGCGACCAGCTGCCGCCGCGCCAGCGCCCGCTGGGCTACGCGATGCAGAGCGTCTTCATCGGCGTGGGCGCCGTGGTGGCCTCGTTCCTGCCCTGGCTGCTCACCCGCTTCGGCGTGGCCAACACCGCGCCGGCCGGCACGGTGCCGCACTCGGTGATGTACTCCTTCTACGCGGGCGCGGTGGTGCTGCTGGGCGCGATGCTGTGGACCATCCTCAGCACGCGCGAATACCCGCCGGAGCAGCTGGAAGCCTTCGCCGACAGTCACGTGGCGGAAGAACCGGCGGACGTGGGTGATGCATGGAAGCTCGGCGCGCTGTTCCTGCTGCTGGGCCTCGTGTTGCTGGCCCTGATCCGGCATTACGCGCTGCGCGAGGAGCTTTACCTGCTGGCCGGCGGCCTGGTCGGTGCCGGCGCGCTCTTCACATGGCTGTCCCGCACGCGCCGCCAGGGCATGCTGCGCCAGATCATGGGCGACCTGTACGGCATGCCGCGCGAGATGCGCCGGCTGAACTGGGTGCAGTTCTTCTCCTGGTTCGCGATGTTCGCGATGTGGATCAACACCACGCCCGCCGTCGCCGGCCACTTCTACGGCAGCGCCGACACCACCTCCGCCGCCTACAACGAAGGCGCGAACTGGGCCGGCGTGCTGATGGGCACCTACAACGGCGTGGGCGTGCTGGCCGCGATCGTGATCCCGCTCATGGTGCGCGCCTGCGGCCTGCGCTGGAGCCACCTGGCCAACCTGTGGCTGGGCGGGCTGGGCCTGCTGTCATTCCTCATCATCCGCGACCCGCACTGGCTGATCGTTTCCATGATCGGCGTGGGTTTCGCCTGGGCCTCGATCCTGTCGCTGCCCTACGCCATGCTGTCGGACAACCTG
This sequence comes from Rhodanobacter sp., assembly GCA_035277325.1. Lineage (GTDB taxonomy): Bacteria > Pseudomonadota > Gammaproteobacteria > Xanthomonadales > Rhodanobacteraceae > Rhodanobacter_A. The sequence continues at coordinate 12,133 of DATEKS010000109.1, forward strand.
CCCGCGGCGAAGATGGGCATCTACATGGGCATCTTCAATTTCTTCATCGTGATCCCGCAGCTGATGGCGGCCAGCGTGCTGGGCGTGCTGCTGAAATGGTTCTTCCACGACCAGCCGATCTGGGCGCTGGCGCTGGGTGGCGCAAGCCTGCTGCTGGCGGGACTGTGCACGCTGCGCGTGCACGAGCCGCGCGCGACGACCGTGGCCGCTAGCGAGGCGGCATGAAGCGCCGCCTGGGCGGCGCCCTGCTCGCGCTGTTCCTCGGAGGCTGGCCGCTGCACGCGCTCGCGGCCGACGCCTGCGCGCCCACGCAGCGCACGCTGCAGCTCGACGCACCCGCGTTCGCGCCGGAACGCATCACGGTGGACGTCTACCTGCCCGGCGACTACGCCCGCAGCCGCCAGCGCTACCGCACGGTGTACGCCGACGACGGCCAGGACATGCCCGCGGTGGGGCTGGTGCCCACGCTCACCGCGCTGTGCCGCGCGCACGCGATCCGCGTGCCCATCGTGGTGGCGGTGCACATGCTGCGCGACCGCATGGGCACCTACGGCCTGTCCGACCGCGCCAGTGGGCGCAGCCTGCCCGCCGACACCAAGTACGGTCCGGTCGGCCGGCGTGCCCACGACTACTCGCAATGGCTCGCCACGCGGCTGGTGCCGTACATCGACGCGCATTACCGCACGCGCCGCGACGTCGGCGCGCGCAGCGTGCTCGGCTGGTCGCTGGGCGGGCTCAACGCGTTCAACCTGGGCTGGCAGTATCCGGAAGTGTTCGGTCGCGTGGGCGCGTTCTCGCCCTCGTTCTGGCTCGCCGCCGATCGCGGCAGCGACGATGCGGTGGAACACACGCGGCTGGCACAGCGCATGGTCGACCGCGGGCCGAAACGCCCGCACCTGCGCTTCTGGTTCGCCGCCGGCACCGCCGAGGAGACGAACGACCGCGACCACGACGGCGTGATCGACGTGATCGGCGACATCCGCGACCTCGTCGACGGCTACCGCGCGGCGGACGGTGCCACCCGGGGCTTTGGCCTGCGCGGCCTGCGCCAGTTCGGCTACAGCGTGAACCCGGACTACGCCGCGCATCCCGGGCGCCGCGCCGACATCGCCGTCTACCTGCTGCCCGGCGGCAAGCACCAGCAGGCCTCGTGGGCGAAGATGCTGCCGCTGTTCCTGCGCTGGGACGACGGCACGGGTGCGAGTGGCCCGGTTCCGTAGGCAGGCTCAACCGCCGCGCAGGCTTGACCGCCGCACCTTCAGCTCCGCCGGCAGCATCGCGCTTTCGCCGCCCTCGCCACGGATCAGCCGCAGCAATTCGTCGACCAGTACTTCACCGGCCTTGCCGGTGTCCTGCCGCACTGTGGTGAGCGCGGGATTGACGAAGCTGGCCATCGGGATGTCGTCGAAACCGACCAGCGCCACGTCGCCGGGCACCGCGAGGCCGCGCTCCGCCAGCGCACGCAGCGCGCCGATCGCGATCAGGTCGCTGGCGGCGAAGATGCCGTCGAACGTGGTGCCACGCTCCAGCAGCAGCTCGGCGGCCTCGTAACCGGCGCGCTCGGTGGTTTCGGCGTCGGCCTGCAACGCCTCGTCCACCGCCAGGCCGGCCTCGCGCAGTGCGTCGGCGTAGCCGCGGTAGCGCTCGTGGAATTCGGGATAGTGCGGCGTGGCGTCGCCGAGGAAGGCGATGCGCCGGCTGCCCTGCGCGATCAGGTGCGCGGTGGCGAGCCGGCCGCCCTCGTGGTTGTCGCAGCCGATCGACACGCCGGGCTGGCCGGGCAGCACCGCGCCCCAGCGCACGAAGCGGGTGCCCTGCGCCACCAGCTTCTCCAGCTTGTCGCGGTGCGACTGGTAGTCGCCATAGCCGAGCAGGATCAGGCCGTCGGCCTTCTGGCTGCCGGCGAAATCGGCGTGCCAGTCGCGCGAGAACTGCTGGAACGAGATCAGCAGGTCGAAGCCCTGCTGCGCACTGGCACGGGTGATCGAGCCCAGCATGGACAGGAAGAACGGATTGATGTGCGAGTCGTCGGCGGTGGGATCCTCGAACAGCAGCAGCGCCAATGTGCCAGTGTGCTGGCGGCGCAGGTTGGAGGCGTTCTTGTCCACCTTGTAGTTGAGCTCGTCGGCCGCCGACTGGATGCGCCGCCGCGTCTCCTCGCTGACCAGCGGGCTGCCGCGCAGCGCGCGCGACACCGTGGACTGCGAAACCCCGGCGAGATGGGCGATATCGAACGATGTGGCCTTTCCCTTCATCCGCGACCCGTTGCATGGCACAGGGCGGCGCCGTGCCACCCATCGCCTCATCCTACCGTGTCGCGACGCGCAAGACCTTACGTGCGCATGTCCTCCAGTTCGATGCCGCGCGTCTCGCGCACCGCGCCCAGCACGAACAGGAACGACAGCAGCGCGAAGGCCGCATACAGGCCGTAGGCGAACGGCAGGCCCAGCTCGGCCAGCGCGGGGAAGCTGCTGGTGATCGCGAAGTTCGCCAGCCACTGCGCCGACGCGGCCACCGCCAGCGCGATCGCGCGGATGCCGTTGGGGAACATCTCGCCCAGCAGCACCCACACCACCGGTCCCCAGCTCACCCCGAAGAACACCACGTAGGCGTTCGCCGCCACCAGCGCCACCGTGCCCACGCCGTGCGGCAGCGCCAGCGTGGCGCCGCTGCCGGTGGCCTGCGAGAAACACCACGCCATCAGCGCCAGAGTGATCGCCATACCCGCCGAACCGGTCGCCAGCAAGGGTTTGCGGCCGATCCGGTCCACCAGCGCGATCGCCACCAGGGTCACCAGCACGTTCACCACCGAGGTGACCACGGTGATGCTGAAGGAGTCCGCCTCGCTGAAGCCCACTGAATGCCACAGGGTGGACGAGTAGTAGAAGATCACGTTGATGCCCACGAACTGCTGGAACACCGACAGCGCGATGCCGATCCACACCACCGGCAGCAGGCCCGCGCACTTGCCGCGCAGGTCGCGCAGGCGCGGGCGGTGTTCCATGCGCAGGCTGTGCCCGATGTCGCTGAGCTTGCTGTCCAGCGCGATCTCGTCGCCCAGGTCCAGCACCTCGCGCAACACCGCCTTCGCCTCGGCCAGCCGGCCGCGTGCCACGAGGTAGCGCGGCGACTCCGGCACACCCAGCACCACCGTGCCGTAGACCAGCGCGGGCACCACGGCAGCGAGGAACATCCAGCGCCAGGCTTCGAGTCCCAGCCACAAGGTTTTCTCCGCCCCGCCGGCCGCGCCGGCCAGCCAGGCGTCGCTCAACAGCGCCGCGAAGATGCCAAGCACAATCGCCAGCTGCTGCATCGAACCCAGCCGGCCACGGATCGCCGCGGGCGACACCTCGGCGATGTAGGCGGGCGCGATCACCGACGCCATGCCCACGCCGGTGCCGCCGACCAGCCGCCACAGCACCAGGTCCCACACACCATGCACCAGGCCCGAGCCCAGCGCGCTCACCGCCAGCAGCGCCGCGGCCACCTGCATGCTGCGCACACGACCCCAGCGGTCCGCCAGCGGACCCGCATACCACGCGCCCACCGCCGAACCCAGCAAGGCGCAGGACACCGCGAAGCCGATCTGTCCCGCATTGAGTCCGAAGCCCGCGCGCACCGCGTCCACGGCGCCGTTGATCACGGCCGTGTCCATGCCGAACAGGAACCCGCCCAGCGCCGCCGCCGCCGCGATCAGCACCACCCGTACCGTCGCGCGCTGCCCGCTCGTGCCTTCCACGCTGCCCACTGCGCTCATCGCGTTCTCCCCCATGGCGTGTCCGCCCGAAGGCTCCGATTCTTGCCGCGCCGGTGTCGCGCCGTCCCCTTGAATACGTATGCAGGCGGCCGCGGTGGGATGGCCGCTCAGGCAGCGGTGCCGACCGCCAGCAACGCCGCGCGCAATGCATCCACGTAGGTGCGGCTGGCGCGCAGCGGGGTACCGTCGTGCAGGCGCAGCAGGCTGTCTCGGTTGGACAGCGCCTGCAGTTCGGCCACGCGATCCAGCCGCACGATCGCCGAGCGGTGGATGCGCGCGAACTGTGCCGGGTCCAGCCGCGCGGCGAGGCGGTGCAGCGGCTCGCGCAGCAGGTGCATGCAGCCGCCCGCATGCAGGCCGGCGTAGTCGCCCTGCGCCTCGATCCAGTCGATCTGCGCCGCATCCACCAGCCGCACGCGCTGGCCCAACCGCACCTCGAAGCGGCTGGCATACGCCGGTGCCGCGCGGAGCATGGCCGGGTCGGGCCGACGCAGCGCCAGCACCTGCCGCGCGCGGTCGAGCGCATCGGCGAAGCGCTCGTCATCGATCGGCTTGAGCAGGTAATCGAGCGCATGCACGGCAAATGCGCGCAGCGCGAATTGCGCGTGTGCGGTGAGCAGGATCGCCAGCGGCCGCTCCGGCAACGGCAGGCGCTCCAGCGCGTCCAGGCCGTTGATACCAGGCATCTGCACGTCGATGAACACCAGGTCGGGGCGCTGTGTGCGCATCGCTTTCAGCGCCGCCTCGCCGTCGGCGCACTCGCCGATCACGCTCACGCCCGGCTGCGTCGCCAGCCGGGCGCACACGCCGCCGCGCGCCAGCGGTTCGTCGTCCACCACCAGCACGCGCAGCGTCACGCCGACTCCGCCATCGCGAGGGTGCGGCAAGGCAACGCGATGTCGACCGTGCAGCCGCCGTCGACGGTCAGCGCGAAGTCGAAGCGCTGCGCCTCGCCGTACAGCCGTGCCAGCCGCTCGCGCACGTTGCGCAGGCCGACGGCGGCCGGGCGCGCCTCGCCATCCACTGCATCGGGCGTGGCGGGTACGCCGTCGTTGCGCAGCGACAGCCGCAGCACCCCGCCGTCGCGCGTCACCGCCAGCGCCACGCGGCCGGGCACGAGGCGCGGCGCGATACCGTGGCGGATCGCGTTCTCCACCAGGTGTTGCAACGCAAAACTCGGCACCACCGCACTCAATAACGAATCAGCAACGTGAAACTCCGGTCGCAGTCGATCCGAGAACCGCGCCTGTTCGATCGCCACATACTGCCGCACGAGTTCCAACTCTTCACCCAACGTCACCTGGTTCTCGCGATGCCGGCTCAACGTGCGCCGCAACATCTCGCTCAAGTGTTCCACGATCCGCACGGCGCCCTCGCGATCGTTATCGCGCACGAGGACCGCAATCGTGTTCAGCGTGTTGAAAAGAAAGTGCGGATTAACCTGCGCCTGCAACGCGGCGAAACGCGCGCCCGCAAGTTGCTCCGAAAGTCGCGCTAACTGCACCTCACGCTCGCGCACCTCGACGAAGTAACGAACCGCGTGCTCGACTCCCACCACGCAAAGATAAACAGCGACTCCAAACGGCAACGTGATAAAGATCCAACTCAGCCATTGCAGCGCAAACTCCCGCCAAAACTCACCACCAGCCGTCACGCGTGCAGGCTCAAAGATCAGCATCAACACGAGCCGCAACATCTGCCCGAGCGTGGCCCATGCGACACAGAACAACACCGAGAAGAGCAGATGAATCAGTGCGCGCCGCAAAAGATGCGGACGCGCAAGAGGCCAGCG
>DATEKS010000110.1:0-32643 GCA_035277325.1 Rhodanobacter sp.
CGTCGACCGGCAGCGGACGCATCGGTTCCACGTCCTCGGGCGCGGGCACCTCGGGCATCGCGGTCTGATGCTCGAAGCCCTTCTCGGGAACCTGGAACGAGATCGACCCGTTCAGGATGGGCTGGCCGTGCTGGATCGCCACCACCCGGCGCGAGGAGAACGTGCCGCCGTCGCGCGTGCGCTCCACGCTGTAGACGATCGGCGCGTCGATATCGCCGGCGCGCAGGAAATAGGCGTGCAGCGAATGCGCCGCCCGCGAGCCGTCGACCGTCTGCTGCGCGGCCGACAGCGCCTGGCCCAGCACCTGCCCGCCGAACACGAAGCGCGTGCCGATGTCGCGGCTCTGGCCGCGGAACAGGTTGTCTTCCAGCCGTTCGAGCTGCAGCAGCTCGACCAGTTCGTTGACGTGTGCTTCGCGCATGCGGGCCTGGCTTCGTGCGGGAGGGAAACGCCGATTATACCGGCGCCGCCTCTCTCCCTCCCCTGCATGCAGGGAGGGGCCGGGGTGGGGTGCCCGGGAACTCCGTCTGCTTGCCCGAAGCTACCCCCTCCCGGCCTCCCCCTGCTCAGCAGGGGGAGGGGAAGGCACAAGCCGCCGCAATCCGCTGTCCTGCAGCACCTCGCTCCACGGGAACAGCGGGCCGGGATCGAGCTTGCGCGACACCAGCTTCGCCGGGTCGTCGCTGGCCGCCACGCGGGCGGTATCCAGGTCCTCGTGGCCGGCGATCTCGTGCAGGTTGGGGAATTCGGCACGAAGCTGTGCCAGCAGCGCGCGCAGCGCGGCGACCTGTGCCGCGGTGTACGGTTCGGTCATGGTCTGCCGGCGTGAATCGAACCAGTCGGGATAGCGGCCGGTGTTGACCAGCTCGATGCCGATGGATGGCGGGTTCCAGCCGCGCACGTGGTGCGCCACGCGGGTGCCGGGCACGTAGCGGTACACCGTGCCGTCGCGATCGATGTAGTAGTGGCCGCTGTTGCCGGCGCCGCTGTCGTACAGCACCTTCTCGCCGTACTCGCGGGCCGTCGCGAGGTCGGGCAGTTCGGTGCAGTGGATCACCACCAGGGTCACGGTGCTGGCCGGGCGCTCGGGCAGTTTTGCCACGTAGGGCAGGGGCTGGTCATGGACGGCGGGCGTAGACATGGGCCAAGTGTGGCATGGCGCCCGGTTATCATGGGCGCCTTGCAGCCTGTACCGGAGACCGCCATGCGCGGCCAGATCATCCTTTCGCACGGTTCGGATTCCGGTCCGGGCGCCACCAAGATCAGCGCGCTGGCCGACTGGGCCGAGGCGCTGGGCTGGCGCACGCAGCGTCCTGATTTCCGCGCACACGATGGCCACGGTTACGCCGCGGCGGTCGAGCCGCGGGTGGCGCAACTGTGCGAAGTCATCGCCGCCTGCGAGGCGCCGCCGGTGCTGGTGGGGTCCAGCATGGGCGCGTTCGCCTCCGCACTGGCCTCGCTGGAGATGCCGGTGGCGGCGCTGTTCCTGCTCGCTACGCCGCCGGTGATCCCCGGTTGCGCGCAGGCGCTGGAGCTCCGGGCCAACGTGCCTACGCTGCTGATCCACGGCTGGCGCGACGAGCTGTGCCCGGTGGCGGGCGTGCAGGATTTCGCCGCGCATCGCCGGTTGCCCTTGCTGCTGCTGGACGACGATCATCGCCTGCTGGCCAGCATGGACACGATCGCCGCGCAGTTCGGCACGCTGCTGGGAGCCCTGGCATGAGCCGCTGGTTCGCCACCTGCCCCAAGGGCCTGGAATACCTGCTGCGCGACGAACTGGCGGCGCTGGGCGCGCAGGAAGTGCGCGAGGCGCTGGCCGGCGTGCATTTCGAGGGCCCGCTGGCAACCGCCTATCGCGCCTGCCTGTGGTCGCGCCTCGCCAGCCGCATCCTGCTGCCGCTGGCCGAGTTCGATGCGGCGACGGACGATGCGCTGTACGCCGGCGTGCAGGCGATCGACTGGTCGCAACACCTCGCCGCGCACGCCACGCTGGCGGTGGATGCGCACACCGCGTTGAGCAAGCTCACCCACAGCCAGTTCATCGCCCAGCGAGTGAAGGATGCGGTGGTCGACCAGTTCCGCCAGCAGGGCGGCACGCGCCCCGGCGTGGACACGGAAGAGCCGGACGTCCGCCTCAACCTGCGGCTGAAGCGCGACCGCGCCACGCTGTCGCTGGACCTGGCTGGCAGCCCCTTGCATCGCCGCGGCTGGCGCGAAGTGCAGGGCGAGGCGCCGTTGAAGGAGAACCTTGCCGCGGCGATGCTGCTGCGCGCGCGCTGGCCGGAGATCTACGCCGCGGGCGGTGCCTTGCTCGATCCTATGTGCGGCTCCGGCACCTTGCTGATCGAGGCCGCGCTGATGGCCGCCGACGTGGCGCCGGGCTGGCGCCGCGACTACTACGGCTTCCTCGGCTGGCAGCAGCACGACATCGCGCTGTGGCGCGGCCTGCTCGACGAGGCGCGGCAGCGCGCCGAAACGGGGCTCAAGGCCTTGCGCAGCTGCTTCTTCGGCAGCGACGCCGACCCGCGCATGGTGCAGGCCGCCAAGCGCAACGCGCAGGAAGCGGGCGTGGCCGGCTTCCTTACGCTGGAGAAGCGCGACATGGCGCATGCCGAGCCGCCGGCGGGCGTGGAGCGCGGCCTTGTCATCACCAACCCGCCGTATGGCGAGCGGCTGGGCGAGCGGGGGCAGATGCCCGCGCTGTACCACGCGCTGGGCGAGCGCCTGCGCACGCAGTTCGCCGGCTGGCGCGCGGCCGTGCTGGCGGGCGACACGGAGCTGGGCCGCGCGCTGGGCCTGCATGCGGAGAAGAAGTACGCGCTCTACAACGGCGCGCTGGAAACCCAGCTGCTCACGTTCGAGATCCGCGCGCGCGACGAGGCGCCGCGCGAGCCGAAGCCGCTCTCCGCCGGCGCGCAGATGCTGAAGAACCGGCTGGAGAAGAACCTGCGCCACCTGCGCAAGCGGCTTGCGCGCGAGGGTATCCGGTGCTGGCGCGCCTACGACCAGGACCTGCCCGAATACGCCGCCGCCATCGACGTCTACGCGCGCGACGGCGGCGACACCTGGCTGCACGTGCAGGAATACCGCGCGCCCGCCGAGGTGCCGGCCGAAACCACGCGCATCCGCCTGCGCGAGATCGCCCGCGTGGCCGGCGAGGTGTTCGAGGTGCCGCGCGAGCACATCGCGGTGAAGACCCGCGAGCGCGGCAAGGGCGGTTCCAAGTACGGCCAGTTCGACCAGCGCGGCGAGTTCGTCGAGGTGGAGGAGGGCGGCCTGAAATTCCTGGTCAACCTCACCGACTACCTCGACACCGGCCTGTTCCTCGACCACCGCCTGGTGCGCGCCAGGCTGCGCGAGCTGGCCGCGGGCCGGCGCTTCCTCAACCTGTTCGCCTACACCGCCACCGCCAGCGTGTACGCGGCGGCGGGCGGTGCGCGCGACACCACTAGCGTGGACCTGTCGGCCACCTACCTGGACTGGGCGTCCGGCAATCTCGCGCTGAACGGCTTCACCGGCGCGAAGCACCGGCTGATGCAGGCCGACGCCCTGACCTTCCTGCGCCAGGACCGCGCGCACTACGGCCTGATCTACGTCGACCCGCCCACCTTCTCCAACTCCAAGCGCGCCGACGACTTCGACGTGCAGCGCGACCACGTGGCGCTGCTGGAAGCCTGCGGCGAGCGGCTGGTCAACGACGGCGTGATCGTGTTCTCCAACAATTTCCGCCGCTTCAAGCTGGACGAGGCGGCGCTGGCGGAGCGCTTCGACATCGAGGACTGGAGCGCGGCCAGCATCCCGTTCGACTTCACCCGCCGCGCCGACATCCACGGCTGCTGGCTGCTGCGGCATGCGTCGGTCGCGGCCAATCCGTGGGATGCATCACGTGTCAAACGCTGAGGTTTTGCTTATCGGAACGGCTTCAGTGGGCATTAAGCGCTGCGGCCACAGCATCAGCACCGAAACAACGGAGGTGCATGTCATGTCCAAACGCAATGTCGGCAAGTTGGTGGCGATCGGTCTGGCCGTGGCCGCTGCGGTGGCGATGCCGCTGAGCGCGTCCGCGCACGGCTGGGGTCATGGTGGCGGCTGGGGCCATGGCGGCTATCACGGCGGCTGGCATGGTGGTTACTACCGTCATGGCGGCGGCTACTGGAGCGGCGGCCGCTGGATTGCCGGTGCGATCGTCACCGGTGCGGTGGCCGGCATCGTCAGCGACGCGTTGGCGCCGCGGCCGGTGTATTACGGGCCCGCCCCGGTGGTCTACGGTCCGCCCACGGTGGTCTACGAGAGCGCGCCAGTAGTGACGCGCCGCGTGGTCACCCGCACGGTGGTGTACGACGATGGCCCGACGCGCTACGTCCGCGACGACGGCTACGACGGCGACTGATCGCCGCCGACGCGCACCAAGAAAGAGCCCGGCATCCGCCGGGCTCTTTCTTTTCGCGGGACTGCCTGGCTCAGGGCTGGGTGGGCTGGTCGGCACCGCTGCCGCTACGGCTGGCGTGCGCGCTGAGCTTGTCGAACTCGGCCTTGTCGATCTTGCGCACCGACTGGATCGGGCAGGGCGGCTGATCCCGCGCGCGCACCGTCTCGCCGGCCTCGCCGCAGATGCTGAACGGGATCACCGCCTGATTGGCGCGGTTGGAATGGAACAGCAGGGTGGGCGGTCCATAGCTCAATCGCGGGCAAGCCACCTGCAGCTTCACCAGGTAGCGGTCGGGGCCGGTGCGCGCCGTGACGGTGCGTGAGTTGACGATGTGCCACTCGTTGATGCGGTCGGTGCGCAGGCAGTCGGCGACCGGTCGCAGCGGGGTGTAGGCGGGGGCTTTCGGTTTCGCCTGGGCGAGGGCGACGTTCGCGGCAAGCGCGAGCGGGAGTGCGAGCAAACCGGGCAGGGCGGATTTCATGGGGGCACCTCATCAGCGGATGTGGTGGATCGCAATGGTGCGTCGTGGCGGCACCGTGCGCAATCATCGGACGGTGGGGCAGCACGGGAGGTGAAGGAAAAGCGGCTTCTCCTTGAATCTCCCGGCTCTCCCCTCCCCCGCGAACGGGGGAAGGGAGAACGGCTTACTGCACGCCGTACAGTGCTTTCACGTCGTGCAGCAGGTCGGCCTGGCTGGACGGGCGGGCGTAGAACATGTGGCCGCCGGGGTATTCCTTCACCTGCACGCGGGTGGGGTCGCCCATCGCCGGCATCTGGTCGACGATCAGCACCGAGGCCATGAACGGGCAGGAGAGGTCGTCCCAGCCGTGGGCGATCAGCACGCGCAGGCCGGGGTCGTTCGCCACCGATTCGCGCAACTGCTTCACGGAGCCAAGGTTCGCATCCTCGTCCTCGTGCCACAGCCGGCCCACGTCGTAGCTGAGCGCGTTGTAGCGGCCGTCGTACTTCCAGCCCACGGTGCGGGTGACGAAGTTCACCATCGCGGTGGTGGTGGGCGCGATGATGCCGTTGAGGATGGGGTCGCCCGAGCGCTGGTGCGGCGCGTAGGGGAACGGGTCCCAGGCGGTGACATTGGAGTCGTAGCGGCTGCCCAGCTTGCCCTCGGCGCGGTACACCTCGCGCAGGTAGGCCTGGGTTTCCAGCCGGCCGCCGGAGCGCTGCACGAACACCGGGTCGAGGCCGGTGAGTTCGGTGACCTTCCTGATCATCGCGTCGGTGGCGGCCGGGTTGCTGCGGCCCTGCATCAGCGCGGTGGCGTAGGTGGTGCGGGTGTAGTCGATGATCGGCTGCATCGCCTGCGCGGTGAGCTTGCCCTCGCGTTCCAGGTGCGCGGCGGCGATGGACGGCAGGGTGAGCATCCACGGCAGCGGCGAAACGTTCTCGTCGTCCGACGCGGCCGGATCGAGGTAGGGCGACAGCAGCACCACGCCGTTCATCGCCACGCCGAGCTGGGTCTGCAGGTAGTCGGTGATGCGCGGGCCGCGGAAGCCGCCGTAGCTCTCGCCCACCAGGTACTTGCGCGACTCCATGCGGCCGTTCTTCACCAGCCAGTCGTAGACGATGCGCGAGAGGTACTTGATGTCGTTGTCGGTGCTGTAGAAGTCCTTGGTGGCTTGCTTGTCGTCCACCAGCGCGCGGCTGAAGCCAGTGCCCACCGGGTCGATGAACACCAGGTCGGTGAAGCCCAGCCAGGTGCCGGGATTGTCGTGCAGCTCGGCCGGGTCGGACGGGTTGTCGCCCTCCACGCCGAACTTCACCTTCTTCGGGCCGATCGCACCGAGGTTGAGGTAGACCGACGAGGCGCCGGGGCCGCCGTTCAGCGCGAAGGTCACCGGGCGGTTCTTGCCGGGCATGGTGTAGGCGGTGAACATCACCTGCGCGATCACCTTGCCCTTCGCGTCGCGTACCGGCAGCGAGCCCACCGTGGCGGTGTATTTCAGCGTTCGGCCGTCCATGCTGGTGGACTGGGAAACGTGGGCGTCGGCGGGGAAGGGCGGCAGGTGGAAGCCGTCGCTGGCGCCCGGCGCCTCCGCCGCGGCAGGCGGCTTGGCATCGGCGGCCAGCGCCGTATGGTGGAAACCGGCCAGCAGCAGGGCTGCCAGCAAGCTCGTCTGCAGCGGCTTGCGCACGGGTCTTTCCTCGCGGGGTGGGCAAAGCCTCAAGCCTAGCGAGACAGGGCGGTACGCAACCGTGCCTTTAGGCATGGATTGGCACGACGCGTGCTTCCGGTGGCCGCAGGCGCCGATGGGAATTTCATTCACCGGACGCTGGCGCCACCCGGACTTGCCCTATGATCGCGCGATGCCATCAATCACCTTGCCATCCTTGCACGACACCCGCCGCGGCAGCCTGAGCTGCGTGGGCCTGGGCATGACCCTCGGCTCCCACCTCACGCCGCTGGCGCGCAGCCATATCATGCAGGCGGATGTGGTGTTCGCGGCGCTTTCCGACCCCATCGCGGAAGAGTGGCTGAGGCGCATGCATCCGGACGTGCGCAGCCTGCAGCCCAATTACGCCGAGGGCAAGCCGCGCATGAAGACCTACCGCGAGTGGGTGGCGCTGATGATGGCCGAGCTGCACGCCGGCAAGCGCGTCTGCGGTGTGTTCTACGGTCACCCCGGCATCTTCGCGTGGTCGCCGCACAAGGTGATCGAACAGGCGCGCGCGGAAGGCTACGAGGCGCACATGGAGCCGGGCATCTCGGCTGAGGACTGCCTCTACGCGGACCTCGGTTTCGACCCCGGCCGCTACGGCTGCCAGCATTTCGAGGCCAGCCAGCTGCTGTACTGCGAGCGGCGCATCGACACCGCGGGATACCTGGTGCTGTGGCAGGTCGGGGTGGTCGGCAACCGTTCCGTGGGCCGCTTCGACAATGGACCGGCCTACCGTGCCCTGCTGGTGGAGCGATTGGAGCAGGACTACCCGCCCGACCACGAAGTCGTCGTCTATCGTGGCGCCACCCTGCCGATCGAGCGAGCGCGCGTCCAGCGCATCACTTTGCGCGAGTTGGCCGAGGTGCCGTTGACCGCCGAGGAAACCGTGGTGCTGCCGCCGGCCGTGACCCTGCAACCGAACCGTGCCATGCTTGATCGGCTGCAAGCGCTGGATTTGAGGGGACAGGCAGCCACGGCGGCCTGAAGCGGGACGGCGCGGCACGTCGGTGCCGTCCGAACATGGGGCAGGGGGAACAACATGACCGATACGATCGAGTTGCTGGAAGCCATCGGCGGCGATGCGTCATTGCGCTATGCACAGGCCGACGAGCTGAAGGGCGTGCTGGAGCTGGTGCAGGCGAGCACCGGATTGTCGATGGCGGTGGCGTTGGGTGGTGGTGCGCCGTTGCGCCATGAGCTGGGGCTTCAGAAGATATCTGAAGCGCCTCAGATCAATTCGCCAGGCTACGGAGATGAGGAGGAAGAAGAGGCTGACGTTCCTGTGCCGGAGCCGTCCCAGCCCGATCGCTCTGCCCCTCCTCCTACCAAGCAAGCCCTCTCGTACTGAGGGGGAACGGGTTAGCAGCATGTTCCGTTGGACGGGCAACCTGCGGCAATGGGCCGTTTGGGTGGGTCTCGCCAGCTGTCTGTGCTGGCGGGCCGGTTTGGCCGCTACGCCCATTGCCGATCTGGATGCCTACCTCAAGCGGACCCAGGCCCTTGCCACCACGGATCACCCACGCTTCCTGCAACAACTGGCATTGCTCAATAAGGAAGCCTCCAGGCTGACGCCGGATCAGACGTGGCACTTGCGGTATTCGAACGCATGGGAGGCCATGTACGAGAGCGATTACGCGAAGTCGGAGGCGCTGTTCCAGGACATCATCCAGCACTCCGGCATTCCGGCCTTGGTCGATCGAGCATCTGCCATGTTGCTGAGTCAGCTCGGGCTCACTCGGCATTACACGGAGGCGTTCGAACTCGCCAATCGCATCGCGGCGCGTCTGCCGCAGGTCACGGATGCGAAGACTCGCCTGCCGCTGCTGCAGAACTTGTCGATATCGCTGGGCGTGGCCGGCCAGACTGACTTGGCTGTGCACTATGCGCACATGGCGATGGCTGCGGTCCCTGCCGGCGATAGTCCTTGCTATTCCGTTTCTGTCCTAGTCGAGGCGCTCTTCGACGGTCATCGGCTCAAGTCCGATAGTCCGGAGTTGCAACAGGCCTTTGATGCCTGCCCTGCTACCAGTGAACCAGTTTTCAACGTGAACCTGTGGCTCAAGGTCGCCGAGCTGCACGTGCAGGAGGATCAGCCGCGCAAGGCGCTTGCCCTGCTCAATCGGATCGCTCCCGAGCTCGACGTCAACGGCTATGTTCCTTACAAGCTGGAGGCACTGGTGGACAGGGCGAAGGCACTGGCTGCCGTTGGCGAGGATGTTGCCGCCAGGAAGGCGGCCTTGGCCGCCATCGCCGCAAGACCAGCGGGCGACTCCGGCAACTGGCTGAAAGATACCTACGAAGTGCTTTACCGCATCGAGAAAAAGCAGGGTGATGCCGCCGCTGCACTCGACTATTACGAGAAGTTCGCTGCGCTGGACAAGGCGTATCTCGATGACATCAACGCGCGTGCGATGGCCTACCAGACGGTGCAGCAGCACGTGCTGGCGCAGAAACTGGAGACGGAGAACCTGAGCCGGCAGAACGCGCTGCTGCGTATGCGGCAGACGCTGGATGCAAAGACGGCCGAAACCAACCGGCTGTACCTCGCCCTGCTGCTGATGGCGCTGGTCTTCGCCGCGCTCTGGATGTTCCGGATCAAACGCTCGCAACTGCGCTTCAAGAAGCTGTCCCACCTCGATGGCCTGACCACGGTCTTCAACCGCCAGCATTTCATGGGCGAGGTGGAGCGCACGCTGCGACTGCTGGAGAAGCGCGCCGGTACGGCCTGCCTGGTCTTCATCGATCTGGATCACTTCAAGCGGATCAACGATACCCACGGACATGCCATGGGCGACGAGGTGCTGCGCCAAGTAGTGGCGGCCAGCAAGCAGCATTTGCGCCCTGCCGACCTGTTCGGCCGGCTGGGTGGCGAGGAGTTCGGCATCCTGCTGGTGGGCTGCTCGCACGAGCAGGGCATGACGATCGCCGACCGCATCCGCTGTGCGGTCGAGGCGACGATGGTGGAGTGCGAGGGCACCGTCATCGCGATCTCCACCAGCGTGGGGCTGGCTTGCACTGGCGCCTTCGGCCATGACCTGCGGCGCCTGTGCCGTGAGGCCGATGCCGCGCTGTACCGCGCCAAGCGCAGCGGGCGCAACCGGGTGGAAGCGGGCGCCGAGGACAGCGTTCCCGTCACGATCTGAGCGGCGCGGCTGCGCGACAACCGGTGCGCCACGCTTGCCTGTCGCCGGCGCTATGATCGCGAAAACGGGGGAAGCATGATGGACACGATGAAATCGCCGGAAGCAATCGGCATGGCTGCGGTGCGGCGCAGCGCTTCGGGTGGCGGAATGGCGGTCTTGCCGGTGCCGCCCGATGTGGTGTCCCGGTTCGGTGGCGCTCAGGCGGCCGATCATTCCCAGACTTCGGGTCAGGGCGGCCCAGCGTCCTGGCGTTAGTTTGATCGGCATGCGCTGGCAATTGGGCAGCTTGCGATCATGGCTTGCCTGGGCAGCCCTGGCGGGCTGCGTGTTCTGGAGGGTCGGGCTAGCCGCCGACGCTGTCACCGATCCCTCCGTCCTGCTCAAGCAGACCTGGCTGTTGCCGGTGACGGATCACCCGCGATTCGTCCGCCAGCTGGCCGAGCTCAATCGGATGGCTTCCCGGCTGGCACCGGACGAGCAATGGCGCCTTCGCTATCTGGACGCATGGGAGGCCATGTTCGAAGGCGAATACGCCAAGTCGGAGACGTGGTTCCGCGACATCATCCAGCACTCCGGTGATCCGCGCGTAGCCGACCGCGCGTCCGCTCTGCTGCTGAGTCAGTACGGGATTACCCGGCGCTACACGGAGGCATTCGAGCTGGCCAATCGTCTTGCGGCACGGTTGCCGCAAATCACAGATGCCAAAGTCCGCTACGTGGTGCTGCTGAACCTGTCGCAATCGCTGGGGTTGGCCGGTCAGACCGACCTGGCCGTCCACTACGTACGCATCGCGATGGGCGCCGTCCCGGCCGGAGAGAGCTCGTGCTATGCCGCTGCCGGCCTGGTCGTGGCGCTCGACACCGGTCATCGGCTCAAGTCCGACAGTCCGGAATTGCTGCAGGCACTCGCAGCCTGTCCGGCGGCCACGGAGCCGGTTTACAACACCGATCTGACAGTCACGCTTGCCGACCTGTATGTGCATGAGGGACAGCCACGCAAGGCGCTTGCCCTGCTCGACCGGATTGCTCCCAGCGTCGGCGCCAACGACTATGCCCCGAACAAGCTGTCGGCCCTGGTGAACAGGGCGCAGGCGCTGGCTGCCCTGGGCGACGACGATGGTGCCCGGAAGGTGGCTCTTGCCGTCATCGCCGCAGGAAAACCAGGCGATATCGATGCATGGTTGAAAGACACCTATGAGGTGCTTTACCGCATCGAGGAGCGGCAAGGGCACGCCGCCGCCGCGCTCGGCTACTACAAGAAGTACGCCGCGCTCGACAAGGCCTACCTTGATGATGTCAACGCACGTGCGATGGCCTACCAGTCCGTGCAGCAACACCTGCTGGCGCAGAAGCTCGAGACGGAAAAGCTGGGCCGACAGAACGCGCTGCTTCGCATGCGGCAGACGCTGGACGCGAAGAAGGTGCAAGCCAACCATTTGTACCTGGCGCTGCTGCTGATGGCGCTGGTTTTCGCCGTGCTGTGGATGCTCCGGCTCAAGCGCTCGCAGCTGCGTTTCAAGAAGCTGTCCTGCCTCGATGGCCTGACCACGGTGTTCAACCGCCAGCATTTCATGGGTGAGGTGGAGCGCACGCTGCGCTTGCTGGAGAGGCGCGCCGCTGCGGCCTGCCTGGTCTTCATCGATCTGGACCACTTCAAGCGGATCAACGACACCCACGGCCACGCCATGGGCGACGAGGTCTTGCGCCACATCGTCGCCGTCTGCCGGCAGCACTTGCGTGGCGTCGACCTGTTCGGCCGTCTTGGTGGCGAGGAATTCGGCATCCTGCTGGTCGAGTGCTCGCGCGGGCAGGGCGTGGCGATCGCCGAACGCATCCGGCTGGCCATCGAAATGGCCAGGATGGAGAGCGACGGCGTGGCTGTCGGGGTATCCACCAGCGTCGGCCTGGCCTTCACCGACGCCTCCGGCTACGACCTTCAGCGCCTGTGCAAGGAGGCGGATGCCGCGCTGTATCGCGCCAAGCGCAGCGGCCGCAACCGCGTGGTGGCCGATGCCGATGATGATGCCAGCCGCCTCGCGGCGATCTGACGTGCGATGGCGGGAGCGTGCCTGTGCGTGGATGCCCCGGCGCTTCGATCAGGTCTGGTGGTCATCGCGCACGGGATGCGTCTGCACTCAGTGAACGCCCACCAGTTCCACGTCGAACACCAGCGCAGCGTTCGGCGGCACGGCGTCGCCCGCGCCGCGGCCGCCGTAGGCCAGCCGCGCGGGGATGACCAGGGTGCGCTTGCCGCCCACGTGCATGCCGCGGATGCCCTGGTCCCAACCGGCGATCACCTCGCCTGCGCCCAGCGTGAAGCGGATCGGCTCGCCACCGTCCAGCGAGCTGTCGAATTCCTTGCCGTGATGGTCCTTCGCGCCCGCGTCGTACAGCCAGCCGGTGTAGTTCACCTGCACCACGTCACCGTCGCGCGCCACCGTGCCACTGCCGACCACGCGGTCGGTCTTCTGCAGCTGGGTGACGTCGGCGGCGGTCGATGCCGGTGACAGGACGGCGAGGGCACCCAGCAGGATGGTGGCAAACGCGGCGGAAAGGCGACGCATGCGGTGGGTTCCCGACAACGAGGTGCGCGCAGTCTAGGCGCCCGGGTGGCAGAAACCAAGCGGGCGGAACAGCTGTCCGAGGGCGGATCCCGCGCCGGCTTGGAGGCCCATGGTGGTTATGGGAGATCGTTTGGAAGACGCCCGGGATTGTGGACTGGCATCCACCGCCGCCCAGGCCGAAGGGCAGTGCTCGTACCGCTTGCAGTTCGGCTGGTACGGGCACTGCCATGGATGGCGGATCAGTGATCCTGTTGGTCGTGCTTGTCCTTGGATGCCGGTTTGCCCTGTGCAGGTGCGGGCTTGCCGTGCTCGGGAGTGGGCCTGCCGTTGCCCGGTCGGGTGGCGGGCACGACGCGGGATGGCACGGCCGGTCGCATCTCGGGTGACGGCGCGGGTGTCATGTGCGGGCGTTGTTGTGGCATGGGTTGCGGGTTGCGGTCCGGCAGCGGGCGTTCGGGCTGGCGCGGTGGATTGCCGTGCGGCAGGTTGCCGTGTTGTGGAGGTGCCGCACGATGCATCGGCGGCGGAGGTGGTCGGTGCGGCATGGGGCGTGCGTACCAGCGGGAACGTTCGCGGTAGAACGGGCGATCGCGGTAGTAGCTGTCCCAATAGCTGCTGATGACGAAGGTGACGATGGGAATGCCGATCTGCACGCCGTACTGGGGCACCAGCACGTACTGGTTGTCGTAGTCGTACTGGATGAAGTTGCCGGCGACCCAGCCGCGTTCGTCCTGGAAGATCACGTCGCACCATTCCCAGCCGCTGGTGCAGCCCTGGACGTCCAGCGGGGCGCCGGCCGGGATGGTGTCGATCAGTGGGTAGCTTGGGTCCGGACCGGCGAGGAGGTTGACGTTGCCGGTGGTGTAACCGTCCGCGGCGAGCGCGAGCGCGGGCAGGGCGAGCAGCGGGAGCGTGGCGAGCCAGGCGATGCGTTTCATCGAAACTCCTCCCGTGGGTGGGTTCATCGGGTGGAAGCCTGCGCCCGTCCGGATGAACGTGGCGAAACGGGCGGGTGCGTCAACCAGGCGGCACGAGCTGCGCCTGCACCTCGTTGATCGAGTCGCGGATACTCTTGGAGAATCTCGAGTCGAGGTGATGGATCAGCACCAGCCGCTCGGTGGCACGGGTCATCGCCACGTAGAGCAGTCGGGCCTCGTCGACCTCGCGCTGGCCCTCGCGCGGCAGCGAGCCCAGGCCCGGCACGATCACGAACGGGAACTCCAGGCCCTTGCAGGAGTGCATGGTGAGCAGCTTCACGCTGTCTTTCACCACGAACAGCGCCTGCTTGCCGTTCTCGTCGGCGAGGCTGGAGGGGATGCCGATGCGCTCCAGCGCCGCGTGCAGCTTCTCGCCCTCCCAGCCGGCGCGGTAGATCACCGCCATCTCGCCCCAGGGGCGGCCGTGGGCGTGCTCGTCGCGCAACTGGGCGATCAGCGCATCGAGCTGGGCGGCAGCGGTATCGGTGCGGATCAGCTCGGGCAGCGGGCCGCGCCGGCCGGCGCTCTCGGGGGCGATCAGCGGTACGCCGTCGTCGTCGCTGCCGCGTGCCGCCAGCAGCTCGCCGGCGAAGTTGCGGGCCACCGCGAGGATCTCCAGCGTGTTGCGGTAGTTGAGCTTGAGAATGGTGGTGCGGCCCTGCGCCTGCACGCCCAGGCTCTTCCAGCTCAGCTTGCGGCGGCTGGCCTTGCCGTAGATGTTCTGCGCGTCGTCGTACAACACCAGCAGCGAATTGGTGGCCGGGTCGATCATCTGCACGATCAGCTTGTACCAGTCCGGCTCGAAGTCGTGGCCTTCGTCGACCAGCACGGCACCGTACTGGGAGCGCGGGATCTGCCCCTTGTCCACGCCCTCCATCACCCGCTCCACCATCGCCTCGAAGAAGTGCTCGCCTTTGGGCGGCAGCTCCACGTGGTAGCTGGTGAGCATCCGGTGGCACCAGCGGTGGAAGTTGTAGACCTGCACCTTGTCGCCGAGGCCGCGCTCGCCGATCAGCTGCTCCAGCCGCGCCGCCAGCGTTCTGTTGTAGCAGAGCACCAGGATCGGCCGGCTCAGCGACTGCGCCAGCTGCATCGCGCGGAAGCCGAGGATCATGGTCTTGCCGGAACCGGCCACCCCGTGGATGACGCGGTGCTCGTCGCCCAGCGAGCGCGCCAGCTGCTCCTGCTGGGCGTCCATCACCTTCACCAGGTCGGGGATCTCCAGCGCGCGCGCATCCTGGCCTTCGGCGACGAACAGGCCGAACTGGCCGCTGCCCGGCTCCACCCGGATTTCGGGAAACAGATGCCAGCGCACGCGGTCGATCTGCGGCAGGGTGAGCGCCACCGGGAACACCTGCGGGAACATTGCCCACAGGCGCTCCTGGAACGCCTCGCTTTCCACTGTCTCGTACAGCTCGTCGCGACAGATCGCCAGATGCGCGGGGATCACCGCTTCCAGTCCGCCTTCCTCGAACTGCTTGCGCGTGATGTTGGCAAGCACCGAGCCCCAGGCCCAGGGCATGATGAGCTTGCCGGCATGGTGATGGCCTTCGGGATAGCGCAGCGCCGGATCGCGTTCCAATACCACGCCGATCTCCAGCGCATAGGCGCGTGCCTGCAGCAGCGGGTTGGTCTCCACCGCCAGGCCGCGCTCGGTGACCAGGGTGAACTGGGTCTTGTCGGCATGGCGGATGGTGTCGGCTTTCCAGTCCTTCACCTCCAGCACCAGCAGGCCGCGGCGCGGGTGGAACACCACGAAGTCGGGGCGGCGCTGCTTGAGGCCCACTGGCACGTCGTACCAGAGCAGGTAGTCGTCTTCGAGCTTCTGTTCCAGGCGTTCGGACACGCGCTTCTCGCCGCCGGTCATCCGTGGCAGGCAGCTGTTGCGGGTGGGTATGAGCGTGGCCACTGGCGTCCCCTGGTCGTTCGCCGGAAATTAGCGGAAGCCGCCGATATGCGCAAAAGGACTTTGCGCGCGCCGGAAGCCTGTGCTATCACTGGCCTCCCATGACCCACACCACCCGCCAGTACTTTTGGTTTTATGGCTATCCGAAGCCGCTGGCGGAGGCGTGGGTGCGATCGTCCTGAAGTCCTGACACCCCATACCGAAAGCCGCCAGCAGCACAGGCGGCTTTTTTCATGGCCGCCGCTGGCACCCCTCCCGGAGAGAGAGCCGCCGCCATGTCCCAGTCCACCACCGACGATCTGCGCATCCGCACGATCACCCCGCTCGCCACGCCTGCGGAGGTGATGGACGAATGCCCTGCCACGCCTGCCGCGCTCGCCACCGTGGGCAACGCACGGGCGACCCTGCACCGCATCCTCGCCGGCACGGACGACCGCCTCGCGGTGGTGATCGGCCCGTGCTCCATCCACGACCCGCACGCCGCGCTGGAGTACGCGCAGCGCCTGGCGGCACAGCGCGAACGCCTCGGCGGCGAGCTGGAAATCGTGATGCGGGTGTACTTCGAGAAGCCGCGCACCACGGTGGGCTGGAAGGGGTTGATCAACGACCCGGACCTGGATGGCAGTTTCCACATCCGCAAGGGCCTGCGCGTGGCGCGCCAGCTGCTGTGCGACATCAACGCGCTGGGCGTGCCGGCGGGCAGCGAGTTCCTCGACATCATCTCGCCGCAATACCTCGCCGATCTCGTGGCCTGGGGCGCGATCGGCGCGCGCACCACCGAGAGCCAGGTGCACCGCGAGCTGGCCTCGGGGCTGTCCTGCCCGGTGGGTTTCAAGAACGGCACCGACGGCAACGTGAAGCTGGCGGTGGACGCGGTGCAGGCGGCCTCGCATCCGCACCATTTCCTCGCGGTGACCAAGCAGGGCCAGGCGGCGATCGCCGCCACCAGCGGCAACCGCGACTGCCACGTGATCCTGCGCGGCGGCAAACAGCCGAACTACGACGCGGCCAGCGTCGAGGCCGCCTGCACTGCAATAGGCAAGGCCGGCCTGCCGGCGCGGGTGATGGTCGACGCCAGCCACGCCAACAGCGGCAAGAACCCGGAGAACCAGCCGAAAGTGGTCGCAGACATCGCCGCGCAGATCGAGGCGGGCGAATCGCGCATCGTGGGCGCGATGGTGGAAAGCCACCTCGTCGGCGGCCGCCAGGACCTGGTGGAAGGTCGCCCGCTGGCCTACGGCCAGAGCATCACCGACGGCTGCATCGGCTGGGACGAATCGGTGCGCGTGCTGGATCGCCTGGCCGCGGCGGTGCGCCGACGCCGCGAAGTGGCACGGGATGAGCTGGCGGCCTGAGCATCGACGGCCGGTGCGCCGTATGCTTGGCGGCATCGTCCACGGAGACCACCATGCACCTCGACATCCGGCATGACCGCGCCGCCCACCGTTTCGAGGTGCAGGTGGAAGGCGTGCACTGCCTGCTCGACTACATGCTTGCCGGCGGGGTGATGACGATCACCCACACCGAGGTGCCGCCGGCGGCAAGCGGCCGTGGGGTGGCTGGCGAGCTGGTGCGCACGGCGCTGGAGTTCGCGCGCGGCGAAGGCTGGAAGGTGCGACCCGCCTGCTCGTACGCCGCGGCCTGGATGGGGTGGCATCCCGACTACGCGGAGTTGCGCGCTTGAGCGCCGGAACGCCCGGCAGCAACGGTGCGACGAAACCGCGGCGCTGGCGCCCGTTCCGCTATGTGACGGCGCGGCCGCGGCTCAGCGTGTCGTTCGCGATCTTCGTGGTCGTCGGTGCGGTACTGATCGCGCTGGGCCTGCGCGTGGCCACCGCGATCCTGCTGGGCTTCGACCTCGCCGCGGTGGTGTACCTGCTGGCGCTGGCGCGGCTGTTCAACAAGTCCACGCCCGTGCACATGCGCCTGCAGGCGAAGGCACAGGACACCGGGCGCTGGGGCATTCTGTGGAGCGCGGTGGTGCTGTCCGGCGTGGTGCTGGTGGCACTGGGCACCGAGCTGCATGCGGCCAAGGGCGGCGGCCTGCCCGCGCTGGGCGTGGGTGCGCTCAGCGTGGTGCTGAGCTGGCTGTTCCTCAACATCATGTTCGCGCTGCACTACGCGCACGGCTTCTACGGCGACTTCGGCGAGAAGCACTCCGGGCTGGAGTTTCCCGATACGCCCAAGCCCGACTACTGGGACTTCGCCTATTTCGCCATCGTGATCGGCATGACCTTCCAGGTCTCCGACGTGCAGATCAGCAGCCGCTACCTGCGCCGCGTGGCCCTGCTGCACAGCGTGATTGCGTTCTTCTTCAACGTGTTCATCATCGCGATCACGGTGAACATCGTGGCGGGGATGGGCGGTTAGGGACAGCAGGGCTGCGGATTGAGGGGAGGGACAACCATGATCGTGGTCAGCGGGAGCAACGGGCAACAAGGTTACCGGTATTTCCGTCCATGGCGCCGGCAAGCCGTCGACGAGAAGTTGGCAGCAACACGCATGCCGAGTTTGCGGACGATGCAGGTCTGGGCTTGGCTGAATCTGGCGATCTGCGCGCTGCCGTTGATCCGATCTTGGACAGGTTTGGCTGATCGGTACGCGATGCTCGACGAATGGATTTGCTGAGGGGTATTGCTTTTGCTGGCAGCGCTTCTGCTCTGGCAGATGGGTAGCCTGCTCGGCCGGCGCATCGAGCTGGCACCACCGCTGCAGATCTATCGTGCTCCAGCGTGGCTATCGAGTGGACATGTGATGTTTTGGATGGCAGCAACCACGTCCCTGAACATGCTGGCCAGCCGCCAACACGCTCACTTCCTGGCTTGGGAAATAGCAGCCTGGTCGTGTCTTCTCGCAGCCTTACTGCTGTTGGCCGGAGGCTGGCGGAAAGTGCGTCACGACCGTAGCGATCCGGCATAAACTCCGTCAGGAGTGTATTCAATCCCGCAGGTTGTCGAACTGTAGCGGCAGCTCCACGTCGGCCTTGCGCAGCACCGCCATCGCGGCCTGCAGGTCGTCGCGCTTCTTGCCGGTGACGCGCAGCTTGTCGCCGTTGATCTGCGCCTCCACCTTGAGCTTGGCCTCCTTCAGCGTGGCCACCAGCTTCTTGGCGATCGGCTGCTCAATGCCCTGTTTCACGGTGATCTTCTGGCGTGCGCCGGCGAGGTTGGTTTCCACTTCGCCGATGTCCAGCGCGCGCACGTCGATCTTCCGCGTGATCAGCCGGCCACGCAGGATGTCCAGCATCTGCTGCAGCTGGAAGTCGCTGGGCGCGCTCTGCGTGATCACGAAATCGTCCAGCACGTATTTCGCATCCTGGCCCTTGAAGTCGAAGCGGTTCGCCAGCTCGCGGTTGGCCTGGTCGACCGCATTGGTGAGTTCGTGCTTGTCGACTTCGGAGACTACGTCGAAGGAGGGCATGGCGGCGGCTCGCGGATGGAAAGGTGCAAAGTGTACGCGATGCGATAATGCGCGCCTTGTGCAACGCGGGGACACCGCCTGGTGAAAACGGACGTACTGATCATCGGCGCGGGCGCCGCGGGCCTGATGTGCGCAATCACGGCTGGCCGGCGCGGGCGCCGCGTGCTGGTGGTCGACCACGCGAACAAGGTCGGCAAGAAGATCCTGATGTCCGGCGGCGGGCGCTGCAACTTCACCAACCTCGGCGCGGGGCCGGCGAACTACCTCAGCGCGAATCCGCACTTCGCCAAGTCCGCGCTGGCGCGCTACACGCCGGCGGACTTCATCGCGCTGGTGGAGCAGCACCGCATCGCGTACCACGAGAAGGAGTTGGGTCAGCTGTTCTGCGACGACTCGTCGAAGCAGATCGTGCGCATGCTGCTGGACGAATGCGCGGTGGCTGGCGTGCGCATCGAGACCAGCTGTGGCGTCGAACGCGTGCGCCGGGCCGACGAGGGTTTCGCCGTACTCACCGCGCATGGCGAGGTGCATGCCGGATCGCTGGTGGTGGCCTCCGGCGGGCTGTCGATCCCCAGCATGGGCGCCAGCGGCTTCGGCTACGAACTGGCGCGCCAGTTCGGCCATGCGGTGCTGCCGGTACGCGCCGCGCTGGTGCCGCTGACGCTGAGCGGCAAGCACCAGGAGCATTACGCTGACCTCGCCGGCGTGGCGTTGCCACTGGCCGAGGCGCGCGTGGGCAAGCGGGCGTTTCGCGCGGGCCTGCTGTTCACCCATCGCGGCCTGAGCGGCCCGTCCATCCTGCAGATTTCCTCCTACTGGCAACCGGGCGACGACCTTCGGCTGGATCTCGCTCCCGATACAGCCCTGGGCGACTGGCTGGCGTCGCAACGTAGTGCGCGCCCGGCGGCCGAACTGAAGAACGTATTGGCCGATGCCCTGCCCAAGCGCCTCGCGCACCGCCTATGCGAGTTGTGGTTCCCGAGCCACCCCATGCGCCAGTACCGCGACGTCGAACTGCGCGAGATCGGGCGGCAGCTGCATGACTGGCCCATCGTCGCCAGCGGCACCGAGGGTTACCGCACGGCCGAGGTCACCCTGGGCGGGGTGGATACCGACGGGCTTTCCTCCAGCACGATGCAGTCGAAACGGGTGCCCGGCCTGTACTTCATCGGCGAGGTGGTCGACGTCACCGGCTGGCTAGGTGGCTACAACTTCCAGTGGGCCTGGGCCTCCGGGCATGCGGCGGGGGAAGTGGCGTGATGCCGCGGCTTCGCGGGAGCTGAACGCCCGGGATGCTTCACTGCATGGGATGAGTCCCTCTCTGGAGTGCAGTCCATGAAAGTCGGTTTTCTCGGTCTCGGCGCGATGGGTGCCGCGATGGCGACCAACCTGCTCAAGGCAGGCCATGAAGTCACGGTGTGGAACCGCTCGCTGGCAGCAACGCAGCCATTGGCGGCGCTGGGTGCCTCGGTGGCATCGGTACCTGCGGATGCGGTGCATGGCGAGGCCGTGCTGAGCATGTTGGCGAACGACGATGCGGTGCGCGGAGTGATCCTCGACGGCGACGTGCTCGGTGCGATGGCGCCCGGCACGGTGCACGTGAACCACGCCACGGTGTCGGTGGCGCTGGCGAAGGAACTGGCGCAGATGCATGCCGCGCGTGGCGTGGATTACATCGCCGCGCCGGTGTTCGGCCGGCCGGACGTTGCCGCGGCCGGTAAGCTCAATATCCTCGCCGCAGGCGAGGCGAGGGCGATCGAGCGCGTGCGGCCGTTGCTGGATGCGATGGGCAGCCGCGTGTGGCCGCTGGGCGAGGCGCCGGAGCGCGCCAGCGTGGCGAAGATCGCGGGCAACTTCATGCTGGCGGCGGCGATCGAGAGCATGGCCGAGGCGTCCGCACTGGTGCGTGCGCATGGCGTCGCCGCAGCGGATTTCCTCGACGTGATGACCGGCACGCTGTTCGCCGCGCCGGCCTATCAGGGGTACGCCAGGCTGATCGCCGCGCAGCGCTTCAAGCCGGCCGGCTTCGCGCTGCCGCTGGGCTACAAGGACGTGGGGCTGGCGCTGAGCGCCGGCGCGGCGGCGCGGGTGCCGCTGCCGTTCGCCGGTGTGCTGCGCGACAGCCTGCTGGAGGCGTTGGCCGCGGGCGACGAGGACGTGGACTGGTCGGTGCTGTCGCAGGTGGCGGCGCGGCGCGCGCGGCTCGACGAGCGCGGCTGCTAGCTCCGTTGCGCGTGCTGCGCCAGCCAGCGGTCGAGCTGGCTGGCGAAGGCCTGCTTGTCGCGCGGGTGGAACGGCGCATGGCCGCCGGTGTCGACGCCGGCGCCGCGCAGTTCCTCCATGAAATTGCGCATGCCGAGGCGCTGGGCGATGGTCTCGGGCGTGAACAGCTCGCCGCGCGGGTGCAGCGCCAGTGCGCCTTTTCCGATCACCGCCGCGGCCAGTGGGATGTCCTGCGTCACCACGAGGTCGCCGGCGCTCACGCGGCGCACGATCTCGTGGTCGGCCACATCGAAGCCGCCGGGCACCTGCACGGCGCGCACGAAACGCGTAGGCGGCGTGCGCAGGTACTGGTTCGCCACCAGGGTCACCATCACCCGGGCGCGCTCGGCGGCGCGGAACAGGATTTCCTTGATGGCGACGGGGCAAGCGTCGGCATCCACCAGGATCTGCGGGCTGGTGCTCACGCGTCGTTCCAGTCCAGCGTGCCGTCGATGATGGTGTGGGTGCGGCCGCCGATCCATACGGTGCCGTCCACGACGCGGGCGACGAGCTGGGCGTCGTGGCCGATCTCGCGGCCCTGGCTCACCACGTAGCCGCCGGCCAGCGGGCCGTGCGGTTCGGCCTGCGCGATGTACGCGGCGATCAGGCCGTTGGCGGCGCCTGAGGCGGGATCCTCGATGATGCCCACGCCGGCGGGGAAGGCGCGCACCACCAGTTGATAGTCGGGATGTCCGCTGCGTGCGAAGGCACACAGGCCCATGCTGCCGGTGGCGTGGGCCAGCGCGCCGATTGCGCTGTGGTCGGGCTGCCAGGCGCGCAGCGCGGCCTCGCTGCCCACCTCGGCCAGCCACCAGCGGCGGCCGCCGTCGACCAGGGCAGGCGGCAGCGCGCCAGTGGTGATGCCGGCCAGCGCGGCTGCCAGCAGGGGCTGCGCGTCGCGGCCGGTGCGCAGCACGCGCTCGCCGGGGGATTTCAGCAGCAGGCGGCGGTTCGCGCCTTCGCCTTCCACCCGCATCGGCAGCACGCCGGCGCCGCATTCCTGCCACAGCAGGCCGTCCACAGGCTGCACCAGGCCGCATTCCAGCGCGGCGTGCGCGCTGCCCACGCTGGGGTGGCCGGCGAACGGGATTTCCTTGCGCGGGGTGAAGATGCGCACGCGGTAGCTGGCGCCGCTGGTGGCGGGTGGCAGCAGGAAGGTGGTCTCGACGAGATCGGTCCAGCGCGCGAAACGCTGCATCGCCTCGCCACTCCAGTGTTCCGCGCCGATCACCACGCCGAGGTGGTTGCCGCCGCCGTGTGTGGCGGCAAAGACGTCCAAATGCAGGTAGCGCAACGCGGGCATGACGGCGGGATTCGTGGGGGAGCGCGCATGATAGCCGCCTTGGCGGATCGAGGGGCGGAGTCGACAAGCGGCCGCGCTGCCGCCAAGATGCCGCCACTTCGTCACCCGGGCGCGGAAACGTTCATGCCGATCACCCTCATCATCCTCGCGGTTACCTGCATCGTCTCGTTCATCGCGTTCAGCAACAGCCGGCTGATGAACGACCTGATCTTGTGGCCGCCGGCGATCAGCCGCCAGCGCGAGTACCACCGGCTGGTGACCTACGGCCTGGTGCATGCGGATTTCGGCCACCTGCTGTTCAACATGATCACGCTGTTCTTCTTCGGAAGGGTGATGGAGGGCTTCTACGCCAGCCAGCTCGGCACGTTCGGCTTCGCACTGTTCTACCTCGGCGCGCTGGTGGTCTCGATCCTGCCCACCTACCTGAAGAATCGCGCCAACCCGAACTACCGCAGCCTCGGCGCCTCGGGCGCAGTGTCGGCGGTGCTGTTCAGCTACATCCTGCTGGCGCCGTGGCAGCGCATCATCGTGTTCGTGGTGCCGATGCCCGCGATCGTCTATGCGGTGCTCTACACCGGCTACTCGATCTACATGGACCGGCGCGGACAGGGCAACGTCAACCACAGCGCGCACCTGTGGGGCGCTGCCTACGGTGTCGTGTTCACCTTGCTGGTGAACCCGCGGGTGCTGCCGCATTTCCTGGGTGCGCTGTTGCGGCCGAGCTTCTGAATCAGGGTCGGTGCCGGCATCAGCGCCGGTTCAAGCAGGCGGGCGCAGGCTGACTCCATCGTCTCCGATGGAGGCCGTGCCATGAAACGCCTGCTGAGCAGTTTCATTCTCGTAACCTTGATTGCACTGCTGTCGGGTTGCTACTACGACCCGGGCTACAGCTATGTGCGTGCCACCCCGTATGCCGGTCCGGCCTATTACGGCAACGGTTACTACGCGGCGCCGGGCTGGTACGGGTATGACGGCTGGTACGACGGCTGGTATGGCTGCTGCTACGCGCCGGGTGTGACGATCGGCGGTGTGTGGTACAGCCGCGGCGGGTATCGCCATTATCGCAGTGGCGGCTGGCATGGCGGTGGCCACAGGTATCCGAGCGGTGGCGGCCATGGCCATTGGAGCGGCCACCGTGACGATCATCATCACTGAGTCCTGAGTATCCCGCCGGCCGCTGCGGCATCATGGCGGCATGATCCGGCGGCCGGCGAACCTGCATCGAGACCTGCCCAGACTCATCGCGCTGGCGGTGGTGGGTCTAGTGCTGTGCGCCTGCGGCAGCATCCGCTATTACGCGCAGGCGGCGCACGGACAGGGCGAACTGGTGTTCAAGCGGCAACCGGTGCGCAAGCTGCTGCGCGACCCGGCCACCGATCCCAAGCTGGCCGCGCGCCTGTCGCTGGCGCTGGCCGCGCGCGAATTCGCCAGCCGCCATCTCGATCTGCCGGATAATCGCAGCTACACCACCTACGTGGCCCTGCATCGGCCCTACGTGGTGTGGAACGTGTTCGCCACGCCGCGCTATTCGGTGGAGGCGGTGCGCCACTGTTTTCCCGTTGCCGGCTGCGTGGCCTACCGCGGCTGGTTCAGCGAGGCCGCGGCCGAGGCCGACGCGGCGCGCATGCAGCGCCGTGGCGACGATGTGTGGGTGGGCGGCGTGCCGGCGTATTCCACGCTGGGCTGGTTCGCCGACCCCATCCTGAGCAGCATGCTGCGCTGGGACGACGACGAGCTGGCCGGCACGATCTTCCACGAGCTGGCGCACCAGCTGATCTATGCGAAGGGCGACACCGCGTTCAACGAATCCTTCGCCACCTTCGTGCAGACCGAGGGCTTGCGCGAATGGCGTGCCTCGCGCGGCCTGCCACCGGGAAACGATGATGCGCAGGCGATGGCCAATGGCTTCACGAAACTGGTGCTGGGATTGCGCGAGCGCCTGAAGGCGTTGTATGCCAGCGGCGTGGGCATCGAGGCGATGGAAGCGGGCAAGCAGCGCGAGATCGCCGCATTCCGTCAGCGTTACGCGCAGTGGCGGGACGTGCACTGGCCGCACGACCACCGCTACGACGCCTGGGTGGCCAAGCCGATCAACAACGCGCGGCTGCTGCCGTTCGGCCTGTACGACCAGTGGAAGCCGGCCTTCGCGGTGTTGTTCCACGAGAGCGGGGCACGGTGGCCGGTGTTCTACGCGCAGGTGCGGCAGCTGATGCGGGAGCCGAAGGCCAAGCGCGATGCGGCGCTGCAGGCCCTGCTGCCCTGATCGTGAATTCAAAAGTGCGGCGATCCTCGGGCACACTTTTCAATACACGGCTTGTGCTTCGCCATGTAGTCCAGGTAGGCCAGCACCGCGTCGAGGTCGGCATCCGACAGCGACTGCTGGGTGGGGAAGCCCTGCATCTTCGCCTTTGGCCAGCTTCGCAGCGATTGCGGGTTGCGGATGAAGCCGCGCAGCAGGTCGGCACGCAGGTATTCGGTGGGGTTGTACGGGAGGTTGAGGTCCGGTCCCAGACGCGCATCGCCTTCGCCGTTCATCGTGTGGCAGGCGAAGCAGGTGCGCTTGAATACGGCGAAGCCGCGCTGCACCTGCGCATCGGCCCGGGCTTCCGGCACGATGGCGGGGAAGCGCGTGTCCACGCCCGCCAGCGCACGGACCGTCGCAAGCTGGTAGGGCCATTCCTCTGTAGTGATGCGCGCGGCCCGCGGATCGGTCCACACCAGGTAGAACGGGCCGGCGTGCTTGCCGTTGCCGGCCGACGGCGGCCAGGGGTGGGCGGGATCCTCCACCGCCAGCCAGGCCTTGGCGCCTTGGGCGTTGAGGATCGCGTCGGCGGGAATCTCGGCGGCGAAGCCGTCCTTGGCCACGAACTGCAGGTGCTGGTCCGGGCGCAGGCCGGGCAGCAGCGCGCGCAGCGGCACGGCGCGGAAGGTCATGCGTCGGCGAAAGGCCACGTCGTCCGCAATCGTCACCGTGGCCGCGTCGGCGCAGGCCAGCAGTTGCGCGGTGGTCCAGACCTTCGCGCCCTGGCCCAGGTCGATGCGCAGCTCGGCCGCATGGGCGAAGAGCGGCAGGCACAGCCAGAGCAGGCAGCAGCACAGCAGTGTTTTCATGGGGTTCCCTCGGGACGCGGCATTGTAATCGCGCGCCGCCGTCCCCATGTCTTGGAAAGCCGCGGTGTGTGGCTGGCTGGAAACTGAATCATTTCGAGCGGTTTCCTTGAACTTCCACCGCACCGGCTACACTAAGCATCACGTATCGCCGTGAGGCGACAGGAGACGGGGCAGAACACCGCACCGTCGGGGGGTCGGCCCCTCTCTCCCCTCTTGACGCGCCGACCTGACGAATCCCGGTAGCTACTCCCCTGGCTACCGGGATTTTTTATGCCCGCGATCCGGCGCCTGCATGGATAATCGATCACCCGGCGTGGTGTGCGCCGCTGCTGCACCGGACGACGGATGATCATCGAATCGCTGCTGGACACCGACCTCTACAAGTTCTCGATGATGCAGGTGGTGCTGCACCATTACCCGGCTGCGCAGGTTGAGTACCGCTTCAAGTGCCGCACCCCCGGCATCGACCTGGTGCCGTACATCGACGAGATCCGTGGCGAACTGGCGGCGCTGTGCACGCTGCACTTCAGCGCGGAGGAGCTGGACTACCTGCGTGCGATGCGCTTCATCAAGAGCGACTTCGTGGATTTTCTGGGGCTGTTCCAGCTCAACGCGAAGTACGTGACGATCGCGCCGGCGGAAGCGGGCAACGGCGAGATCGAGATCCGCATCAAGGGGCCCTGGCTGCACACCATCCTGTTCGAGGTGCCGCTGCTGGCCATCGTCAACGAGGTGTACTTCCGCAACACGCAGCCGGACCACGATCTGGCCGAGGGCCGGCGCCGCCTGCAGGCCAAGATCGGGTTGCTGCATGGCACGGCTGGCTACGAGCACTGCCGCATCGCCGACTACGGTACGCGCCGACGCTTCTCGCGGGTCTGGCACGAGGAGGTGCTGGTCGCCCTGCGCGACGGCCTCGGCAGCCAGCTCGCCGGTACCAGCAACGTGTGGTACGCGTGGAAGCTGGGCCTTACTCCGCTGGGCACGCTGGCGCACGAGTATCTGCAGGCCCACCAGGCGCTGGGGCCGCGCCTACGCGATTCGCAGGTGGCGGCGTTGGAGGCCTGGGCGAAGGAGTACCGCGGCGACCTCGGCATCGCGCTGTCCGACGTGTACGGCCTGGACGCCTTCCTGCGCGACTTCGACATGTACTTCTGCAAGCTGTTCGACGGCGCCCGCCATGATTCCGGCGACCCGTTCGACTGGGGCGAGCGCATGCTGGCGCACTACCGCGCCAACCGCGTCGATCCGCGCAGCAAGGTGCTGGTGTTCAGCGATGGCCTGGACATTCCCAAGGTGATGCAGCTCTACGAGCACTTCCGCGGCCGCTGCCTGCTCGCCTTCGGCGTGGGCACCAACCTCAGCAACGACACCGGGCCGGTGCCGCTCAACATCGTGATCAAGATGGTCCGCTGCAATGGCCAGCCGGTGGCCAAGCTCAGCGACTCGCCGGGCAAGAACATGTGCGAGGACGAGGCCTATGTGACCTACCTGCGCCAGGTGTTCGGGATACCGGCCACACAGGGCTGAGGCTCTCAGCCTGCCTGCCGCGCCAGCGCCCAGGCGACGTGCTCGCGCACGATGGCCGAAGGGTGGTCGGCGCGGGCGTTGAGTGCGTCGCGCACCATCGCCGATTTCGGCGCATTGCCCAGTGCCACCGCGATGTTGCGCAGCCAGCCCTCGTAGCCGGTGCGGCGGATCGCCATGCCTTCGGTGCGCCTCAGGAATTCTTCCTCGCTCCAGGCGAACAGTTCGACCAGCTTCGCGCCGTCGAGGCTGTGGCGCGGCGCGAAGTCCGGTTCGGCGGCATCCTGCGCGAACTTGTTCCAGGGGCAGACCAGCTGGCAGTCGTCGCAGCCGAAGATGCGGTTGCCCATCGGTGCGCGCAGTTCGTCGGGGATCGAGCCCTTGAGTTCGATCGTGAGGTAGGAAATGCAGCGGCGCGCATCGAGCCTGTAAGGCGCGATGATCGCCTGGGTGGGGCAGATGTCGATGCAGCGGCGGCAGGAGCCGCAGTGCGCGCTGGCGGGTTCGTCCACCGGCAGCGGCAGGTCGGTGTACAGCTCCCCGAGGAAGAAGTACGAGCCGGCGCGGCGGTTGATCAGCACGGTGTGCTTGCCGATCCAGCCTAGTCCCGCGTTGCGCGCCAGCGCCTTCTCCAGCACAGGCGCGGAGTCGACGTAGGCGCGGTAGCCGAAGTCGCCGACCACGCCGTGGATGCGCTCGGCCAGCCTCTGCAGGCGGTTGCGCATGAGCTTGTGGTAGTCGCGGCCCAGCGCGTAGCGCGACACGTAGCCGGCCTCGCTGTCGCGGATCACGTCCCAGGCATTGCGCGTACCGGGCGGCACGTAGTCCATGCGCACCGAGATCACCCGCTGCGTGCCCGGTTCCAGTTCGGCCGGCCGCGCGCGTTTCGCGCCGTGGCGCGCCATGTAGTCCATCTCGCCGTGATGGCCAGCCGCGAGGTAGGCCTCCAGGTGTCGCTCGTCCTCGTCCAGCGTTACGCCACTGATGCCGGCATCGGCGAAGCCCAGTTCGCGTGCCCACTGTTTGATGTCGCGGGCGAGGGTGGCGTAGTCGATGGCGGTGCTGGTGGACATGCGCACATTGTAGGCGGGTGGTGCGAGTGGCATGCCTATAATCGTGCATGCCCAACCCATCCCGCCGCCACGAGCTCTACACCGTCGCCCAAGTGCGTGCATTGGATCGGCGCGCGATCGAGGTGCTGAGCGTGCCGGGTTTCGAGCTGATGCGTCGCGCGGCATGGGCGGCGCTGTCCAGCCTGCGCCGGCACTGGCCGCAGGCGCGGCGCATCGCGGTGCATTGCGGGCCGGGCAACAACGGTGGCGATGGCTTCCTGCTTGCCGCGCTGGCACGCGAGGCAGGCTTGCATGTGGACGTGCTCGCGCTGGGCGATGCGTCGGGCGGCGATGCCGGCTTGGCGCGGCAGGCGTGGAAGGACGTCGGCGGCGCCGTGCGGCTGTGGCAGGCTGGCGATGCCTTGTCCGAGGCTGACGTCCATGTCGATGCGCTGTACGGCACGGGCTTGCGCCGCGCGCCGGAGCCGTCGGTGGCGGCACTGATCGAAGCGATCCATGCGAGTGGCGCGCCGGTGCTGGCACTGGATGTGCCCTCGGGACTGGATGCCGATACCGGCAGCGTGCCGGGTGTGGCGATCCGTGCCGACGTCACGGTGAGTTTCATCGCCGCCAAGCGCGGCCTGCACACCGGTCATGCCGCGGCGCATGTGGGCACGCTGGAGCTCGATGTGCTGGGCCTGCCCGAGTCGCTGTGGCAGGGAGCGATGCCCGATGCGCATCTGCTGCAAGCCGCGCAGTTGCCATCGCGTCCGCGCGATGCGCACAAGGGCGCGAACGGCCACGTGCTGGCGATCGGCGGTGGACACGGCATGGCCGGCGCCATCCGCCTGTGCGGTGAGGCCGCATTGCGCGCCGGCGCCGGCCTGGTCAGCGTGGCCACGCGCGCGGAGCATCTGTCCGCCCTGAATGCCGCGCGTCCGGAGTTGATGGCGCACGGCGTGGACGGCCCGCAGGCGCTGGAGCCGCTGCTGGTCCGCGCCAGCGTGCTCGCGCTCGGCCCGGGCCTGGGGCAGGGCGCGTGGAGCCATGCCTTGTGGCTCACCGCGCTGGACAGCGGCAAGCCGCTGGTGCTCGACGCCGACGGCTTGAACCTGCTGGCACGCGAGCCGCGCCGCTTCACGCAGCCGGCCGTGCTGACGCCACATCCCGGCGAGGCGGCGCGACTGCTCGGCTGCTCGGTGGCCGAGGTGGAGGCGGATCGCTTCGCCGCCGCCCGCTCGCTGGCGGAGCGCCACCATGCCGTGGTGGTGCTGAAAGGCGCGGGCAGCCTGGTCGCATCGCCGGATGGACGTCTGGACGTCTGCCCGTGGGGCAACCCCGGCATGGCCACGGGTGGCATGGGCGACCTGCTCACCGGCGTCATCGCCGCCTTGCTGGCGCAGGGCTGCGAGGCATGGCAGGCGGCCTGTCTCGGCACGGGCCTGCATGCACGTGCGGGCGATCGTGCCGCGCGACAGGGCGAGCGCGGCCTGTTGGCCAGCGACCTGCTGGCGCCGCTGCGCGCGCTGGGAAATGGACTCGGCGATGACTGAGCAGACCTGGACCTTGGCCGACGAGGCCGCCACCCACGCGCTGGGCCGCCGCTTCGCCGCGGCGCTGGACGGCAGCGGCATGGTGATTTACCTGCATGGCGAACTCGGCGCGGGCAAGACCACGTTCACCCGTGCGCTGCTGAGTGCGCTTGCGGTGGGCGAGCGCATCAAGAGCCCGACCTACAGCCTGATCGAGGGCTACGAGGCGCAGGGACGACCGGCCTGGCATCTGGACCTGTACCGCATCGCCGATCCCGGCGAACTCGAATGGCTGGGCCTGGACGCGCTGGCCGACCCGGCCGCGCTGGTGCTGGTGGAATGGCCCGAGCGCGGCCGCGGCGCCTTGCCGGCGCCTGACCTCACCCTGCACCTCGCTTACGCGGACGGCGGCCGGGAGGCGCGCTTGCAGGCACATACCGCGCGCGGGCGGGAACTGCAACGGCGCCTGCGCTGAGTCTTCGCGCAAATCGCGGTTTTCCTTCGAGAAATGTGGGTGGTCGGCCGATGGACCGGCGTCTTTGCGCGCACCGGGCAAACGCCATTTGCAGCCCATAGCTAGACACGGGCTGATGAATGGTACGCAGGTTATGGATATTCAAGGGAAAACTTCTTGCATTCCACCGATGCCTGCGATTCAATGCGCCTCATGCGGGGATACCTGAACAACTTGGGTGGGGTGCTTGTCGTCGCGCTGGCGTTTGCGCTGACGCCGGGCGGTGCGCGCGCGGCCGATGTGACGGCCGTGCGCGTCTGGGCCGATGCCAGCCACACCCGGCTGGTATTCGACCTCGACGGCAAGCCGGATTACCGCATCGATCGCCAGGACGACCGGGTGGTGGTAGAGCTCGCGCGCGGCAAGCTCGCGGCGGGCTACGCCGATCCCGCCGCGCAGGGTCGGTACCGCGGCATGAGCCAGGACCGGCAGGGCGGCCACCTGCAACTCACCGCGAAGATGACCGCCGGAAGCCAGGTGCGCAGCTTCGTGCTCGCGCCGGCCCAGGGCGACCATTACCGGCTGGTGCTGGACCTGCTGCCGGGCAACGGCACGGACACGGTTGCCGCCGCATCGGTCGTCGCCGCGAAGCCGGCCATGGCACCGGTCGTCGCACCACCGCCCGCCGTCGCGACGGTGAACGGGCGCCACGGCGGCAAGGCCATCGGCATGAGCCGCCAGATCACCGAGCAGGCCGCCGAGCTGCTGGACGGCCAGCGCAAAGTGGTGGTGTGCATCGATGCCGGCCACGGTGGCAAGGATCCAGGCTCGCATGGCCCGGACGGCACACTGGAGAAGAACGTCACCCTCGCGGTGGCGCGCGACCTCGCCGCGCAGATCAACAAGCAGCCGGGCATGAAGGCCATCCTCACCCGCGACGGCGACTACTTCATTCCGCTGGCGCGCCGCTACCAGATCGCGCGCGAGCACGACGCCGACCTGTTCGTCTCCATCCACGCCGATGCCTTCACCAGCGGCGACGCGCGCGGTTCCTCGGTGTGGGTGCTGTCCTCGCGCGGCAAGAGCTCGGTGGCGGCGCGCATGCTGGCCGATCGCGAGAACAGCTCCGACCTGATCGGCGGCGTGTCGCTGGACGACAAGAGCGACGGTCTCGCCAAGGTGCTGCTGGACATGCAGCAGGGCTGGGCGGTGCAGGCCAGCGACACCGTCGCCGGCAACGTGCTGAAGGCGCTGGCGCAGCTCGGCCCCACCCACCGCGGCTACGTGGAGCGCGCGAACTTCGTGGTGCTGCGTTCGCCCGACGTACCCTCGATCCTGGTCGAGACTGCCTTCATCAGCAATCCGGCCGAGGAGCGCAAGCTGCGCGATCCCGGCCACCAGAAGGCGCTGGCCGAGGCGGTGATGGGTGGCGTCAAGAATTATTTCGAATCCACCCCACCGCCAGGTACCTGGTTTGCGGCGCAGGCCGCACGCCGCAACGGCACCGAGCTTGCCGCGGCCCAGCCGCCGGCCGATGACGGCCCGGCCACGGCCGACGCCAACGTGCGCGACCTGCACCGCGTGGGCGAGGGCGAGAGCCTGGGCAGCATCGCGCGGCAGTACGGCATCAGTGTCAGCGCGCTGAAGAGCGCGAACCACATCGACGGCAATGTGGTGCGTACCGGCACCATGCTCGCCATTCCGGCCGGCTGATCCCGCGCGAATGCTAAAGTGCGCGGATGCCCGTCATCCGTCCGCTGCCCCCTGAGCTCATCAACCAGATCGCCGCCGGCGAGGTGATCGAGCGCCCCTCGTCCGTGGTCAAGGAGCTGGTCGAGAACAGCCTCGACGCCGGCGCATCGCGTATCGAGGTCGACATCGAGCAGGGCGGTGCACGGCTGATCCGCGTGCGCGACGACGGCGGCGGCATCGCGCCGGACGAGCTGCCGCTGGCGGTGGCCTCGCATGCCACCAGCAAGATCGGCAGCTTCGACGACCTGGAGCACGTCGCCAGCATGGGCTTCCGCGGCGAGGCGCTGGCCTCGGTGTCCTCGGTGGCGCGTTTCGCGCTCACCTCGCGCCAGCGCGACGCCGAGGCTGCATTCCGCATCGAGGTGGACGGCGGCAAGCTGCAGGCGGCGCGGCCCGCGCAGCATCCGTCGGGCACCAGCGTGGAAGTGCGCGACCTGTTCTACAACGTGCCCGCGCGCAAGAAGTTCATGCGCGCCGAGCGTACCGAATTCGCCCACATCGACGACTTGCTGAAGTCGCTGGCGCTGGCGCGTGGCGGGGTGGAATTCCGGCTCGCCCACAACGGCAAGCCGGTGCGCATCTGGAAGGCTGCGCGCGACGAGCAGGCGCAGCTGCAACGTGTGGCCGAGGTGCTGGGCGAGGATTTCCCTGGGCAGAGCCTGCGCGTGGATCATGCCGCCGCGGGCATGCGTCTTTCCGGCTGGGTGGGCTTGCCCACCGCCTCGCGCAGTCAGGCCGACCAGCAGTATTTCTACGTCAACGGCCGGCTGGTGCGTGACCGCGTGGTGGCTCATGCGGTGCGCCAGGCCTATGCCGACGTGCTGTTCCATGGCCGCCATCCGGCTTTCGTGCTGTACCTGGAGCTCGATCCCGCCGGCGTCGACGTGAACGTGCACCCAGCCAAGCACGAGGTGCGCTTCCGCGAGCAGCGGTTGGTGCACGACTTCCTGTTCCGCACCTTGCACGAGGCGCTGGCGCAGACCCGTGCAGGACAGGTGGAGTCGCATGCCGAGGCCGAGGATGGTCGCCTGCACATGA
>DATEKS010000111.1:0-3429 GCA_035277325.1 Rhodanobacter sp.
AGCGCACGGAAATACAGCCCGGTGCCGCCCACCAGCAGCGGCACCCTGCCCCGTGCCGTGATCACCCGCATCGCCGCCAGCGCACCCTCGCGGAACTCCGCCGCGGAATACGGCTGCGCCGGATCGCGGATGTCGACCAGCGCATGCGGCCAGCGTGCCAGCGTGGCCGCATCCGGTTTCGCCGCGCCGATGTCGAGGCCGCGATAGACCAGCGCCGAGTCCACGCTGACCAGCTCCAGCGGGAACCGGTCCGCCAGCTCGCAGGCGAGCGCGGTCTTGCCCGAAGCCGTGGGGCCCATCAGGAAGATCGCGAGGGGACGGGTATCGAGGCTCATGTGGATCGGCGTTGGCGCAGGGGCGCAAGGGTAACCCAAGCGCGCCTGCGCAAAATTTCGCCAATGCGTGACAAGTGCTTGTTGCGACGCTGCGAACGCGACTTGTCCACACGCTTGTCCAGTGCGTATCCACATTCGCTGTGGATAGAACCGCGTGCCGAAAAACGAAGGGGCATCCGGAAGCGGCCCTTCGCGCGACGCGGGCGAAACTCAGCCCACCGGCTCGCCCATCTCCTTCAGCAAGTTGTCCGCGTGATCGGGGATTCGCCGCACGGTGCTTCCGCTGCACTGCCGCCTTCCGCGCATGGCCTGTTTCAGTGGCAGGCGCCCCCGCCCTGCCCGGCCGGTGGCGGCAAGGCCAAATACACCGTGCTCCACAGCTGGGCGGCGTTGGACTCGTCCTCATGCGCCCCTTCCGCCCCGAAGGGTTCGATGCGGTAGCGGCCATCCGCATACGACCAGGACCACAACTCCGAGTTGCGCACCGCACTCGCCGCGCAGATCGCTTGCCACAGGCCGGTCTGCGCCTTGCCCAGCAGCGTGCGGGTGGCGGGCGGCAGGTCGTCGCGGGCCAGCTGGCGCCTGAGGCCGGCGGCCATCACGGCCTGCTGCCAGGACCACACCACGGTGCCGTGGTAGGCCTGGTTGCCGAAGCGCGGCCATACCTCCCGATCGGCATAGGCGGGATTCGCCACCACCATGCCGATGCCGGTCATCAGCCCCGCCGGGAACGGTCGTGCGACATCGCCCACCAGGCGATCCAGCGACGCCGCGCTCGGCTTGCCGAACAACAGCTGGAAGCCCACGTCCGTATGCAGCACCGGCACGGGATGGCCCTGCGCATCCAGCGAGATGGCGGGAAACTCCAGCGGCTTCCCGTCCAGGGAGGCCAGCGCGGCAGCATCGCCCACGCCGACTTTCGCCGCATAGGCGCGCACCTGCGCTGCCGCGCGCTGCGCGTCCAGGCGCACGTCGAACAGCGCGGGCGCCTTGCTCTCCCACACGCCTGCACCCACGACCGCCGCATGCAGCCGCTCGCGCTGGGCGGGCGTGGTGTAGTCGTCCAGCAGGCCGGCATCGAGGAAGCGGCCGATGGCGCGCAAGGCCGCCGGCACCCAGACCACGTTGACGTCGTAGGGGTAGCGGCCGCGGCCGATGCCCTCGTTGCTGTCGCGCCACTGACCGACCTGGCTGCCGGGCTTGAGTGCAATCAGGTTCGAGTACACCGGCTGCCGCGCGAAGGCCATGCTGCGGGCGGCGACGAACAGCAGGTTGCGCACCAGCGCATCGCCCCGACGCCGGCCTTCGACGCTACTGGCGAGGAACGCGCGCGCATCGGCGCGGCCACGCGCGTCGTCCAGCAGCCATGCAGCGGCGACCGGCGCCAGCATGTAATTGCCGTCGATCATCGTGTAGTCGTAGATCGGCGCCGCCGACGGCTTGCCGCTGTCCTTGAGGTGCTGCAGCACCGCGAACTCGCCGATGCCCTCCTCGTGCGCCACCTCGCCCTCTGGCGACAGCCGCGCCAGCACCGAGCCGATGCCGGCATCGATCGCGTCCGGCTGCAGCACCGGCATCAGCAGGCGCAGCGACATCAGGGTGTCGCGGCCGAAATACGTGTCGAAGCGCCAGGAACCGGCGAGGAACTTCTGCCGGTAGCTGAGGAAGCGCAGCACGTCCTGGCTGCGGGTGTCGGGCTGCGCCTGCGCATCGAGCAGATGCGCGAGCGGCGTCAGCGGCGGCTCGCCGGTGCTCGCCGCGATGTGCAGATGGATCGCCGTGCCGGCGCGATCCGGCCGCAGCACGATGCGCCCGTCCTCGCGCACGAAGCGGCCGTTGTCCGTGCTCAGGGTAAGCGCATAACCGGGTGCGCCATCCAGCCGCTGACGCTGCCAGCGGACGGAACGCCCGGACAACTGCGGCGTGGCGGCGACCTGGTCCGGATAGTGCTGTTCCAGCTGGTAGTCGCGCAGCACGCGGATGCTGCTCAGCACCGCATCCTTCACCACCAGCCGATCGGCCGTCACCGTGGCGTCGGCCTCGATGCCGTTCCAGGCATGGCCGTCGATCGTGCGGCGTTGTCCCTGCACCTTGCCCAGCGTCCATTGCACCGGCTTGGCGACCGGCTCGAACCACACACCCGTGCCGCTGTTGCCGGCCGGAAACGCCACGAGGATGCGCGGCTGGGCGCCGGAGCTGAGCAGCAGATGGGCCGCGATGTCGCCGTCCTGGTAGAACGCGTTCTGGATCTGCCCTTCGGTGATGCGGAACTGCAGCGGCACTGCTGCACGCGATGCCGTCGGCAACACCGCCAAGGCGGCGGCCAGCAGCATCAAGGCAGGCAGTCTGCCTCGGTCGAAACGCCGCCACGTTTCGGCCCAGGCTGCCCCGGTCATCGTCCGCACCAACGCCTGCACACGCATACGCTTCTCCCGCCACGCGACCGTCGCCACCGTGAACTTAAACGTAAGCCGCCGCACCGACAACAGCGCATCGCGCGAAGGCGATCCACGGGCCGGCGCCGTATAATGTCGGACTTCGCCGCCCGCGCCGCGGGCCAGCCACTGGAAATCCCATGCCGCAGACGATGAAAGCCCTGGTCAAGCGCAAGCCCGAACAGGGCATCTGGATGGAAGAGGTGCCGGTGCCCGAGGTCGGCCCGAACGAGGTGCTGATCAAGCTGGAAAAGACCGCGATCTGCGGCACCGACCTGCACATCTACAAGTGGGACGAGTGGAGCCAGCGCACCATCAAGCCCGGCCTGACCATCGGCCACGAGTTCGTCGGCCGCATCGTGGAGATCGGCCCCGGCGTGACCGGCTACAAGCTCGGCGACCGCGTCTCGGCCGAAGGCCACATCGTGTGCGGCCACTGCCGCAACTGCCGCGCCGGCCGCCAGCACCTGTGTCCTAACACCGTGGGCATCGGCGTGAACCGCAACGGCGCGTTCGCCGAATACATGACCATGCCGGCCTCGAACCTGTGGCCGATCCCGGACCAGATCCCGTCCGAGCTGGCCGCCTTCTTCGACCCCTACGGCAACGCCGCGCACTGCGCGCTGGAGTTCGACCTGATCGGCGAGGACGTGCTGATC
>DATEKS010000112.1:0-5774 GCA_035277325.1 Rhodanobacter sp.
CCCGCCACGGCCGGGAGCACGCCATGAACCGCCAGCGCCTGTCCCTGTGGTGGTTCATCGGCACGCTGGTGTTCGCGCTGCTGTCGATGCTGGTGCCGCTGCCGGCGGTACTGGAACCGTTCAAGCCGTACTGGCCCGCGCTGGTGCTGCTGTACTGGGCGCTGGAGTCGGAGGATCGCGTCAGCCTGGGCCTGGCCTTCCTGCTCGGCTTGGGCGCCGACCTGTTCGACGGCGTGCTGCTGGGCGAGCAGGCGCTGCGCCTCACCGCACTGGTGTTCATCGTGCTGCGCTTCCGCTCGCGGCTGCGCTTCTTCCCGATGTGGCAGCAGACGCTGGCGGTGCTGGCGCTGCTGCTGAACGACCGCATCCTGCTGCTGGTGGTGCGGGTGCTGTCCGGCGCCCCGGTGCCGCCGGCGAGCTGGTGGATCGCCCCGTTCGTGGGCGCCGCGCTGTGGCCGTTCCTGTTCCTGCTGCTGGACGACCTGCGCGCGCGGCTGCGGATTCAATAAGTCATGATCCAATGAGGCATGAACCGGTGACATGAAGCTGCGACGCGCGATCAAGGATGCACGCAGCGAAGGCGAGCTGTTCCGCCGCCGCGCGCTGGCCGGCTTCGTGCTGATCCTGCTGGGGCTGGCCGGGCTGATCGCCCGCTACGTGGTCCTGCAGGTGGAGCGCTACGACGAGTTCGCCACGCGCTCGGAGAACAACCGCGTCAAGCCGCTGCCGATCCCGCCGGCGCGCGGCCTGATCTACGACCGCAACGGCGTGCTGCTGGCCAACAACGTGCCCGCGTTCCGGCTCGAGGTGGTGCCCGAGCAGGTCAAGGACATGAACGCGATGCTGGCGCAGCTGGGCCGGGTGATCCCGCTCGGCCAGGACGACCTCGACGCGTTCCACAAGCAGCTGAAGCAGAGCCGCCGCTTCGAGAGCGTGCCGCTGAAGCTGCGCCTCACCGAGGACGAGATCGACCGCTTCGCGGTGAACCGCTGGCGTTTCCCCGGCGTGGACGTGGTGCCCTACCTCAACCGCCGCTATCCGTTCGGCGGGCTGTTCGCACACGTGATCGGCTACGTCTCGCGCATCGATGCGGACGACCTCGAGCGGCTCGATCCGTCGCGCTACAAGGGCACCACCCATGTGGGCCGGATCGGCATCGAGCGTTCCTACGAGGACGTGCTGCACGGCACGCCGGGCTACGAGCTGGTCGAGGTGAACGCGGACGGCCGTACCCAGCGCGTGCTGCAGACGCACCCGGCCACGCCCGGCAGGAACATCTACCTCAGCATCGACGCGCGCATCCAGAAGGCCGCGGAGGCCGCCTTCGACGGCAAGCCCGGCGCGGCGGTGGCGATCGACCCGCGCAACGGCCAGGTGCTGGCGATGGTCAGCGTGCCGACCTTCGATCCCAACCTGTTCGTCGACGGCATCAGCCATGCCGACTACAACGCGCTGACCAGCGCGCCGGACAAGCCGCTGCTGAACCGCGCGCTGCGCGGCGTGTACCCGCCCGGCTCCACGGTGAAACCGTTCGTGGGCCTGGGCGGGCTGGAGCTGGGCCTGCGCACGCCGCAGGACACGGTGCTCTCCACCGGCACGTTCTACATTCCCGGCCAGTCGCGCGGCTACCGCGACGACGTGCGTGGCGGCGTCGGCGTGGTGAACCTGATGTCGGCCATCGAGATGTCGGTGAACACCTACTTCTACAAGCTGGCGCTGGACATGGGCATCGACCGCTTCAGCGCATGGATGGGCAGGTTCGGTTTCGGCAAGCCCACCGGCATCGACCTCGACGGCGAGGCCAGCGGCATCCTGCCTTCGCGCGAATGGAAGGCCAGACGCTACAAGCAGCCGTGGTATCCGGGCGAGACGGTGATCGCCGGCATCGGCCAGGGCTACTGGGCGGTGACCCCGCTGCAGCTGGCGCATGCGCTGGCCACCCTCGCCGGACGCGGCACGCCTTACGCGCCGCGGCTGGTGATGGCCACCCAGGCCGGCGTGGACCGGCCGAAGATCCCGCTGGCCAATCCGCCCAGCGGCCCCTCGCTGATCACCAGCCAGGGCAATTGGCAGGCGGTGGAGCAGGGCATGCAGATGGTGGTGAACGAGCCGCGCGGCACCGCCTACGGGCTGGGCAAGGGCTTCCCGTACATCATCGCGGGCAAGAGCGGCACCGCCGAGCGCTATTCGCGCCGCAGCGACGCCTACAACGAGAACAAGAACCTCGCCTACCTCGCCAGCCGGCACCGCGCCTGGTTCGAGATGTTCGCGCCGGCGGACAACCCGCGCATCGCGGTGGCGGTGGTGCTGGAGGAGGGCGCCTGGGGCGCCTCCTCGGCAGGTCCGATCGCGCGCAAGATCCTCGACGCCTGGCTGGCCACCCAGCCGGACGCGCCGCCGGATACGCCGCTGCCTCCGGGAGGCGTACCGCTGCCCCCGGGCACCCCGCCAGCCACGCCGGCCGGAGAGGACCAGCCGGCCGTGGCGGCGACGCAGGAGACGCCGCCATGATCGAGCTGCTGCATGTGCGGATGCGGCGCCTGCTGCGCCGCGTGCTGACCCGGCCACGGATCGACCTGCCGCTGGCCGCGGGCCTGCTGTTGCTGGCGTTGGCGGGACTGGCCACGCTGTACAGCGCCGCCGATGGCAGCCTCGCCCTGGTCGGTGGCCAGGCCGCGCGCTTCGTGCTGGGCTTCGCGCTGCTGCTG
This sequence comes from Rhodanobacter sp., assembly GCA_035277325.1. Taxonomy (GTDB): domain Bacteria; phylum Pseudomonadota; class Gammaproteobacteria; order Xanthomonadales; family Rhodanobacteraceae; genus Rhodanobacter_A. The sequence continues at coordinate 2,709 of DATEKS010000112.1, forward strand.
CTGATCTCGCGCATACCGCCGTCGGCCCTGCGCAACTGGACGCCGTGGCTGTACGCCGGCAGCGTCCTGTTGCTGGTCGTGGTGGCGGTGCTGGGCGAGGGCCGCGGCGCCGACCGCTGGCTCAACCTGGGCGTGATGCGCTTCCAGCCCTCCGAGCTGGTCAAGCTCACGATGCCGATGATGGCGGCCTGGTACCTGCACCCACGCCAGTTGCCGCCGGGCTGGAAGGACATCGCGGTGGTGGGCGTGCTGATCGCGATCCCCGCCGCGCTGATCGCCAAGCAGCCGGACCTGGGTACGGCGCTGCTGGTGGCGGCGGCCGGCGCGTTCGCGCTGTTCCTCTCCGGCATGGCGTGGTGGCGCATCGGCGTGCTGCTGGCCGGCGCCGGCGCGATGGTGCCGGTGGCCTGGCATTTCATGCACCAGTACCAGCGCGAGCGCGTGCTGACCCTGCTCAATCCGGAGTCCGATCCGCTCGGCAACGGCTGGCACATCATCCAGTCGCAGATCGCGGTGGGCTCCGGCGGCGTGTTCGGCAAGGGCTGGATGCACAGTTCGCAGTCGCGGCTGGACTTCCTGCCCGAGCACACCACCGACTTCATCTTCGCGGTGTTCTCCGAGGAGTTCGGCCTGGTCGGCGTGTGCCTGATGGTGGCGCTGTACGTCTTCATCATCGGCCGCTGCCTGTGGATCGCGATGGAGGCGCGCGAGACCTACTCGCGCCTGCTCGCCGGCGCGATCGGCATGAGCCTGTTCGTCTACGTGTTCGTCAACGGCGGCATGGTCTCCGGCATGCTGCCGGTGGTCGGCGTGCCGATGCCGATGGTGAGCTACGGCGGCACCTCGGCGGTGACCCTGCTGACCGGCTTCGGCATGCTCATGTCGATCCACGCGCACCGCAAGCGGCACGACTGAATCCGCGCCACCCGCACGGCCCGTGCGCGCCGCGGTTTGCGCCGAAGTGCGTGTTACGCTTCGATGCAGTCGTTGCCGAAGTCGATAGCCATGCCCGTGAATGCCGCGCCGCGCCGTGTCCGCAGCCTGTTTCCGCTTGCCCTGCTGTTGATCGTCGCGTCGTTGCCGGTATTGGCCGACACGCATCCCGGCCAATCCGCGCTGGTGCAGGAGGTGGCGCGCGACACCGGCAAGGATCCGGCGGCGCTGAACGCGCTGCTCGACCAGGCGAAGATGCAGCAGGGCATCCTTGATGCGATGAACCGCCCGGCCGAGTCGAAGCCGTGGAGCGTGTACCGGCCGATCTTCCTCACCCAGAAGCGCATCGACGACGGCGTGGCGTTCTACCGCGCGAATCGCGCGCTGCTGGAAGGCATCGGCAAGCAGTACGGCGTGGAACCGCAGTACATCGTGGCGATCATCGGCGTGGAGACGTTCTACGGGCGCATCACCGGCAAGTACAAGGTGCTCGATGCGCTGGTGACGCTGGGGTTCTATTACCCGAAGCGCGCGCCTTACTTCCGCCAGCAGCTGAAGACCCTGCTGGAATTGCCGGACAACCACCTCGCCGGCCCGCTGGACACCCTCACCGGCTCCTACGCCGGCGCGCAGGGCTGGGGCCAGTTCATGCCCGACAGCATCCGCGACTTCGCGGTGGACCAGGACGGCGACGGCCGCATCGACCTGGTGAATTCGCTGCCCGACATCCTCGCCAGCGTGGCGAACTACTTCGCGAAGCACGGCTGGGTCGCCGGCGGCCCGGTGGCGGCGCGCGCGCAGCCGGATGGCGCGGCTAAGCCGCTGGGCGACTGGCAGGCCAAGCCGCAGTGGCCGCTGGAACAACTGGAAGCCTGGGGCTATGCGCCGTTCCAGCACCTGAACCCGGGCGAGCCGACCAGCCTGCTGGCGCTCGATGGCCTGGGAGGGCCGGAGCAGTGGTTCACCTTCAACAACTTCCGGGTGATCACCACCTACAACCGCAGTCCGATGTACGCGCTGGCGGTGCACCAGCTGGCGCAGGCGATCATGGATGGCGTGCACAGCGCGGACAGCGCGCAATGAGGTTGCTGCGCGGCCTGTCGCTGCTGGCGGCAGCCCTGGCGCTGACCGCCTGCGGCGGTCGCCATGCCACGCGGCCCGCAGCGGGTGGAGCAGCGACCGCGGGCGGCGAGGCGCACCACGGCTGGTTCCACCGCGACGACACCAGCCTGCCGCAGGACCGCCGCTACGGCGACAAGACCGACAGCTCGCCCACCGGCGCGCCGCCGGCCTTCATCGCCACGCTGCCCGAGCCGGTGCCGAAGGTGGAGCCGCGTTCGCTGTACGGCAACAAGTCGCCCTACAGCGTGCTGGGACAGAGCTACCGCGTGCTGCCCAGCGCGCGCGGCTACGACGAGCGCGGCATCGCCTCGTTCTACGGCAACAAGTTCCATGGCTACAAGACCTCGAGCCTCGAGGACTACGACATGTACAAGTTCACCGCCGCGAGCAAGGTGCTGCCCTTGCCGAGCTACGCGCGGGTGACCAACCTCGCGAACGGCAAGAGCGTGATCGTGCGCGTCAACGACCGCGGCCCGTTCCACGAGAACCGCATCATCGACCTGTCCTACGCCGCCGCGGTGCGCATCGGCATCTGGCCCAAGGGCACCGGCCTGGTCGAGGTGCAGGGCATCGACCCGTCCACCGCCGGCGGGGAACCGCCGGCGCCGCGCACGGTCACAGCCGGGGCCGGATCGCCGGGCATCTACCTGCAGGTGGGTGCGTTCTCCGATCCGGCGAATGCCGAGCGGGTGGCCGCGCAACTGCGCCAGGCCAACTTCGCGCCGGTGCGGGTGGAGGAGGTTCAGGTCAACGGCCGCACCATCCGCCGCGTGCGGGTGGGACCGCTGGACGGCGTGGATCGTGCCGACCAGGTGACCGCCCGCATCGAAGGCATGGGGCTGCCGCGGCCGCAGGTCGCGGTAGACTGAGCGATGTTTTATCCCTTGACGGCGTCCGCCGGCGCCGTGTTGCAACCTATTTCGGACCGTAGACCACGATGAGCTTTCTCCGCCGCATCCTGACCCCGTTCGCCGTCGCCGCGCTGGTGGCCGGCGCCGCCGCTGCCCAGAC
>DATEKS010000113.1:0-19369 GCA_035277325.1 Rhodanobacter sp.
CGACTGGTTCCAGCTGAGCCTCAAGGAAGGCTTCACCGTGTTCCGCGAGCAGAGCTTCTCGGCCGACATGAACTCGGCGCCGCTGAAGCGCATCGAGGACGTGGCCCTGCTGCGCCGCGCGCAGTTCCCCGAGGACGCCGGTCCGCTCGCCCACCCGGTGCGCCCCGCCGAATACCGCGAGATCAACAACTTCTACACCGCCACGGTGTACGAAAAGGGCGCCGAGCTGGTGCGCATGCTGGCCGGGCGGCTGGACGCCGCGGGCTTCCGCCGCGGCACCGACCTGTACTTCGCGCGCAACGACGGCCGCGCCGCCACCATCGAGGATTTCCTCGCCGCGCTGGGCGAGGCCAACGGCGTCGATCTCACGCCGTACCTCGCCTGGTACGGCCAGGCCGGCACGCCGCACGTCAAGGCGCACGGCGACTACGACGCCACGCGCCGCGAATACGTGCTCACGCTGACGCAGCACACGAGCCAGCAGCAGCCCAAGCCGCCGCTGCCGATTCCGGTGAAGCTGGCGCTGTTCGGCGCCGACGGCCGCATGCTGCCGTTGCATCTGGATGGCCAGACGGCCAACGGCGAAACCGAGCTGGTGGTGGTGCTCGACCGCGCCGAGCAACGCTTCGTGTTCCATGACGTGGCCGAACGCCCGGTGCCCTCGCTGCTGCGCGGCTTCTCCGCGCCGGCTATCCTTGAGTGCGACTACACGCCGGCCGAACTCGCCCTGCTGCTCGCCCACGACCCCGACGGCTTCAACCGCTGGGAAGCCGGCCAGCAGCTCGCCCTGCGCGCCTGCGATGCGCTGCGCGACGGCAGCGGACCGGAAGCCGTCGCGGCCTGGTGCGACGCGCTTGCCACGCTGTTCGATGACGCGCGGCTCGACGCCGCCCTGCTCGCTGACCTGCTCATTCCGCCCGGCGAGATCGAACTGGCCGAACGCGAGTCCGTGGTCGACCCCGCGCGTATCCACGCGCTGCGCCAGCAGTTGCAGCGGCAGCTGGCCATGCGCATCGGCGCCACCCAGTTGGAGGCGCGCTACCGCGCCCTGGCCGCGCGGACCACGGCTGGGCTCGATGCCGCCAGCCAGGCCGACCGCCGCCTGAAGCTGCGCGCGCTGCAGCTGCTGGCCCTGCTCGACCCTGCGACGGCCTGCGAGCTTGCCGCCGCGCAGTACCGCGACGCACCCAGCATGACCGACCGCCTGGGCGCGCTGGCCGTGCTGGCGCGCCACGATGCTGCGCGCAGCATTGCGCCGCTGGCGCACTACCGCGCGCGCTACGCGGACGATCCGCTGGCGCTGGACAAGTGGTTCTCGCTGCAGGCGCAGCTGCCGGGCGAGGACGCGCTGGCCCGCGTGCAGGCGCTGGAAGCCGATCCCGCCTTCACCCTGAAGAATCCGAACCGCGCCCGCGCCCTGCTGGGCAGCTACGCCAGCGGCAATCCCACCGGCTTCCATCGCGCGGACGGCGCGGGTTACCGCTACTACGCCGGACACCTGCTCGCGCTGGATGCGCTGAACCCGCAGATCGCCGCCCGGCTGGCCACCGCGTTCAACGGCTGGCAGCGGCTGGAACCGCAGCGCCGCGATGCGGCCCACGACACGCTCGCCGGACTGGCCGCCCACGACAAACTGTCGCGCAACCTGGCCGAGATCGTGGGCAACATGCTCAAGGCTTGAGCGGTCTGGCTGCGGGCGGCATCGCTGGCTGATCGCGGAGTGATCCGTGGACGGATCGCAAGCCAATCAGGCGTTGCAGCCGGTTCCCATGGCCGAGTCCGGATCCGTATGCCGGACTCGGTGATTCGAAAAGGGCATTGCGCCCCTTTCGTCAATCGTTCACGCCGGCAAGCTCTTCAGCGCCGTGCGCAGCCGCACCATGCGCGATTCCAGCCGCGGCTTCAGCATCTCGCGCTCGCTCTCGGCGCGGTCCTGCAGGGTCTCCATCGCCATCTCGATCCGGCCGATCTCGATCAGCAGGTCGTGATGCGGAAAGAACTTCTCGAAGTCGATGTTCATGCCCATGGCGTCGTCTCCCGGTGTCCTGTTTGCCTGGAGAGATGCATCGGTCGTGCCAGAGTGTGATTTGCATCACACTGCCTGTCCGGCATGGTTTGCGGAACTGACGCCGGGCGTCAGCAATTGCCATCGGCCGGCAAAAAGTCCCCTTTCAGTCACCGCTTGTTCACGTGGATGCGGTGAATATCGACCCACGGTCTGGCGGCAAAGACGGCCAAGCCTCCAAGTTTCAAGGTTTCTGGCGCCCGGCAATACGGTCATCCTGGATTCCCCCTGTTCCTGAGACCGCCGGGCGCCAGATCTGAACGACGAAACCCCGCCTTTGTGCGGGGTTTCGTGTTTTGGACGGTCAATCCCTCGCTCATCCATGATCGCGGGAACCGAACGAGCGGCCGCTCATGACCGCACGCACCGCCCAGAAAAAATGACGGCGCCCCGAGGGGCGCCGTCCTGCTTCCTCTCACGGCACGCGATCAGGCCCCTGTCCTCCCGATCCCGGCGCGCGTTCCCGCGCAGCCGCTGCCCATGAAAGTGCAAGACAGGTAAAGCAGTTTGCGTGCCAAATGCCCCGCCGCGGCGCGCGCAGTACCATAGCCATTCCGGTTTCTCGACCAGTTCGCAACCATGCTCCACCCCACCCACTACGACGTCATCGTGATCGGCGGCGGCCATGCCGGCACCGAGGCCGCGCTGGCGTCCGCGCGCACCGGCGCCCGCACCCTGCTGCTCACCCACAACATCGAGACGGTGGGGGCGATGAGCTGCAACCCGGCCATCGGCGGCATCGGCAAGGGCCACCTGGTGAAGGAGATCGACGCGCTGGGCGGCGCGATGGCGCATGCGGCCGACCTGGCCGGCATCCAGTGGCGCACGCTCAACGCCTCCAAGGGCCCGGCCGTGCGTGCCACCCGCTGCCAGGCCGACCGCGCGCTGTACCGTGCCGCGATACGTCACATCGTGGAAAGCCAGCCGAACCTGGATCTGTTCCAGCAGGCGGTGGACGACCTGATCGTGGAAGGCGGTCGCGCCGTTGGCGTGGTGACGCAAATGGGCGTTTCCTTCCGCGCAAGGTCGATTGTGCTCACGGCGGGCACCTTCCTCGCCGGCAAGATCCATGTCGGCCCGGCCCAGTACGCGGGCGGCCGTGCGGGCGATCCGCCGGCCAGCACGCTGGCTTCGAGGCTGCGCGAGTTGCCGCTGGCAGCCGACCGCCTGAAGACCGGCACCCCGCCGCGCATCGATCGGCGCAGCATCGACTTCACCGGGCTGGAGGAGCAACACGGCGACGACCCCGCGCCGGTGTTCTCCTACCTGGGTTCGCGCGAGGAGCATCCGCGCCAGGTCAGCTGCTGGATCACCCACACCACCGAGCGCACCCACGAGACCATCCGCGGCGCGCTGGACCGCTCGCCGCTGTACACCGGCCAGATCGAGGGCACCGGCCCGCGCTACTGTCCCTCGATCGAGGACAAGGTGGTGCGTTTCGCCGAGAAGTCCTCGCACCAGATCTTCATCGAGCCGGAAGGCCTGGATACGTTCGAGATCTACCCCAACGGCATCTCCACCTCGTTGCCGTTCGACGTGCAGCTGGCGCTGGTGCATTCGATCAAGGGCTTCGAGCACGCGCACATCACGCGGCCCGGCTATGCGATCGAGTACGACTACTTCGACCCGCGCGGCCTGCAACCGTGGCTGGAGACGAAGGCGATCCCGGGCCTGTACTTCGCCGGCCAGATCAACGGCACCACCGGCTACGAGGAAGCCGGCGCGCAGGGCCTGATCGCGGGACTCAACGCCGCGCTCGGCGCGCAGGACAAGGCGCCGTGGTACCCGCGCCGCGACGAGGCCTACCTCGGCGTGCTGATCGACGACCTCACCAGCAACGGCACCATCGAGCCCTACCGCATGTTCACCTCGCGCGCCGAGTACCGGCTGCACCTGCGCGAGGACAACGCCGACCTGCGCCTCACCGAAAAGGGCTATGAGTTGGGCGCGGTGCCGCAGGCGCGCTACGACGCGCTGCGTGCGAAGCGCGAGGCGGTGGAGCGTGAGACGCAGCGCCTCGGCGCGCTGTGGGCTGCGCCGAACAATGCATTGGGCGCGTCGATCGAACGCCAGCTCGGCATCACGCTGAGCCGCGAGACGAACGCGCTGGACCTGCTGCGCCGCCCGGAGCTGGACTACGCCAGGGTGACCGCCGTGCCCGGACTCGGCCCCGCGGTCGGGCGCGAGGACGTGGCCGCCCAGGTCGAGGTGCAGACGAAATACGCGGGTTACCTGGAACGCCAGCGCGAGGAAATCGCCCGGCAGCGCCGCCACGAGCAGACCACGATCCCCGCCGGCTTCGATTACGACACGGTGCGCGGCCTCTCCGCCGAGGTGCTGCTGAAGCTCAAGCGCACGCAGCCGGCCACTCTCGGCCAGGCCGCACGCATCAGCGGCGTCACGCCTGCCGCGATCTCGCTGCTGCTGGTGCACCTGAAGCGCCACGCCGCCTGAGCGGTCCCGCCATCCGGCGCGCTCCACCGCCACGCGCCGTGGCATGATGCCCGCATTCACCAGCGCGAGGAGTGTGCACGATGGAAATCTGGATCGGACGGGATGGCGAGCGCCACGGCCCCTACAAGGAAGAGGATGTGCGGCAATGGCTGCGCAACGGCCAGGTGAAAGGCAGCGACCTCGCCTGGCGCGAAGGGCTCGCCGACTGGCAGCCGCTGTCGACGCTGTTCCCCGACGTGACGCCCGACGCCGCACCCGCTGCCGACAACCCCTACTCGGCACCTAGCGCACCGATGCAGAACCTGCCGCAGACCACTGCCGCCGCGCTGGAGGACCACGCCGGCTTCTGGAAGCGCGTGGCCGCCTACATCCTCGATGCGATCCTGCTGTACATCGTGTTCCGAGTGATCGGCACATTCTTCGGCGTGTCGGCAGCCCAGGAAACGATGAAACAGGAGATGCTCGGCGGCATATCCTTCATGCAGGCCTACGAGCATTTCTACAGCGGCATGTGGCCATACACCCTGCTGACCACGGCGCTGACCTGGCTGTACTTCGCGTTCTGCGAAAGCTCGGCCTGGCAAGCCACCGTGGGCAAGCTGGCGCTGGGTATCCGGGTCACCGACATGCAGGGCGCGCGCATCGGCTTCCCACGGGCGCTGGGCCGCTATCTCGCGAAATACCTCAGCGCGATCATCCTCTGCATCGGCTTCATCATGGTGGCCTTCACCCGCCGCAAGCAGGGCCTGCACGACCTGATCGCCGGCACCCTGGTGCTGAATGGCCGCGCCAGCGAATTCAAGAACGCACCCGCGAAGCCTTCCGCCAACGGCAGTTCGTTCAGCGCCTGAGCACAAACAGCGGCCTGGCCCGCAACAAACAGCCCTTCGCGCGCAGACCTCTCCGCGCAAGGCCGAAATGACAACGGCACCGGGTCATCCCCGGTGCCGTCGCTCTTCAAGACCTTAGCGGGAGCTCAAACGCCGTCCTGTGCCTGCAGGGTGCGCTCGGCCTTCTCCGCGGATGTCTTGCGGTTCCACTTGTCCAGGTACTCGACGCGCTTGGCCTCGATGTCAGTTTCATGTTCCGTGTACCAGGCATCTGCTGCCGGGGTTTTCCAACTCGGCATACATGACTTCTTCCAGTCCGCAAATTTGCTCGAATGCAGATTGACTTTGGCGGTGGCATCCGACCGGATCGGAATCAGTGAAAAGCGCGCTTTCCACATGCCCATGCGCGGCTCGACCAGCACGTAGTAGGTCTTGCCGGCGGCAAGCGTGGCGTCCATGAAATCGGCACTCTCGCCCACCACCATCAGCTGGTGCTCGCCGGCGGGCAACACCATGCTCACCTCCGTCTTCGCCGATACCACCCCGCCGAAGACTGTCTTGCCGCCGGTCACGTCGTAGACCGTCGATTGAATGGCCCCGCCGAAACTGGATGGCCGCATGAACACCACCGTGGCATCGTTCGGCCCCACGGTGGTGGCTATCGAATTCGCCTTGGTCATCAACGACGACTGGCAACCAGCCAGCATCAGCACGACACCGAGCGCCGCGCATGCACGGATCATCTTGATCATCTTGTTCCCCCTGCCATGTCTGCTCACGGATTCCTACGGGCATGGCGCCGCACGAATCCCGCAAGCATCCATGTTCTGTCGACAGCCAACAAGTCAGGCCGCAACGCACGCGCTTGCTATGATCTCCGACCCGGCCCCGGAGGCCGGCCGTTTCACCGCTAGGAATCCGATCCACCCATGCTCAGCATCGAACAACGCATTGCCCAGGACATCGCCGCGAAGACCGAACAGGTGCGCGCGGCAGTCGATCTGCTCGACGGCGGCGCCACCGTGCCGTTCATCGCGCGCTACCGCAAGGAAGTCACCGGCGGGCTGGACGACACCCAGCTGCGCACGCTGGAAGAGCGCCTGCGCTACCTGCGCGAACTGGAGGATCGCCGTGCGGCGATCCTCGACAGCATCACCGAGCAGGGCAAGCTGACCGATGCACTGAAGGCCGACATCCTCGGCGCCGACACCAAGGCCACGCTGGAAGATCTCTACCTGCCCTACAAACCCAAGCGCCGCACCAAGGCGCAGATCGCACGCGAGGCGGGCCTGGAACCGCTGGCCACCGGCCTGCGCGAAGACCCCACACAATCGCCCGAGATTTTCGCCGAACGGTTCGTGGATGCCGACAAGGGCGTGGCCGACGTGCGCGCCGCGCTGGATGGCGCCCGCGCGATCCTGATGGAATCCATTGCCGAGGACGCCCATCTCGTCGGCGAGCTGCGCGACTGGCTGTGGGACAAGGGCCAGATCCGCGCCAAGGTGGTCGAAGGCAAGGAGAACGAGGGCGCGAAGTTCCGCGACTACTTCGACCACGTCGAAGCCATCGGCAAGATTCCCTCGCACCGCCTGTTGGCGCTGATGCGCGCGCGCAACGAGGGCATCATCGAGCTCGACCTGCAGCCCGCGCTGGACGCCGAACAAGGCCATGCCGAAGGCGAAGGCCGCGTGGCCGCGCATGCCGGCATCCATGACCGCGGCCGCGCCGCCGATGCCTGGCTGCGCGAGACGGTGCGCCTCACCTGGCGCGTGAAGCTGCACCTGCATCTCACGCTGGACCTGTTCGGCCGCGTGCGCGAAGGCGCCGAGGACGAGGCCATCCGCGTGTTCGGCGACAACCTCAAGGACCTGATGCTGGCCGCGCCGGCCGGCGCGAAGACCGTGCTGGGCCTGGACCCCGGCATCCGCACCGGCTGCAAGGTCGCGGTGGTCGATCCCACCGGCAAACTGTTGGCCACCGACACCATCTATCCGCACGAACCGCGCCGGCAATGGAACGAGTCGCTGGCCGCGCTGGCGCGCTTGTGCCAGAAACACAACGTGAACCTGATCGCGATCGGCAACGGCACCGCCTCGCGTGAGACCGACAAGCTGGCCGGCGAGCTGATCAAGGGCCTGGCCAGAACGCATGCGGAGCACAAGCTGTCGAAGATCGTGGTGAGCGAAGCCGGCGCCTCGGTGTACTCCGCCTCGGAAACCGCCGCCAAGGAATTCCCCGAGCTCGACGTGAGCCTGCGCGGCGCCGTCTCCATCGCGCGACGCCTGCAGGACCCGCTGGCCGAGCTGGTGAAGATCGAGCCCAAGGCGATCGGCGTGGGCCAGTACCAGCACGACGTGAACCAGGTGAAGCTGGCGCGCGCGCTCGACGCCAGGGTCGAGGACTGCGTGAACGCGGTAGGCGTGGACGTGAACACTGCCTCTGCCGCCCTGCTCTCGCGCGTGGCCGGCCTGTCCGCCAGCGTGGCCGAGAACGTGGTGAAGCACCGCGATGCCCACGGCGCCTTCGCCAACCGCAAGGCGCTGCTGAAGGTGCCGCGCCTGGGCGACAAGGCCTTCGAGCAGTGCGCCGGCTTCCTGCGCGTGCCCAGCGGCGACAACCCGCTCGATGCTTCCGCAGTGCATCCGGAAGCCTATCCCGTGGTGGAGCGCATCATCGCCCAGTGCGGCCGCGAGGTGCGCAACATCATCGGCGACACCGGCTTCCTGCGCGGTCTCAAGCCCGAGCAGTTCACCGACGAGAAGTTCGGCGTGCCCACGGTGCGTGACATCCTGAAAGAACTGGAGAAGCCCGGCCGCGACCCGCGCCCCGAATTCGTCGCGCCCAGCTTCGCCGAGGGCGTGGAGGACGTGAAGGACCTGCGCCCCGGCATGATCCTCGAAGGCCGCGTCACCAATGTGGCCGCGTTCGGAGCCTTCGTGGACATCGGCGTGCACCAGGACGGTCTCGTGCACGTCTCCGCGCTGTCGCACACCTTTGTGAAGGATCCACGCGACGCGGTGAAGGCCGGCGACATCGTCAAGGTGAAGGTGATGGAGGTGGACCTCCCTCGCCAGCGCATCGGCCTTTCCATGCGCCTCGACGACGAGCCGGGTCAGGCACGCGGCAAGCCGGCCGGCAGCGACACCCGTCCCGGCCAGCGCGATGGCCGCGGCCCGCGCCCGGGTGGCATGCCCAAGCCGGTTCCCGCCCCAGCCAACAGCGCCTTTGCCGACGCGCTGGCACGCGCAATCAAGCGCTGAATTCCCGGCATCCGGATCGCATGTTGTGGCGATGCGCTGCAGCATGCGGTTCCGTATGGAATGCCGTACCGTAACGCCCAGCTAACAAGGCCATCCCGGCCGAGGAGTGTCCGCATGCTTCGTACCCGTCACTTGGTGGGCGCCATCACTGCCGCCCTGTTGTTCAGCACGGCTGCCAGCGCCACCGATTTCAGCAAGGTCGTCGTGTTCGGCGACAGCCTCAGCGATGCCGGCAACCTGTCGCTCTCGCAGGGCTCGCCAGTACCGCTGCGCTTCACCACCAACCCGGGCAAGACGGCGGCGGAACTGGTCGCTGCCGGGCTGGGCAGCCCGATCCAGGCCTCGCTGCTGGGCGGCACCGACTACGCCTTCGGTGGCGCCGGCGTGGTGCAGGGCGTAGCACCCGTGCCGACGCTGCCGCAGCAGTTCCAGATGTACCTGGCCGCCAACGGCGGGCATGCCGACTCCGGTGCGCTGTACCAGGTCTGGGGTGGCGCCAACGACATCTTCTACCTGACCGGCACCACCACCGATCCGAACGCGCTTGCCGCCGGCACGGTCAACGCCGCGAAGACCGAACTTGGCCTGCTGGGCCAGATGCAGGCGAGCGGCGCCAAGTACGTGGTGGTCTACAACCTGCCGAACATCGGCAAGACGCCCGAGGCCATGGCTGGCGGCGCGACCGCCTCGGCGGGCGCCACCCAGCTCTCGGTGTTGTTCAACGGCACCTTGAACTCGGGCCTGGCGCAGCTCAGCGGCCAGGGCCTGAACGTGATTCCGGTGAACACCTACGCCCTGCTCAACGAGGTGATCGCCAATCCCTCGGCCTATGGTTTCAGCAATGTCACCACCCCGGCCTGCAACGGCAGCTCGGTGCAGTGCGGTCCGCAGGGCTCGGGCCTGCCGTACTCCTACGCGCCGGGTACCGACCAGAGCTACCTGTTCGCCGACGGCGTGCATCCCACCACCGCGACGCATGCGATGCTGGCCCAGATCGTGCTGTCCGAGATTGCCGCACCCGGCCAGATCTCCCTGCTGGGCGAAGCGCCGCTGGCCGCCAGCACCGCGCAGACCCGCGCGATCCGCAACGAGATGCTGGCCGACGGCAACGGCAGCGACACCCGCGCCTTCGTCAACGTGGACTACGCGCACCAGCGCTTCGACGGGCAGGACAACTCGCCGAAGACCACCAGCAACAACGTCAACCTCACGCTGGGCGTGGACGTGCGCGCCAGCGACAACCTCTCGGCCGGCATCGCGCTGGGTGTGGGCCAGCACAACGCCGACTTCAGTGGCGGTGGCGGCTACAAGCTGCAAGACATCAGTGGCCTGGGCTATGTCACCTGGCATCAGGGCGGCGGCTACCTGGGTGGCTACGCGGACTTCGGCCAGTCCAACTTCAGCGACATCGACCGTCGCATCGCGATTGGCGCCGCCTCGCGCAGCGAGACCGGCAAGGCCGACGGCTCGCATCTTGGCGCGGGCCTCACCGGCGGCTGGTGGTTCGACCTGGGCAGCGTCCGCACCGGCCCGTTCGCGAATGCCGAATGGCAGACGATCAAGGTCAACGGCTACAACGAGGACGGCAACGACAGCACCGCGATGTGGTTCGGCCGCCAGCAGCGCAATGCGCTGATCGGTACGCTGGGCTGGCGCGTGCAGGGCCACTGGCAGGCTGGCAGCGCCGTGCTGGCGCCATATGCCGAGATCGCCTGGAACCACGACAGCAAGGCGGACGCGCGCGACATCAGCGCGGGCCTCAACAGCATGAACGGCAGCTTCGCGCTGGCCGGCTACATGCCGGACAAGACCTGGGGCACCGCCGACCTCGGCCTGTCTGCGCAGTTCAACGCGCGGTTCAGCGGCTGGGTGGGCTGCAGCGGCCGCTTCAGCGACAACAGCCAGAAGTACAACAGCGTCAACCTGGGCCTGAAGTACGCCTTCTGAGAAATGAAGTGCGGCCATGGATGGCCATCCGCCCGGTCCTCACGACCAGCATGAACGCTAATTGAGAAGTGCGGCCATGATGGCCGTCCGTTTGATCTTCGCGACCAGGGTGATCACGGAAGCCAAAGCCCACGAAAAAGGCCGGCATTGCCGGCCTTTTTCGTGGGCGGATGCGGAGGCTTACTTCTTCCTGTTGCCGCCGGCCAGGTTGTAGATGTTCAGCGCCTGCTGGCGCAGGCTGCCGGCCGCGTCGGCATCCAGCTCACCATTCTTGTTGCCGTTCTGCTGCTGGTGCAGCACCACCATGCCATTCTCGGTCCAGCTGGCGCGCTCGATCGAACTGGGCGCGGCATCCTTGTTCGCCTTCTTTTGCTGCACGGCCACCCACGGCGAGCCGTTCCGATAGGCAAAGTCAGTGCTCGTGAAGCCCTTGTCGCCGTAATCCACCAGTTCGCGGATGACCTTCACCTCACCGTTCTGGCGGAACACCTGCCAGCCGCGCGAGGCGTTCGGCTCCAGCTTGGTGCCGCTCGACACCTTCATGCCACCGATCTGCTTGATCAGCGCATTGAAGTCGGCCAGGTCCTTCTCGGCCGGGGTCTGCTCGGCCACCAGCTCGATCGTGGCCGTGTTCTTGTTGCCCTTGGTCAGCACCGGCGCCTGGATCGGCATGGAGTAGTGGCGGGCGCCATCGGTGAGGATCGCCTTCACCACGTACAGATCGGCCGGGTTGATCTCGCCCGGCTTGAAGTTCAGCTCGAACGAATAGGGGAAGGTGGCGCCCGACGCCACCGTCTTGCTGGCGACCGGCGCCGCACCGGCCTGGGTAGACGATACGTCGACCAGGTTGATCACCAGCTGCGCGTTCGGCGATGGCTGGATCGGGCCGCGCACCGTGATCGTGCCGCTCACGGAACCGGCGGTGGCGGCCGCTGTCGAACTGGCGCTGGCGGCGCCGCTCTCCGTCTGCGACGACGTCGACGAGCCGCAACCGGCGAGGGCCAGCACGGCCAACGACATCACCGACAAAACCATCTTGCGCATGGGGTAAGCCTCGTTACTGAATTGGATCGGACACGGAAACCGGCAGCGGGGGAACGCCCAGGTTTCATCGCGGGGGAAACGCCGAGCATAGCCCAAAAGGCATGGCAACGGGAAAGTCAAGCCGGTCTACCCACGCTTTTGTGTGAACGTATACGAAACGGTCACATAACGCCTGTCAACCGGAACTTCTTGGCGACGCTTATCATTTTCTGCGGGAGATTTCGCCCCGACCAAAGGCTAAGGTACCTCTTGGGTCGGGGTACAAGGGTTGAACTCGTGGCCGCAAGAATTATCGCTGCAAGATAGGTTCTTCACGTTTCAATCACATCCTTTCGACACGATAACGCGCAAATTTGCGATCAACCTTTGCCAATCACGGGCAGCCGCCATGAGCACGCAGAAACTTCCGCACGATCCGCTTCAGTCGACCTTCGCCGATCGCATCAAGTTGCTGATCCAGCGCGTAGGCAGTGCCACCGAGATTGCGCGCATGTGCGGCTTTTCCGAGGGCGTGGTGCGCAGCTGGCGCGACGGCCATACCGATCCGTCCCGCGCACGCTGCGTTACCCTGGCCCGCACGCTGGGCATCTCGCTGGTCTGGCTGGTAGCAGGCGAGGGTGTTCTGCAGATGGATCCGAACGCCACGGGCGGGGACGATTCGCAGTACACCTCCGAGACCATGTCGCCGCAGCGTGCGCGCGGCCGCATCGGCCATGCCCACCATCTGCCGGCACACAGCAATACCGCGGTCGATCCGCTGCGGCTGAATACCGCCATGCAGATCCTGCAGTCGGAACTGGAACTGGCGAACAGCCCGCTGACGCTGGCTGACAACACCGACATGCTCACCAACCTCTACGAGATCCTGGGCACCGACGGCTCCAGCGTGAATGCCACCGCCATGCTGAAATTCAATCGTCAGTTGGCCGAGCGCATCCGTCAGGCGAAAGCACAGACTGCCTGAGTCTGCCCGGCAGCAGTTCAAGCAAAGACGCGGCGCCCCTCGAGGGTGCCGCGTCTTTTGTTTGAGGAGTGCGGCCATGGATGGCCGCCCGTTTGATTCCCGCGATCAGGGATGATCGCAAAAATTAAGTTCACTCGCGCAACAGCGCGATGTCGGCCACCGCGCCGAACGCGGCCTTGAGCCGCCCCAGCAGCGCGAGACGGTTGCGGCGCACCGCCGGGTTCTCGGCATTCACCAGCACCTGCTCGAAGAACGTGTCCACGGGCGCCTGCAGCTGCGCCAGCCGCTTCAGCACGCTGGTGTAATCGCCACGTCTCAGCGCTTCGCCGGTCTCCCGACCTGCCGCCTCGAGCGCCGCAGCCAGGTTGCGTTCGGCATCGCCCTCGAAATGGGCTGGGTCCACCACGTCGCGCACCGACGTCGACTCGCCGCTCTCCTCGGCCTGCTTGCGCAGGATGTTCGCGACACGCTTGTTCGCCGCGGCCAGACTGGCCGCTTCCGGCAGCCGGCCGAACTCGACCACGGCATGGAGGCGGCGGTCGAAGTCAGGCAGCGTGTCCGGCTGCACCGCGAGCACGGCCTCATAGGCCTCGGCCGGGCAACCCTGCTCCGCGTAATAGCCGCGCAGGCGATCCAGCACGAAGTCGCTCAGCTCGGTCGCCAGCGCCGCACGACGTTGGCCTACATCGACCGCGGGCGGCTTGCCATCCTTGCCGGGCTTCACGCCGGCCAGCAGCGCGATTTCGGGCAGCAGCTCCAGCGCCTCGGCGAACACGGCCCGGAGATCGAGTTCCAGTCGGCCCTCGATCAGGGTGCGCGCCAGACCCAGCGCGGCGCGGCGCAGGGCGAACGGATCCCTGTTGCCGCTGGGTTTCATGCCCACCGCGAAGATGCCGGCGAGCGTATCGAGGCGCTCGGCCACGGCCAACACCTGGCCCAGCTTGTCGGCCGCGATACCATCGCGGGCGAAGCGCGGCTGGTAGTAGCTGTCCAGCGCAACGGCCACCTCGACGGGCTCGCCGTCGTGGCCGGCGTAATAGCGACCCATCACGCCCTGCAGTTCGGGAAACTCGCCCACCATGCGGGTGAGCAGGTCGCACTTGCTCAGGCTTGCCGCACGCGTGGCGGCGCCGGCATCGACACCGACGCGGTTGGCGATGATGCGTGCCAGCTCGGCCACGCGCACGCTCTTGTCCCACAGGCTGCCTAACGCCTGCTGGTAGGTGACGTTCTTGAGCTGCTGCTGATAGCTCGCCAGCGGCGTCTTCAGGTCCTCGTCCCAGAAGAATTTCGCATCGGCGAAGCGTGGGCGGATCACGCGCTCGTAGCCCTTGCGAATCTCGGTGGGCTGTTTCGACTCGATGTTGGCGATGCCGATGAAATGCTCGGTGAGCCTGTCGTCCGAGTCGAACACCGGCACGAATTTCTGGTTGGTCTCCATGGTGGTGACCAGCGCTTCCTGCGGCACGGCGAGAAAACCGCGCTCGAAGTTACAGGCGATCGCAGCCGGCCACTCGGTGAGGTTCGCGATTTCGTCCAGCAGCGCGTCGTCCAGGCGCGGCACGCCGCCGGTTTCCTTTGCTGCGCGCGCCACTTCGTCGCGGATGCACGCCCGCCGCTCGGCCGGGTCGGCCAGCACCCTGGCACTGCGCATGGCATCGAGCCAGCCATCGGCATCGGCCACATGGACCGGTTGCGGATGCATGAAGCGATGGCCGCGCGACTTGCGACCGCTCTTGAGGCCCAACACCTCGCCGTCAACGATATCGGCGCCGTGCAACATCACCAGCCAGTGCGCGGGACGCACGAAGACATAATCGTGATCGGCCCAGCGCATCGGGCGCGGAATCGGCAGGCCCTTCAGCGCCTCGTCCACGATTTCGGGCAGCAGCGACGCCAGCGTCTGGCCCGGCTTCACCGCGCGGAACACGAACCACGCGCCCTTGTCGGTCTCCAGCTTTTCCAGCTGCTCCACGGTGACGCCGCAGGATTGCGCGAAGCCAAGCAGCGCCTTGCCGGGCTTGCCTTCCGCATCGAGTGCGGCGTTGACGGCCGGGCCACGGCGCTCGACAGACTGCTCCGGCTGGATGGCGGCGACACGCGGCACATGGACGGCCAAACGCCGCGGCGAGCAATACGCCTTCGCCTCGTCGATGGCGGCCTCGATGCCGCGCTTCGCCAGCCCGTCGCAGATGCCGCGCAGGAAGGCCGCGGACAATTCGTCCAGCGCCTTCGGCGGCAGCTCCTCGGTGCCCAGCTCGATCAGCAGCGACTTGGCAGCGCTCATGCGGCCTGCTCCTTTGCGTTCTTCTTCAGGCCCGGGAAGCCGAGCTTCTCGCGCTGCGCCACGTAGGTTTCGGCCACGCTGCGCGCCAGCGTGCGCACGCGCAGGATGTAGCGCTGGCGCTCGGTGACGCTGATCGCGCGGCGTGCGTCGAGCAGGTTGAAGGTATGGCTGGCCTTCATCACCTGCTCGTAGGCCGGCAGCGGCAGGTTCGCCGCGATGAGCTGGTTGGCGGTGGCTTCGCACACGTCGAACCAGTGCAGCAGCTCCGGCACGTTGGCGTGCTCGAAGTTGTAGGTGCTCTGCTCGACCTCGTTCTGGTGGAAAACATCGCCGTAGGTGACTTTGCCGTGTGGGCCTTCCGTCCAGATCAGGTCATAAACGTTATCTACATTTTGCAGGTACATCGCCAGGCGCTCGAGGCCGTAGGTGATCTCGCCGGTCACCGGCCTGCACTCCAGACCGCCGGCCTGCTGGAAGTAGGTGAACTGGGTGACTTCCATGCCGTTCAGCCAGACTTCCCAGCCCAGGCCCCAGGCACCCAGCGTGGGTGACTCCCAGTTGTCCTCGACGAAGCGCAGGTCATGCACCAGCGGATCGAGGCCCAGTTCCTTCAGCGAGCCGATGTAGAGATCCAGGATGTTCTCCGGATTCGGCTTCATCACCACCTGGTACTGGTAGTAATGCTGCAGGCGGTTCGGGTTCTCGCCGTAGCGGCCGTCGGTGGGGCGGCGCGAGGGCTGCACGTAGGCCGCCGCCCAAGGCTCGGGGCCCAGCGAGCGCAGGAAGGTGGCCGGGTGGAAGGTGCCGGCGCCGCCCTCGATGTCGAGCGGCTGCAGCAGCACGCAACCCTGGCTCCCCCAATAGCGGTTGAGGGTCTGGATCACATCCTGGAACGTACGTGCGGACATGGCTTTCCGTGACCGTAAACAAAGCGCGCTAGTATAGCTGCAGCGCGGTTTTTCGCCGTTGTGCCGCGCCCTGGGGAGTTGTCCGGATGGCCGCATCACCACAAATCGCCAGTCTGCTCGGCCGCCGCGGCCGGCTGGAACTGGACGAGCTGCTCGCCGCGCTCGTGGTCGACGGCTACGTCTCTGCCGAGGACGCCAAGCAGGTGCGCATGGGCTCGCGGTCCGGCCGCAGCGTGGTGGAGCTGCATCCGCTGGTGCTGATCGCCAATGCGAAGCTGCCGAGCCAGCGCGAACCGGGGCGCCCGCTGAGCCTGGAGGGCCTGGTTGAGTGGCTGGCGGGCCACGCCGGCCTGCCCTATCTCAAGATCGACCCGATGAAGGTCAACGTGGCCGCGGTCACCCAGGTGGTGAGCCATGCCTATGCACAGCGGCACCGCATCCTGCCGGTGGCGGCCGCGCCCGGCGAGGTGACCTTCGCCACCGCCGAGCCGTTCGACACGGCCTGGGCCAAGGATCTCGCGCACATGCTGCGTCGGGACGTGCACCGGGTGGTGTCGAGTCCCATCGACATCAACCGCTACCTGCAGGAGTTCTACGGCGTCCAGCGCTCGATCCAGCTGGCGCAGGATGCGAAGGCCAACGGCGGCTACGACACCTCGGCGATCCTCAACTTCGAGCAATTGGTGGAGCTTGGCAAGAGCGGCGAGGTGGGCGCCGACGACCGCCACGTGGTGCACATCGTGGACTGGCTGCTGCAGTACGCGTTCGAGCAGCGTGCTTCGGACATCCACCTGGAGCCGCGCCGCGAGGCCGGGCAGATGCGCTTCCGCATCGACGGCGTGATGCACAAGGTGTTCGAGCTGCCGCCGCCGGTGATGAGCGCGGTGACCGCGCGCATCAAGATCCTCGCGCGCATGGACGTGGCCGAGAAGCGCCGCCCGCAGGACGGCCGCATCAAGACCCGCTCGTCCACCGGACGCGAAGTGGAGCTGCGCGTCTCCAGCATGCCCACCGCCTTCGGCGAGAAGATGGTGCTGCGCATCTTCGATCCCGACCTGGTGGTGAAGGACTTCGCCCAGCTCGGCTTCTCTGCGGGCGAGACGGCGCAGTGGCGGCACATGGTGGAGCGGCCGCACGGCATCGTGCTGGTCACCGGCCCTACCGGCTCGGGCAAGACCACCACGCTGTACTCCACGCTCAAGCACCTCGCCACACCGGCGATGAACGTGTGCACGGTGGAGGACCCGATCGAGATGGTCTCGCCCGAGTTCAACCAAATGCAGGTGCAGCCTTCGATCGACCTCGACTTCGCCGCCGGCGTGCGCACCCTGCTGCGGCAGGATCCCGACATCATCATGGTGGGCGAGATCCGCGACCTCGAAACCGCGCAGATGGCGGTGCAGGCCTCGCTCACCGGCCACCTGGTGCTTTCCACCCTGCACACCAACGACGCGCCCAGCGCAGTGACCCGCCTGCTCGACCTAGGCGTGCCGCACTACCTGATCCAGTCCACGCTCACCGGCGTGGTAGCGCAGAGACTGGTGCGCACGCTCTGCCCCTACTGCAAGCGGGAAGCTGCGCAGGATCCGCACGAATGGACCGCGCTCACTCACGGCTGGTCGCTGCCCATACCGGAAACGGTGTGCGCGCCGGTCGGTTGCCTGGAATGCCGCAACACCGGTTTCATGGGTCGCACCGGCATCTACGAAATGATGCCGGTCTCGCCGCGGCTGCGCGGACTGATCGCGGCACAGCTGGAGCTGGGCAATTTCGGCCAGACCGCGCTGGCCGAAGGCATGCGGCCACTACGCATTTCCGCCGCCGAGCAGGTGGCGCGCGGACTCACCACGGTGCAGGAAGTGCTCGCCGTGTTGCCGCCGATCGAAGCGCCCGACGATCCCGCCCCACACCAGCCATCCGGCAACGCATGAAACCCGTCCTGATCATCCGCACCGGTCGCGCGCCGGACGCCATCCGTGCCCGGCATGGGGATTTCCCGCATTGGTTCCGACTGGGTGCGCAATTGCCATTGCCGTTGTTGCAGGTCGTCGACGTCGTAGCGGGCGATACACTGCCCACGCCGGGTGCGCTGGCAGGCGCCATCATCACCGGCTCGGCAGCGATGGTCACCGAACGTGCCGCCTGGAGTGAGCGCACGGCCGGCTGGATCCGCGATGCAATGGACGCGGAACTGCCGCTGTTCGGCGTCTGCTTCGGCCATCAATTGATGGCACACGCGCTGGGCGGCCGTGTCGACTACCTGCCCGGTGGCCGCGAAATCGGTACGCAACCCATTGGAAAACTGGACGCGGGTATCGGCGATCCGCTCGCCGATCAGTTGCCGACGAGTTTCCGCGCCCACACCACACATGAGCAGAGCGTACTGGAAGTGCCTCCTGGCGCCGTGGTTCTGGCCCGTTCGGCGCGCGACCCGCACCAACTGCTGCGCTACGGCCCACACGCAGTCAGTGCGCAGTTCCACCCGGAATTCAGTGCCGACGTGATGCGCGCCTACATCCATCGCAAGCGTACCGACATGCAGCGCGAAGGCTCCGATCCGCGACGCAGCCTTCGCGAAGTGGCTGCTACGCCGGTCGCACGCGGATTACTGCGGCGCTTCGCCCGCCATCACGGGCTATCGCACGGAGGCCGCCACCGTTGACGGTCAATGCCGCAGCCGACGCACAATCGCATCGCGCGAGAACAGGGCGAACACCAGGCCGAACAGGAAACCACCGATGTGCGCCCACCACACATAGGCACCATAGCTGGGGCCGGCGTAGCTGAAGAGTAGCTGCAGCAACACCCAGATGCCGATCAGCAGGAAGGCTGGTACACGCACGAATTCCAGGTACAGCCCCAGCGGCAGCACCAGGCCTAGACGTGCGCGTGGAAACAGCGCCACATAGGTGCCCACCACCGCCGACACCGCGCCGCTGCAGCCGATGATCGGCAAGCGTACGCCGGCCAAGGAAAGCGCGCCGATCAGGTTCGCCATGATGCCGCCGACCACAAACAGCAGCAGGAAACGCAGCGAACCCAGCGCGCGCTCACCCGGCAAACCGAAGATCACCAGGAACAGCAGGTTGCTCAGCAAATGCAGCCAGGTGACGTGGATGAACAATGCGGTGAACAGGCGCAGCAACGAGGGATCGGTAAGCTGCGGCCACAGCGGCTCGTGCGCATTGAAGATGTTCGCCGGCACCGTGCCCCATTCCTGCAACACAGCGAGCCGCTGTGACAACGGCAGCATGGCCAGCCACACGAAGCACAGCACACATACGCTGACGATGAGCAGCGTGGCCCACTGCCATTGCCGGCGCCGGCGTGTCTCGACGTGTACAAACAAGATCGCGCTCCGCTGCCGCCGTCATCGGCCGACAGTGCATCATAGGCGATTGCGCAACGACTCCAGCATGACGCCTCTGATTCGAGGTGCCGCTGTGTATCGATAAAATAAGCGCGCGCACAAGCAAACGCCCCCACTGGGATCGGTGAGGGCGTTTTCAGGATAAAGCCCCTGGCGGTGACCTACTCTTGCATGCGAGATGCACACTACCATCGGCGCGGCTGCGTTTCACTTCCGAGTTCGGGATGGGATCGGGTGGGA
>DATEKS010000114.1:0-28072 GCA_035277325.1 Rhodanobacter sp.
TTCTTCTTCTCGTCCAGTTCCTCCAGCACCGTCATCGGGATGAACACGTCGTGTTCCTCGAAGCGGAACAGCGAGGTGGGGTCGTGCAGCAGCACGTTGGTGTCCAGGGCGTAGATGCGCTTGCTTGCGGTCATGCGGCAGGAACCTCGCGTGGGACAATACGAAGGGAGCGCGGCATGGCGGATGCCGCGGTGGCAACGGTGTGGAGCGGTGCGGTCACTTGGCGGGGATGGCGTCGAGCACGGCCTGCGCGTGGCCCGGCACCTTCACGCCGCGCCATTCGGCGGCGAGCTTGCCGTCCGGATCGATCAGGAAGGTGCTGCGCACCACGCCCATGTGCCGCTTGCCGTAGAGCACCTTCTCGTGGATCACGTCGAAGGCGCGGCACCAGGTCTCGTCGGGATCGGACACCAGCGGGAACGGCAGTTCCTGCTTGGCGGCGAAGTTGGCGTGGGATTTCGCCGAGTCGCGCGAGACGCCGACGATCTCGGCATGGCGTTTCCTGAACTTCGGGTAGAGGTCGCGGAAGTCCTTCGCCTCGTTGGTGCAGCCGGGGGTGGAGTCCTTGGGGTAGAAATACAGCACTACCCATTGGCCCTTGAAGTCGGCGAGCTTCAGCGTGTGGCCGTCGCCGGTGGTGCCACTGAGGGCGGGGGCCTTCTTTCCGAGGTCTGGCATGGTCTCTCCGGAAACCCGATGGGGTTTCGCCTGTGTTCCGGGCAGAGACTAGCGCGATGGATGTTACGGAGACAGCCTTGTCAGACCGTCATGGTCGATGCATCCTAGAACTTCACCGGATCCATGATCGCGTCCAGGTTCAGCCCGTCGCACAGCTCCAGGAAATCGTCGCGCAAGGCGGCGATGTGCACGTCGGCCGGAATGCCGATCGTGAACTGCGCCTGGAACATCTCCGCGCCGGTCTGCATCGCGTGGTAGCGGGTGGAATGCAGCTGCTCCACGCTGATGCCCTGCTGGCTGAAGAACTCCACGATGCGCACCACGATGCCGGGGCGGTCGGCGGAAATGATCTCGACCATGTAGGGCAGCAGGTGCGAGTTCGGCTCGCGCGGCGCGGTGCGGTAGTGGCTGAGCCGCAGGTTCTCGTCGCGCGCCAGCTTGTTCAGCGCCGTCTCCAGCTTGGCCAACGCGTCCCAGGCGCCGTTCGCCAGCAGCATCATCGACACCTCGTTGCCGATCGTGGCCACGCGCGACTCGGCCAGGCTGCAGCCGGCATCGGCGATGCGGCGGGTCAGCGCGGTCAGCGGGGAATGGGTGGCGGAGGTCAGCGCGTGGATCAGCAACTGGTTGTCGCTGCCCGAGCGGGCGGAGGACGTCGGTTTCAATGGGATGGCCTGTGCCGGATCCCGCGCGGCGCGGGAATCGCGCCGGCCAGCTTACTTGCCGCTCCCGCAAGCCCGCAAGTAACATGCAGGGCTGGATTATCAAGCGGTATCCGACCTTGGACATTCGCGGAAGCATCTGCGCGCTGGCGACGCCGTTCGCGCCCGACGGCTCGCTCGACCTGCTGGCGTTCGCACGCCTGCTCGACCATCAGCTCGCCGGCGGCACGCAGGCGCTAGTGGTTGCTGGTTCCACCGGCGAAGCGCACATGCTCGAACACGACGAGTTCGACCGCCTGCTCGCGTTCGCGGTGGAACACGTGGCCGGCCGCGTGCCGGTGATAGCCGGCACCGGCGAGGCGGGCACCGCGAAAACCGTGGCGGTCACCCGCCGCGCCAAGGCGCTGGGCGCCGATGCCGCGCTGGTGGTGACGCCGTACTACGTGCGCCCCACCCAGGAAGGCATGCGCCGGCATTTCCTCGAAGTGGCAGAGCATGGTGGCCTGCCGGTGGTGCTGTACAACGTGCCGACCCGCACCGCCTGCGACCTGCTGCCGGAGACGGTGGCGCAGCTCGCCGGGCATCCGGCCATCGTCGGCATCAAGGAGGCGCGCGCCGACGCCGAGCGCATTGCTGCGCTGGCGGAACTTGCGCGCCCGGATTTCGTCTATCTCTCTGGCGACGACGGCACGGCCGGGCAGGCCATGCTGGCCGGTGCGGCCGGTACCGTGTCGGTGGTGGCGAACCTGGTGCCCAAGGCGTTCCGCGCGCTGTGCGACGCGGCCACCAGCGGCGACCGTGCCGCCACCACGCGTTGCGGGCATGCGTTGGCGCCGTTGCTGGATGCGTTGAACTGTGCACCGAACCCGATCGCGGTAAAGGCCGGTCTGCCGGAGCTGGGGCTGGGTTCGGCGCTGCCGCGACTGCCGCTGGTGGAGCTCGCCGAGGGGGCGGATCGCGCCCGTTTGCGCGAGGCGCTGTCCAGTCTGGCATCCTTGGCGCACGCTGCCTGATCGAAAGCCGCATTGGCGGCCACTACCGACTCTTCCACGGAAATCCCTTGCATGAAGAAATCCTCGCTCCTCGTGACCCTGCCGGCGCTGGCCCTCGCGGGTCTGTTGCTCTCCGGCTGCGGCATGTTCCGATCCACGAAGGCGTGGGAAACGGCCAAGCAGGAATCCCCGCTGGAAATCCCGCCGGGCCTCGATACGCCGCCGGCGAACGCCGCGCTGGTGATCCCGCCGCCCGGTTCGGGTCAGCCGCAGGCCGCACCCGTGCCCGACCAGGTCTCCGACGCCTTCGTGGTGTCCGACACCGTTGACAGCACCTACCAGAAGGTGGGGCAGCAGCTGGCAACTGGTGGCGCAGGCCAGGTGACCGCCCATGACGACAGCGCGCACACCTATGCCGTGAACGTGGTGGGTGGCGAAGCGCCCGCGAAGAAGCGCGGCTTCTTCGGCCGCATGTTCCACCACGGCAAGAACAAGGCCACGTCCGACACTGCCACGCACGCGGTGCAGGTCACGGTGAATCCCAGCGGCAGCAGCGCCAGCGAAGTGCGTGCACAGGGCGATGCCGGCGCGGTCGCGAAGCTGATCGATGCGCTGAAGAAGGGCATGGGCGGCTGATCCCGTCCGTGCTCCGCCAAGAAAAATGCCGCCCATGGGGCGGCATTTTTCTTGGTGCGTCATACACCAGGTTTCAGCGCTCTAGCAGCTTGAGCTTGTCCGGCTTGCCTTCCCAGTCCTTCGCGTCGGCAAGGCCATCCTTGCGTTCGGTGATCACCGGCCAGGCCTTTGCCAGCTCGGCGTTCAGCGCCACGAAACCTTCTTGGCCGGCGGGCACATCGTCTTCCGGGTAGATCGCGTTGATCGGGCACTCCGGCTCGCACAGCGTGCAGTCGATGCACTCGTCCGGATCGATCACCAGGAAGTTCGGGCCTTCGTGGAAGGCATCGACCGGGCAGACTTCCACGCAGTCGGTGTACTTGCACTTGATGCAGTTGTCGGTGACGACAAAGGTCATGGGGTGGGGCTCTTGCGTTGTGGCGTTGGCAAGTATGACTGCAACGCGCGGGGAGTGAAAAGTCGCTGGCGCGACTGGCGGGTTATCCCCTCTGCCGCTTGCGGGAGAGGGGTGGGGGAGAGGGGCTTTTGCCCTCGCGTCTGCGCAAGCGACAGAGCGGTTTCGGTCGCCTGCCGGCGCCCGAGCCACGTTTCTTTGCTGGCCCAAAGCAAGGTGGCCCAAAGAAATGGCCTGGTTCAATCCGCCGGGATTACAAGCAGGCCGTGTTAAGGGTTTTGGAGCCACTCCCGCCTATGCGATAGACGATGCGGCCACGCCGCGCCGTATCTGGAAACCGAGGTTGGAGGGCTGTTGCCGTGGCGGTTGCCCCAAAAACAAACGGCACGATCGCTTGATCGTGCCGGCTGTTCCTGAAGAGTGCGGCCATGGATGGCCGCGGTTGGCGCTGGAGCAGAGCGAGCACTGAAAGCTTGTTGCTGCCTGCCACGTCGCGGCGATTCCGGACGAATCGCACAAGCAAATGGCGCTCCCAACGAGGTTCGAACTCGTGTTCCCGCCTTGAGAGGGCGGTGTCCTAGGCCACTAGACGATGGGAGCGGATTGACGCGGAGCGCGCTAGTATAGCGGAAATGTTTCGCCCGGCAATGCCCCGGCGACGGCAGGTAAGATGAGCGGATACAGGCCGTTGCACCGCCGTCTTGGCCGCGTGCCGGACACGATACCCGCAAGGACTCCACACGCTTGAATTCCGAAGCCAGGAACGACGCCAGGCCCGCGCTGCGCATCATCCCGCGCGAGCAGCACACGATTTCCCGCAAGAACATCAGCAAGGCCGCGCTGCGCGTGCTGTACCGCCTCAACGAGGCCGGCTACGACGCGTTCCTGGTCGGCGGAGCGGTGCGCGACCTGCTGCTGGGTGGCCGACCCAAGGATTTTGACGTGGCCACCAGCGCCACGCCGGACGAGGTGAAGAAGCTGTTCCGCAACTGCCGGCTGATCGGCCGCCGTTTCCGCCTGGCACATGTGGTGTTCGGGCCGGAGATCATCGAGGTGGCCACCTTCCGCGGCACCGGCGAGGAAGAGGGGGCGGAGGGCGAGCGCCACATCGTCGACGGCCGCATCGTGCGCGACAACGTGTGGGGCACGATCGAGGAGGATGCGCTGCGCCGCGACTTCCGCGTCAACGCGATGTACTACGACATCAGCGACTTCTCCGTGCGCGACTACGTGGGCGGCATGCAGGACCTGGAGGACCGCGTGCTGCGCCTGATCGGCGAGCCGGCCACGCGCTACCGCGAGGACCCGGTGCGCATGCTGCGCGCGGCGCGGCTGGCCGCCAAGCTCGGCTTCAGCATCGACGCGGCTGCCGCCGCGCCGTTCGAGGAGTTGGGGCCGCTGCTGGCCGATGCGGCGCCGGCGCGGCTGTTCGACGAGTCGCTGAAGATGTTCCTCGCCGGGCACGGGCTGAAGAGCTTCCGCATGCTCGAGCAGTGCGGCCTGCTGAAGTTCCTGTTCCCGGCCACTGCCCGTGCGCTCAGGCGCGGCGACGAAGCCTTGCGGGCACTCGTCGAGCAGGGGCTGGCGAACACCGATGCGCGCGTGGCCGAGGGCAAATCGGTGACGCCGGCGTTCCTGTTCGCGGTGCTGCTGTGGGGCGAGGTGCGCGATGTCGCGCAACAGCAGATCGCCCGCGGCAAGGATGCCACCGAGGCCTGGGCGCGCGCCGCGCTGCAGGTGGTGGGCGAGCAGTGCCAGCGCGTGGCGATCCCGCGCCGCTTCACTTTCACCATGGAGGAGATCTGGTCGCTGCAGCCGCGCTTCGAGCAGATCCAGCGCAAGAAGGTGCTGCGCCTGCTGACGCACCCGCGTTTCCGCGCCGCGTTCGATTTCCTGCTGCTGCGTGCACACGAATCACCGGCGATCCGCGAACTGGGCCTGTGGTGGGACCACGCGCAGCAGCTGCCACACGAGACGCTCGCGGCGGCGCTGCCGGCGCACGGCGGCGGCAATGAGCCCGAGGCGGCCGCGCCAGCCGGCGGCCCGGTGCGCAAGCGGCGCCGGCGCAAGCCCGCGACCAAGTCGAAACCGGCGTGACTGCCGCCTATGTCGCGCTAGGCGGCAATCTCGGCGATCTGCGGCGGCAGTTGCAGGACGCCATGGATGCACTGGCACGCCTGCCTGGCACGCGCCTGCTGCGCCACTCGCGCCTGTACCGCACGCCGCCCTGGGGCGTGCTGGAGCAGCCGCCATTCCTCAACGCCGCGGTGCTGCTGGATACCGGCCTCGCGCCGCACGAGCTGCTCGACGCGCTGCTGGCGATCGAGCAGCGCGCCGGCCGCGTACGCGCCGAACGCAACGGCCCGCGCACGCTGGACCTGGATATCCTGCACATGGAGGGAGTGCAGCTAGCCGGCGAGCGGCTCACCCTGCCGCATCCGCGCATCGCCGAGCGCGCCTTCGTGCTGCTGCCGCTCAACGATATCGCGCCGGACCTGCTGCTGCCGGGGCAGGGGCGCGTGGCCGAGCTGCTGGCCGTGGCGGATACGCAGGGTTGCGAATGCCTGGGCGAAAGCTGGCTGGCCGAATGATGCGGTGCAGCGGATAATCGGCCGCTCCCCACCCTGCGAGACGACATCGTGTACGTGGATCCCGCCAACCTGCCTACCCGCAAACCGGTTACCGTGCCCGGCCTGCACGCAATGAAGGCCGAAGGCCGCCGCATCGCGATGCTCACCGCCTACGACTACAGCCTTGCCGCCCAACTGGAGCTGGCCGGCATCGACGTGGCCCTGGTGGGCGACTCGCTGGGCATGGTGGTGCAGGGCCACAAGAGCACCCTGCCGGTGACGCTGGACCACATGGTCTACCACACCCAGGCGGTAGCGCGCGGGCTGTCGGCCACGCTGCCGATCGCCGACCTGCCGTTCATGGCCGACCGCGACGTACTGCACGTGCTGGAAGCCGGCGCGCGGCTGGTGGGCGAGGCGGGCGCGGCGATGGTGAAGATCGAAGGCGCGGCGCCGCACATCCTCGATGCGATCGCCGCGCTGGTGGCGCGGGCGATTCCGGTCTGCGCCCATCTGGGCCTCACCCCGCAGTCGGTACACAAGTTCGGCGGCTTCCGCATTCAGGGCCGTGAGCAGGCGGCGGCCGAGCGCGTGCTGGCCGAGGCGCAATCGGTGCAGGCGGCGGGCGCCGACCTGCTGGTGCTGGAAGGCGTGCCTGCCGCGCTGGGCGAGCGGGTGACCAAGGCGCTGAACATCCCGGTGATCGGCATCGGCGCGGGTCCGCACTGCGACGGCCAGGTGCTGGTGATCCACGACATGCTGGGCATCACGCCCGGCAAGCGGCCGAAGTTCAGCAAGGATTTCCTCGCCGGCCGCGATTCTGTGGCGGCGGCGATCGCGGCCTACGTGGCGGACGTGCGCAGCGGGGCGTTTCCCGCGCCCGAACACTGCTTCAACTGAACCAACGGCGGTTTCCATGCAGACTGTGCAAGACCTTCCGGCCCTGCGCGCCGCGATCCGCAGCTGGCGCAGCCAGGGCCAGACCGTGGGGCTGGTGCCCACCATGGGCAACCTGCATGCGGGGCACTATTCGCTGCTGAAGCTGGCGCGCGCACGGGCCGATCGCGTGGTGGCCAGCGTGTTCGTGAATCCCACCCAGTTCGGCCCCAGCGAGGACTTCGAGCGCTACCCGCGCACGCTGGCGCAAGACCAGGCCGGCCTGGCCGAGCACGATTGCGACCTGCTGTTCGCGCCCGAAGTGGCGACGATGTACCCGTTCGGCGCCGAACAGGGCGTCAGCATCCATGTGCCCGGTATTACCGACACGCTGGAGGGCGCCCACCGCCCCGGCCATTTCGACGGCGTGGCGACCGTGGTGTGCAAGCTGTTCAACCAGGTGCAGCCGGACATCGCCGTGTTCGGCCAGAAGGATTTCCAGCAGCTCAAGGTGATCGAGCGCATGGTCAGCGATCTGGCGCTGCCGGTGAAGGTGATCGGCGCGCCCACCCTGCGTGCCGATGACGGCCTGGCCCTGAGCTCGCGCAACCAGTACCTGTCCGACGCGGAGCGGGCGCTGGCGCCGCTGATCCAGCAGACCCTGCAGCAGATGCGCGAACTGCTCGACAAGGGGCACGCGCGACGCATCATCGAGGAAGCCGCGCAGTCGAAGCTGGAGCGCGCGGGCTTCGTTCCCGACTATGCGGTGGTCCGCCGTGCCGAGGACCTGTCCGAGCCAGCCGACGGCGAACGCGAGGGGCTGGTCGCGCTGATTGCCGCGCGGCTGGGCACGACACGGCTGATCGACAACTTGCCGTTCGACTGAAGCATCCCCATTTTCCTGGCTGAACGGCCGATGTTGCGGTGCAATGTCGGCGGTTCGATAATGCGCAGCCACGCGGGGCGTTCCCGCAGGAACCTGAAGTCATGCAACTGAACATGTTCAAGGCGAAGATCCACCGCGCCACCGTCAGCCACGCCGAGCTGCACTACGAGGGCTCGATCGCGATCGACGGCGAGCTGCTGGATGCCGCGGGCATCCGCGAGTACGAGCAGATCCATGCCTGGGACATCAACAACGGCGAGCGCTTCGTCACCTACGCGCTGCGTGCCGAAGAGGGCTCGGGCATCATCTCGGTGAACGGCAGCGCCGCGCGCAGCGTGGAAGTGGGCGATCTCATCATCATCGCCGCGTTCGCCCAGCTCGACGAGAAGGAGCTGGCCCAGTTCCAGCCCACCTGCGTCTACGTGGACGCGAACAACCGCATCACCCACACCAACCGCTCGATTCCGAAGCAGATGGCGGCGGCCTGAATTTTCCCGCGCGTACAGCACCCGTAGGTCGGGATTCATCCCGACGGGTGTTGGGGTGTCGGGGTGAATCCCGACCTGCGGGTCATCAGAATGCGGGCAGCACCGCGCCCTTGTACTTCGTCTCGATGTAGGCCTTGATCGCGGGGCTGGCCAGCGCCTGCGCCAGCTTCTGCACGCGCGGGTCGTCCTTGTTGTCGGGGCGGCCCACCAGGCAGTTCACGTAGGGCGAATCCTTGTCTTCGATCAGCAGGGCGTCCTTGACCGGATTGAGTCCGGCCGCCAGTGCGTAGTTGGTGTTGATCAGGGCTAGATCCACCTCGTCCAGCGTGCGCGGCAGCATCGCCGCTTCCAGTTCCTTGAACTTGAGCTGCTTCGGGTTCGCTGTGATGTCCTTCGGCGTGGCCAGCGCGTTGCCGGGATCCTTCAGCGTGACCAGGCCGTGCTTCGCGAGCAGCAGCAGGGCGCGGCCCTCGTTGCTGGGGTCGTTGGGCAGCGACACGGTGGCGCCATCGGGCAGCTGGGCTATGTTCTTGAGCTTGCGCGAGTAGGCGCCGAATGGCTCGATGTGCACGCCCGCGATGCACACCAGATGGGTGCCGTGCTCGTGGTTGAACGCGTCCAGATAGGGTTTGGTCTGGAAGTAGTTCAGGTCGATGTTCTTCTCGATCACCTGCATGTTCGGCTGCACGTAGTCGGCGAACACCTTGATCTCCAGCTTCACGCCCTCCTTCGCCAGGATGGGTTGTGCCTGCTTGAGGATCTCCGCGTGCGGCACTGCGGTGGCAGCCACGGTGAGCGTGTCCGCGTCCTGCTTCGGCGCGGAGCAGGCCACGAGCAGCAAGGCGAAGGCCATGCTGCCGGCAGCGCGCAACATTCGCTTCATGATGGCTTGCGGGCGCAACCGGCGAGCAGCAACAAGGCGAGGATGGCGGAGATCGCGGGGAGCAGCAGCATCGGTCATGACGGTTTCCAGGGGGAATTCCAGACTAGACGTCCGGATCGTGGCGGGGAAATAACCGGATCAGTGTTGCTTATAACGCGCCACGATGCGGTCGCCCAGCATCTGCAGCAGCTGCACCAGCACCACCAGCAGCACCACGGTGACCAGCATGTAGTCGGACTTGTAGCTGAGGTAGCCGTAGCGGTAGGCCAGGTCGCCCAGGCCGCCGGACCCGATCGCGCCGCCCATCGCGGTGTAGCCCACCAGGGCGATCGCGGTGACCGTGATGCCGGCGGCGATGCCGGCGCGCGCCTCGGGCAGCAGCACGTGGCGCACGATCTGCCAGGTGCTGGCGCCCATCGCCTGGGCCGCCTCGATCACGCCCTGCTGCACCTCGCGCAGCGCGGTTTCCACCAGCCGCGCGAAGAACGGCGCGGCGCCGATCACCAGCGGCGGGATCGCGCCGCGCACCCCCAGCTTGGTGCCCACCAGGGCGTAGGTCACCGGCATCAGCACGATCATCAGGATGATGAAGGGCACCGAGCGCAGCACGTTCACCACCAGCGAGGTGATGCCGTACAGTTTCGGCATCGCGCGCAGCTGGCCCCGGCCCGTGAGGTAGAGCAGCACGCCCAGCGGCAGGCCGATCGCCACGGTGAGCGCCAGTGCGCCGCCCAGCATCAGCAAGGTGTCGACGCAGGCGCGGCCCAGCTCGCCCCAGTCGTCGATGTTGGGGAACAGCGTCTGCAGCAGCGGCGCGGCAGTCGTTAGTGCAGCAGTCATGGCAGCTCCTCGATCTCGATGCCCGCCTCGCGCAGCGCGGCGAGCGCGGCGTCGGCATTCGCGCCTTCCAGCGCCAGGGTGAGCTGGCCGTAGGGCAGTTCCTTGATGCGGTCGATGCGGCCGGCGAGCAGATTGAAGTCCACGCCGCTCTCGCGCATCACCCGGCTCAGCACCGGGCTGAGCGTGGTGGCGCCGCGGAAGGTGAGGCGCAGCACGCGGCCGCTCACCTGCGCCAGTGGTGCCTGCGTGCTGGCGGCCTCCTCCGGCAACGCCTCGTTGACGAAGCGCCGCGTGGTGACGTGCCGCGGGTGCAGGAACACGTCGGCCACCGTGCCGCTTTCCACGATGCGGCCGGCGTCGAGCACGGCCACGCGGTCGCAGATGCGGCGCACCACGTCCATCTCGTGGGTGATCAGCACGATGGTGAGCTTGAGCTCGCGGTTGATCGATGCGAGCAGGTCGAGCACCGACGCCGTGGTCTGCGGATCGAGCGCGCTGGTGGCTTCGTCGCACAGCAGGATCTCAGGCCGGTTCGCCAGCGCGCGGGCGATGCCCACGCGCTGCTTCTGGCCGCCGGAAAGCTGCGAGGGATACTTGCCCGCGTGCTCGGCGAGGCCCACGCGCTCCAGCAGTTCGCCGACGCGGGCGCGGATTTTCGCGGCGTCGCGTTCGCCTGCGAGGCGCAGCGGGAAGGCCACGTTGTCCGCCACCGTCTGCGAGGCGAGCAGGTTGAAGTGCTGGAAGATCATGCCGATGCGCCGCCGCTGCGCGCGCAGGGCGGGCTCATCCAGCGCGGTCATCTCGGTGTCGCCGATCAGGATGCGCCCACCGCTGGGTCGCTCCAGCAGGTTGATCAGCCTGATCAGGGTGGACTTGCCCGCGCCGGAATGGCCGATGATGCCGAACACCTCGCCATCCATGATGTCGAGGTTGAACGGCTGCAGCGCGGGGATCTCGCGGCCATCCACGCGGTAGGACTTGTGTACGTCGAGGAAGCGGATCACGGGCGTTCGCGGGTGGGGCGGGCGAGTATTCTAGCGTTTCACGGACTTCCATACGGCCATACCGGAGCTTCCGCCATGAGCAGCATCTACGACTTCAGTGCGCGCGACATCGACGGCAACGAACGTGCGCTGTCCGAATGGCGGGGCAAGACCCTGCTGATCGTCAACGTGGCCTCGAAATGCGGCTTCACCCCACAGTACACCGGGCTCGAGCGGCTGTGGCGGGACGGGCGCGACCGCGGCCTGGTGGTGCTGGGCTTCCCCTGCGACCAGTTCGGCCACCAGGAGCCGGGCGACGAGGCCGAGATCCGAAACTTCTGCAGCACCCGCTACGAAGTGAGCTTTCCGCTGTTCGCCAAGATCGGGGTGAACGGCGAGCACGCGCACCCGCTGTACAAGTGGCTGAAGCGCGAAGGCAAGGGCATCCTCGGCAGCGAGGCGATCAAATGGAATTTCACCAAGTTCCTGGTCGACAGCGACGGCCAGGTGGTGAAGCGCTACGCGCCCGCCGACATGCCGGAGAAGATCGCGCGCGAGCTGTTCAAGGCTTGAACGCTCCGGTTGGCGCCGGCGCCGCATCGGCCACCACGATGGCCTGCTCGTGCAGGCTGCGGCCCTTGCTGCCGAAGGCGCGCAGGCGGTAGCGCCCGGGGAACAGGTGCAGTGACTCGCCTTCGCCGGCCTTGCCGAACAGGTAGCGGTCGGCGGCGCTGGCTCCGTCGGGTTCGTTCTCGTAATGGGCCTCGACCACGCATGGGAACGTGCGCTGGCATAGCGAGGCATCGATGGAATAGGGTCGACGTCGACCTTCCAGATCCAGCCAGGTGGGCCGGACCGGCTTCTGCTTGGGCGCCTGTACCAGAATGCCGCCCAGGCCGAAGCTGAACCAGGTGGTGTGCTCCGCGTCCTTCTCGCCGGACTTGTCAGGCAGCGGCATGCCAGGGGGAAGGATCACGCTGATGTCGTACTGTTTCGGTGCGGCACTCCATGCCTTGCGGTCGGCATTGGCGACCAAGACGATGGGGTGTTGCGGCTGGAATGCGGCGACGAGCCGATGGTAAGGGTCGAATGCGTTGCCCGAATGCACGTCGCAAAAGACGGTCTGATCCACGCTCAATGGTTCGAAGCCGCTCAACTGTCCGAGTTGCATCGCCATCGGCGACACGTTGCCGAGGCGTCCCTTGGCCTTGTCGACGTGCGCGTAGCCGGCGTGCACGAAGAGCCTGGCGGTGGGGTTCTGCTTGAATACGCGCTGGTACAGGTTGCGGGCCTGGTCTTTTTCGCGCGACGCCGAATCGTTGGAAGTGCCGTCGTAGGGAACCAGCACGAAGCCGAGCCGGATCGCGGTGCGCACGATCTCGCCATACAGCGGCTCGTGCAGATATTCGGAGCCGCTGCCGGCATCGGGGTAGCCGCGCTTCGCCAGTTCCGGATCCTGCTCACCCAGCGCTTCGGCCGCGAAATGGGTGAAGCCCAGCGCGCGCAGGCGCGGCAGCAGCGCCAGGGTCAGCTCGCGCGTGTGGGCGTCGTGATGTGCTTCGTTGACCATCACGATGCGCCGTTCGGCGGCAAGCCTCGTGATGGTGTCCGCCGCGTCGACGGCATGCCAGGCGTCGGGCTGCGGCAGGGTGAGCCCGGCGGGCAGCCGCGGTTTCAGCGGGAAGGTCATGATGGCTTCGTTGTACAGGCCCAGCTCGTTCTCGACGCTGGCAAGCAATTGCACGGCTACCGGGCGATCGTCTGGCGAAAGGCGCGGCAGGGTGCGCAGCAGGTATTCGTAGCGCGCGAGATCGTCCGTCAGCGGCTGCAGCGCGCGGAAGAGTTCATTCCGCGTCGCCGGGGCCTTGTCGGCGACTGCTGCGGTTGAGGCAAGAACAAGCGCGAAACACAGCAGGATTCGAGCCGGCATGGGATTCCCTGGATACGATGGCACCTGGCGGGAACATACCCAAAGGGCGAGCCACTGTATTTGCGCAACGCACCAGTTCGCGTCTTCAATCGCGCCAGCCGGCCAGCAATTGCACGATGGCGTCGATGTCGCGATTGGCGGGTGGCGCGTCGGCACCGCGTTCGTAGTTGTTGAGCAGGATCGCGAAGGCGAGCTGCTTGCCGGATGCCGTGGTGACGTAGCCGGCCAGGCTGTGCACGTGGGTCATGCTGCCGGTCTTGGCTTGTACCTTGTCGGTGGCCGGGCTGTCGCGCAGCCGCCATTCCAGCGTGCCGTCCACGCCGGCCACCGGCAGCATGCCGCGCAGCGTGGCCGCCCAGGGCTGCGCGGCAACGTATTGCAGCAGTTGCACCATCGCCTCGGGCGTCGCCAGGTCGCCGCGCGACAGCCCGGTGCCTTCCTCCAGCAGCACCGATGACGGCGTGATGCCGATGCGTTCGAGCAGGTCGTGCATGGCGTGCAGGCCCCAGGCTTGGCTGCTGAGGAAGCCGGCAGGTACGTCGGGGCGGTTCGCTGCCGCGGCCTGCGCACTGACCCCATCGATCTGCAGCAGGTTCTGCAGGTAGAGATTCTGCGAACGCTTGAGACCCTGGCCGAGAATCGTGGTGACCGGCGGCGACAACACTTCCGCCAGCACCTGCGCGTTGCCGCGCAGTGCATCGTCGTGTTCGGGCCAATGCAGTACGCGCACGGTGCCTTTGAGCCGCACGTGGTGGCGCGCCAGCGCCGCGCGCAACTCCTCGCCGGTCTGCCATGCCGGATCGGGAATCGCCAGCCGGTAGGTGTGCGGCGGCGTACCAGCGGCGATGCTGCCGAAGGCGTGCAGCAGGGAATCGCCCAGGGCCCGGTAGAGATTGATGTCGTCCCGGTTGTGCGGCGCCGCCGTGGTCAGTGTGCCCGCCAGCGGCGGCGCCGCCACGGCTGGCGCGAATTCCAGCCGTGCGGGTTCGCCGGCCTGTGCTGCAGGCGTCACCGTCAGCGCCACGGTGTTCTCGTGCACGCTGAGCGCCGAGGCGGGCGCGGCGAACCAGCCCAACAGGTCGCTAGCTTCCCAGCCGCTGCCCAGCGACGGGCCGGCGAAATAGCTGTCGTCGGCGACGAGGTCGCCGCGCACTTCGCGGATGCCGCGCGCGGCCAGTTGCGCGGCGAGGTCATCCGCCCAGTCGGGATTGGCACCCAGCGTGCCCAACGTGGGGTCGCCCATGCCGTACAGCAGCAGCGGGCCGTCCAGCCTGCCATGCCGGACCGATGCCGCAGAGAGCAGACGGGTGGGGATGCGGTAATCCGCGGCGAGCGTGGACAGGGTCAGCGCCGCAGTGAACAGCTTGGCGGTGGAGGCGGGCTGGAACAGCTTGCCGGCCTGGTGCGTGTACAGCACCACGCCGCTGTCCAGCGACAGCACGGCGATGCCCCAGTCGGCGGCGACATAGCGAGGCTGGCGGATGATCGCGTCGATCCGTGCGGCCAGTGCGGATCGATCGCGTGGTGCGCCGGTTGCCGCGGGAGTGGTCGCCATCGACAGGTTGGCGAGCAGCAGACACAGCAGCGGGGCAATCCGGGTCGTGATCCGTTTCATCCGCCGAGTATCCCGTAGCCGCGGCGCGGTCAGCCAGCTGCGGCCGTGGCGATCCATGCGCGGCGATGCTGCAGCCGCAGCGCGATCAGGCCGAGGCTCAGCCCGCGCATCGCCATGAAGGCGAGGAAGGCGAGCCACAACCCGTCGTTGCCCCAGCCACGGCAGGCCCAGGCCAGCACGGCGAACAGCAGGCCCGCGAGCAGCATGCCGTCGCGCATTTCGCGGGCGCGGGTGGCGCCCACGAACAAGGCCGTCCAGCAGGTAGCTCCACACGCCCACCAGCGGCAGTACGGCCAGCCAGGGCAGGGCGTGGTAGGCAACGGCGCGCACCGCGGGCAGGCTGGTCTGTGCGTTGACGAACAGGTGACCACCCAGCGCAAACAGTGCGGCGAAGCCCAGGCTGCCCAGCAGCGCCCAGCCGCCGGCCACCACTAGTGCGCGGCGCAGGCCGGGCGCATCGCGTGCACCGATCGCATGGCCGCACAGCGCCTCGACCGCGTTGGCCAGGCCGTCGAGGCCGAAGGCGGCGAGCAGCAGTCCGTTCAGCAGCAGCGCGTTCGCGGCCACCACCGCGTCGCCCAGCCGCGTGCCGAGCAGCGAGATCGAGAAGAACACCGCCTCCAGCACCAGCGTGCGCAGGAAGATGTCGCGGTTCACCGCCAGCAGCGGGCGCCAGTGCGGCCAGCCGCGCATCGCGGCCCAGTCCACCCGCCCGGCCACGGTGCGCAACGCTTGCCGTGCCCGCGCCAGGCCGAACAGCGTGCCGCACCACTCGCCGGCCACCGAAGCCAGCGCGATGCCGGGCACGCCTAGCTTGAAGCCCAGCACGAACAGCAGGTTCAGCGCGATGTTCACCAGGTTGGTGACCAGCAGCAGCGCCAGCGTGGTGCGCGTGTCGTGCTTGCCGATGAACCAGCCGGCCAGCGCGTAGTTCAGCAGCGCGGCCGGCAGGCCGGCGAGGCGCAGGTGCAGGTAGTCCAGTCCCAGCGTGCCCAGCGCGGCGGAGGGATGCATCTGGCCGATCAGCCAGGGCAGCAGCGGCCACATCAGGGCGCCGACCAGCAGCCCCGTCGTCACTGCCAGCAGCAGCGCCTGCGCCAGGATCGTGCGCAGCGCCGAACCGTCTTCGGCGCCGTGTGCCTGCGCGGCGAAGCCGGTGGTGCCCATGCGCAGGAAGCCCAGACTCCACACCGGCAGCGCATACACCGCACTGCCCACGGCTACCGCACCCAGGTCGCTGGTATGCGGCAGGTGACCAGCCACGGTGCTGTCCACCAGCGCCACCAGCGGCACGCTGAGGTTGGACAAGATCATCGGCGTCGCCAGCGCCCACACGCGGCGATGCGTGGGGCGGTGGCGCCAGTCGGCCGGGATCGACGACAGGGTTGGCGGCATGGGTGGAAGCCTGCGGGGAACGCGGCATTCTGGCACGTGCGCCGGGCGCTTCCGGGAGGGCGGGAAGGCGATCTGTTAGGCTGTTTGTTCGTGCCGGCGCAAAGCCGGCTCATTCACCGTTACCGGAATTGCCCCATGCAGATCGCCTCGAACACCGTCGCCACCTTCCACTACACGCTCACCGACGACGACGGCCAGGTCGTCGACAGCTCCGCCGGCCGCGAGCCGCTGGCCTACCTGCACGGCCAGGGTCAGATCGTGCCGGGCCTGGAGAAGCAGATGGAAGGCCGCCAGGCCGGCGACAAGTTCGACGCCCACGTGGCGCCCGAGGAAGGCTACGGCGTGCGCCACGAGGAACTGGTGCAGGAAGTGCCGCGCGAGGCCTTCCAGGGCGTGGCGGACATCCAGCCCGGAATGCAGTTCCAGGGCAACGGCCCGCAGGGCGTGATCAACGTCACCGTGACCAGGGTCGAGGACGACAAGGTGCACATCGACGGCAACCACCCGCTGGCCGGCAAGACCCTGCATTTCGCGATCGAAGTCGCCGAGGTGCGCGAGGCCAGCGAGGAAGAGCTGGCGCACGGCCATGTGCACGGCGCGGGTGGTCACCACCACTGACAGCACGCCATGCAGGGACGCGGCATGCGCATCGCGATTGTGGGCTATGGCGCCGCCGGTCAGGCGGCGTCGCTGTTTCTGGCCGGGCAGGGGCACCGGCTGAGCGTGTTCGAGCAGGCATCCGCGCCGGGTCCGGTGGGCGCGGGGTTCCTGCTGCAGCCGACCGGACTGGCGGTGCTGGCGCAACTCGGGCTGCATGAGCAGGCGCTGGCGCAGGGCCAGCGCATCGAGGCGCTGCATGGTTGCAACCAGCGTGGTCGGCAGGTGATGGCGATGCGCTACGCCGACCATGCACCGGATTGCTTCGGTCTGGGTATGAGCCGCGGCAGCCTGTTCGCGCTGCTGCGCGATGCGTATGCCGGCGCTGGCGATATCCATGTCGGCACCCGCATGGTGGGTGTGGATGCCGAGGCCGGCATCCTGCAGGACGAGCGTGGCGAGCGGCACGGTCCGTTCGACTTGGTCGTGGCGGCCGATGGCGCAGGCTCGCGCCTGCGCGCCAGCCTGCCCGGACTGGCGCGGCGCGACACGGTCTACCCCTGGGGCGCGCTGTGGTGCCTGCTGTCCGCCGAGGCTTGGGTGCATGCCGACACCCTGCAGCAGCGCTATGCCGGCGCGCGCGAGATGATCGGCCTGTTGCCGGTGGGGTGTCGCGCCGACCGCGCAGGGCGCTGGCTGACCTTCTACTTCAGCCTGCCCGGCGAACAGCTGGACGCCTTCGACGCGGCCGCGCTCGCGCACCTGCGCGAGCGGGTGGCGATCCTGTGGCCGGAGGCATTGCCGCTGCTGGCCGGCATCGAGGCACCGGAGCAATTGCAGCGTGCGCGCTATCGCGACGTGGTGATGCCGGTGCCGCATCGCGGACGCGTGGTGTTCCTCGGCGACGCGGCCCATGCGATGAGCCCACAGCTGGGGCAGGGCGTGAACATGGCGTTGCTCGATGCGCAATCGCTGGCAGCGGCCCTGGCCGGGCATGGCGAACTGGCGGTGGCGCTGCATGTCCATGCACGCACGCGCCGTCGCCACCTGCAGGTGTACCAGGCCATGAGCCGCTGGCTAACGCCGCTGTTCCAGTCGCCGCACGATCGCCTTGCGCAGTTGCGCGATATCGCTTTCGGCCCGTTGGGCCGCCTGCCGCTGGCGCGCGGGCAGATGCTGCGCATCCTCACCGGCACCAAGCGCAGCTGGTGGCGTTAGGGAAACTCCGGTCTTGCCCGTCATTCCTGCCTGCGCAGGCAGGAATGACGGGCAAGAAGCCGATCGACCGACCTTCCCTAGTCGTTGGAATCGTCGTCGCCGCGCACGATCGCGATGCCGTTGATGGAGCCGCCGTTGATGGCCACGCTGCCCTTCAGGCCGAAATTGCCGTCGCCGTCCACGTCGAAGATGGAGACGTGCGAGATCGAACCATTGCCATCGACCACGGCCGCGAGATTGTCGCGATAGGTGATGTCGGTCGGGGCGCCACTGAACGATGCCACGACGGCCGCGTCCTGGACGATCCGGTGGCCGAAGACCGTGTAACGGGACACGGAGTGACTGGGCGAGTTGGCCGAGAACAGGAACGGCCCGTCGAGGGCGACCCAGCACGGGGCCATCTGCGTGCCGGAGCCCGTGACCGTCCGTACCGCGTCGTCGCGCACGAGACTGATTTCGTTGGCGTGCGCGATGGTGACGTAGGCATCCTTGCCACGCGTGGCAAGCCCGAAGGGCGCATTGACGTTGGCGGGGATGTTGGCCACCAGCCTGGTCGGGCCGAACACGGATCCACGGTCCGTGAGATCGACCGTTTCGATGGCGTTGCTCTTCTCGGTGATGATCAATTGCCCTCCGATCACGCCTACCTGGGCCGCGGAACCATCGGCATGGGCCAACCGGGCCTTGCCGTCGGCAATGGCGTTGACGCCATAGCGGTCGATGCGATGCGACTCGATATAGGTGGCGGTGAGTATGTACAAGTGGTGGCGGCCGAAGGCGACGCTGACTGGATTGTTGAGAGCCGGTACGAGCTTCGCCAGTTGCAGCGGAGCGCCATCGCCATTCTTTCGGAAGATCGAGACGTTGCCGGATCCGAAGTTGACGACGGCAAGCAGGTCGTGGCTCTGCGCGATGCCGCCGGCATTGCCGGCAACCCCGCCGGAGCCCCCGGTTTCGGACTGTTCGACCAGCACCCCGCGGGTGTTGTAGACCAGCAATGCATTGTTGGCCGTGTTCGATGCGGTAACGATGAGATCGCCATCGCTCCAGCCGGCGCCAGTCTGCGCATGCACGGCTCCCGCCGCCATCAATCCGAGCAGCACGGAACCATAGATTGCCTTTTTCATGGTTGTTCCTCGATTTGCGAGCACAGGGGGTTACGGCAACGTGCGTTGCCGCGACGGACCGCCATCAACGGCCGTATGAGTCGGTCACTGGCCATTCGGACAGCCGGCTTCCCCGGTTACGTCCGGGGCTTGAGAAAGTCGGCGGTCGCAGTCGCGATGTCCCTGGCGTGGTTCACCAGCGTGAAGTGTCCCGTCCGGAAGGCGCCTCTGCGGGAATCGGCGGTGCGCGAACGGCGTCGAACCATCCGTCACATGCGCGCTTGATTGGCGTGCGATCCGTCCCCGGATCGTGCTGGTAAGTTGCTTCTCGGCAGCCTGCTAGAGCAGTTTGCGATAGACCACGAAGCCTGACTTCTCGGCCACCTGGTCGTAGAGCCGCATCGCGGTGGCGTTGGTTTCGTGGGTTTGCCAGTACACGCGCGGTGCGCGGGCCGCCCTGGCGCATTCGCAGACCCGTTCGATCAACGCGCGGCCCACGCCGTGGCCGCGCGCGGCAGCGACGGTGAACAGATCCTGCAGGTAGCAGCTCTGCTCGATCTGGATCGTGCTGCGGTGGAACAGGTAGTGGGCCAGGCCCAGCAATGCGCCGTTGGTTTCGGCGACCAGTGCATGTACCGGTTCGGCCGGGTCGTGGAACCGCGCCCAGGTGGTGCGGGTGATTTCCTCCGGCAATGCAGTGGAACCGCTGCGGCCGTAGAACGCGTTGTAGCCGTCCCACAGCGGCTTCCAGGCGTCGTAGTCGGCGGCCGTCACCGGCCGGATCGAGATCGTGTCGCTCACGGGGAACTCGCGGCTGCAAATGGCGAGGGTGAAGCTTGCGCGCCTCGCGGATGCCGCGCCAGTGCGCTCAGTACCAGTCGAGCAACGACACGCCCACGCCGAGGTAGGTGGCGTTGTGGTTGTAGTCGATCAGGCTTTCGCCGTAGCCCTTGAACAGTTCCATGTAGCCGCGCAGGTTGCCGGCGATGGGGAAGCTCCAGGTGAAGCGCGCGGCGCCGTGGCTGCGGCTGCCGCCGCGCAGCGAGTGGCGCAGCATCATGCCGAACTCCTGGCCGTGCCATTCGTGCACGATCTGCATGTCGGCGCGGCCGACGTAGTCGCTGATGTCGGGGTTGTTGTCGTCGCTGCGCGCCTCGGGGATGCGCCACCACGGGCGGAACATCACGGTCCAGCCGTCGCGCTCGAAGCCGAAGTCGGCGATCACCCGGTTCCAGCTGCGCGACAGCGGGTTGCCGCGGCCGTTGGACTGGTGGTCGATGCCGATGCCGAGCAGTCGGCCGTCCCAGCCAAGCACGCTGTAGTGCGTGTCGAACACCAGCAATGCCTCGGGTTCGTAGTCGGTCTCGCGGAACGGACGCGACGCCTGCGCGTTGTAGACCTGCCAGCGCGAGCTCTGGGTGTAGCCCAGCCACAGGTCGCCGGCATCACCAAACACGCCCTGCCACACCTTGGTCTTCAGGCTGAGCTGGAACTTGCCCTCGACGTTCTGCAGCTGCTGCGGCGTGCCCACGGTGTTGTCGGGATTCGGGCTGGACGGCTTGGTGTTCTGGTTGCTGGTGGCGAACAGCGGCAGCGCGTACACCGGCTGGTAGCCGCGCAGATTGAAGGTGCCAAGCTTGCTTTCCGGCGACAGCTCCCAGCGGCTGTCCAGCAGCGACAGCGGCGTGGACACCTGCGGCTCGGCCGCGGCGACGACGCCGACCTGCCGGTCGTGCGCGAACATGGCTTCGTTCGTTGCGGTGGGTTCGTTGCGCTTGCGCGCGGCCGGCAACTGGTCGCGTCCGGTGGCCCGGTCGTAGCAGGCCAGCCGTTGTGCGTCACTCTCGATCGCGGTGCAGGCGCGGATGTCCATCGGATCTGGGTTCTGCGCATGGCAGACGCCGGCGATGAGGCAGCCGGCCAGCAGCAGGATGCAGCGGTGTTTCATTGGGGGCTCCGGCGATACAGCCAGCGGGGATGGTTGAAGTCTAGGCCAATGCCGCATCCGGTTTCCGGCGGACAACAAAAATCGCCTGGAGCGGTTTTTGGCATCGCGCAGCGATGGCCCGAAGGGTGCCTGCCAGGGTGGTGGGCACAAAAAAACCGGCCACATCGCGATGTGGCCGGTTCCGTGTGCAGGGCTTTACTTGACCTGCTTGACCCAGGCCTCGTATTGCGACTTGCTGACACGTGTGCCGTGGTGGCTGGCGTTGAGGAAGTCGTTCGCCAGCGGCGGATAGGCTGCGGCCTGTTCCTCGGTGATCCACTTCGTGCCACCGGAAAGCTGGTCGAACGGTGGCGGTGATCCGACCTGCGGCGCAGCAGGCGGCACGCTGCGCACGGTCACGTTGGGCGGCGGCGTCTGCGCCGGAGCGGAGGTCTGTGCCGGAGCCGGCGCCTGCTGCATGGTGTCCTGCGACGGTGGCGCCTGCGTGGGAGGCGGTGTCGGCGGCATGGTGCTCTGCGACGATGGCGGCGGCGTCTGGCCGGTGGTGTCCTGCGCGAAGGAGGCGCCGGCGAAAATCAATGCGCCGGCGACGAGTGCGGGCAACAAGGCGTTGCGTGCTTTCATGATGATTACTCCATGCCAGAATGTCTGAGGGAGCGAGCCTTGCGGACGGCCATGGGAAGCACGATC
The DNA here is from genome assembly GCA_035277325.1 of Rhodanobacter sp. Lineage (GTDB taxonomy): Bacteria > Pseudomonadota > Gammaproteobacteria > Xanthomonadales > Rhodanobacteraceae > Rhodanobacter_A. The sequence goes on from DATEKS010000114.1 coordinate 21,388, forward strand.
CGCGGGACCTGTGATGGACGCTAGCAGAGGCTGCATAAATGTCGCCGCAACATTCTTGTCGAGTCGGTGTGAAAACGACGTGCCGTTGAACGCAGCTTCAGCGAGCGCCGCAGTGTTGGGTTTGCCGCAGGCGCGCGCTCTGCAGCTGCATGCGCAGGGCCTGCTGCAGGCGCCACGGCGCAAGCCACGGCGCGACGACGTGGTGGCGGCGATCGAGCGCATGCGCCTGCTGCAGATCGATTCCATCCACGTGGTCGCGCGCAGCCCTTATCTGGTGCTGCACGCACGGCTCGGCGACTACCCGATGGCGTGGCTGGACGAGGCGCTGGCGGAGGGCCGTATCGCTGAGTGCTGGGCGCACGAGGCCTGCTTCGTCGGTGCACGCGATCTCGCCGCGCACCGTGCCTGGCGCGAGCGCGGCAGCCACTGGGCGCAGCGCCACGCCGAGCGCATGCACCGCGAACACCGTCCGGCGATGGACGCGTTGCTCGCGCGCATCCGCGAAAGCGGGCCGGTGCTGGCGTCGGACTTTCCGCGCGAGGACCGCGGCGTTTCCGGCTGGTGGGAATGGAAGCCGGAGAAGCGCTGGCTGGAAGCCTGGTTCGCGCTGGGCGAACTGATGGTGCCGCGTCGCGAGCGCTTCCAGCGCGTGTATGACCTCGCCGAGCGGGTACTGGCGGAGCTCGATCCGCCGTTCGCGCCCAGCACGCTCGATCCGGCGCAGTTGCGCCGGCACTTCGTCATCGATGGCGTGCGCGCGCTGGGCATCGCGCAGGCGCGCTGGGTCGCCGACTACTTCCGCCTGAAGCCGGCGGTGACGGCTAGCGAACTGGCGCCGCTGGTGGCCGAGGGCGAGCTGCTGGAAGTGGCGGTGCGCGGCTGGGACGTGCCGGGCTACGTGCATCGCGAGCATGCCGCGGCGCTGGAGCTGGCGCGCGGCGGCCGCCTGCGAGCCACCCATACCACGCTGCTGTCGCCGTTCGATCCGCTGGTATGGGACCGCGCGCGTGCGCTGGCGATGTTCGGTTTCGACTACCGCATCGAATGCTACGTGCCAGCGCCGAAGCGGCGTTATGGTTATTACGTGCTGCCGATCCTGCATCGTGGCGCGCTGGTCGGCCGGCTGGATGCGAAGGCGCATCGTGACGCGGGCGTGTTCGAGATCAAGGCGCTGTATCTGGAGGATGGTGTGGAGCCTGCGCCACGGCTGGCGAGCGAGCTAGCTGCGGCGATCGCGCGCACCGCGCGCTGGCACGGCACGCCGCGGGTTCGCCTCGCGCGCTGCCGGCCGGCGGCGCTGGCGCCGGTCTTGCGCGCCGCCTGGAAGGCGGAGTTGGTCTGAATCAGCGCGGACTGGACGCGCCCGGGGAGCGTCCCGGCAGGTTCTGGCTCAGCTGGCTGGACAGCAGGCGGCAGCGGGCGTCCAGGTAGGGACGGGTTCGCGGGTCGCGGGCGGCCTGCAACAGGCTGTCCTGCATGGCTTGGTAGTGCGCCTGCAGCTGGTCGGCCGGGAAGATGGCCGCGGCGCGATGGCCTGCCATGTAACCGGCCAGGTAGGCATCGCAGGAAGGCACGCCGGTGACCGCGGCAGGTGCGGGCGGGGCGGCCGGGCGCGTCGGCCGGGTGGTGGCGCAGCCGGCCAGCAGCAGGCCGGCGCACAGCGGGAGCAACAGGCGGGTGCTCATGCGGGGAGTCCTCGGGGAAGGTGACACGGCATGATATTCGCGCTCCTCGCATCCGGATATCCGCTGCGGTTATCATATGCAGGCTGAGTTTGCCGGGGTCGCCAAGCACCGGTGACCCGATGCAGCCGATCCGCGATCTGCCTCATCAGTTCACCCCGGGGTTGTTTTCCTTTGCACACCAGTAAGCCGGCTGCCGCATGTCGCGGCGGTCGAGTCTCTTTTTTACCCATGTGGAGTGATTCAATGTCTGATCGTCAGATCGGTACCGTCAAGTGGTTCAACGACGCCAAGGGCTTCGGTTTCATCGCCCGTGACAATGGTCCGGACGTGTTCGTGCATTTCCGCGCGATCACCGGCAACGGCTTCAAGAGCCTGCAGGAAGGCCAGCAGGTCAGCTTCAAGGTGGTGCAGGGCCAGAAGGGCCTGCAGGCCGACGAAGTGACCCCGGCCTGAGCAAGCGCTCACGCGTCATCCGAAAACCGGGCAGCGATGCCCGGTTTTTTTATGCCCGGCATCCATGGCAGCTATCCTCCGAGCCGTTGCCAGCGCCATGTCAAAAGCCGTTTCCGGCGGCTTTTTGTGTCCGCGGACACTATTGGGAAAATGACGCTTGACATGTCGCTTGCATTCGTGAAATTCCGTTATGCTTCGCCCACTGCGTCTGCTTGGCCACGTGCGTGCCCGGTATGGAACCCCTGTCGATTCCATGTCGCTACACCCGACCCCGGCATGCCCAGTAAGTCGTCGGCCCGCGGGGTCGGCTCGTCTCAAGCGTCTGGATTGGATCGGAGTGAGTCATGTCGGATCGTGAAACAGGTACCGTCAAGTGGTTCAACGACGCCAAGGGGTTCGGCTTCATCAGCCGTGAGAACGGCCCCGACGTGTTCGTGCATTTTCGTGCCATCACCGGCACGGGCTTCAAGAGCCTGCAGGAAGGCCAGAAGGTGACGTTCAAGGTGGTGCAGGGCCAGAAGGGCCTGCAGGCCGAAGAAGTTGCCCCGGCTTGATAGCGGCATCGCAAGCGGAAAAGGCCGGCGCAAGCCGGCCTTTTTCTTTGCTTTTGCGATCGCCTCTGCCTTGCGATCGTTCGTGATCGCGAGAATCAAATGGGCGGCCATCCATGGCCGCACTTCGCAATGAACACAACGGTCTCGCCGGAGCCCGCCGTGCTGCCGCTGACGATGACGGACGGGGCGCGGGTGGAGCTGCTGTGCATGGCGCCGGTCGGCGAGCCGCGCGAGGTCGTGTACTGGCTGCCTGCGATGGGTGTGCCGGCGAAGCATTACCTGCCGTTCGCTGCCGCGCTGGCGGCGCGGGGCGTGGCGGTGGCGCTGCACGAATGGCGTGGCATCGGCTCCAGCAGCCTGCGCGCCGGCCGGCGCAGCAACTGGGGCTACCGCGATCTGCTGGAGATCGACCTGCCTGCCGGGCTGGCCGCGATGCGGTCGCACTGGCCGCAGGCGCGTCCATGGCTGGGCGGTCACAGCCTGGGCGGGCAGTTGGCCTGCCTCTATGCGAGCCTCCACCCGGTTGAAATGGCGGGACTCATCCTGGTGGCCAGCGGCGCGCCATACTGGCGGCGCTTCCGCCATGGCGCCGTGATCGGTCTGGCTTACGCGCTGGCGCCTGTGCTGGCGGCATGGCTGGGACATCTGCCCGGCCGCCGCATCGGCTTCGGCGGCAACGAGGCGCGCGGTGTCACCGCCGACTGGGCGCGCAGTGGGCGCACCGGGCGTTACGCCGCGGTGGGCATGGACGTGGATTTCGAGCAGACGTTGGCCGCACTGGAACTGCCCGTGCTGGCCCTGCGCCTGCGCGACGACTGGCTGGATCCGGCCGCCTCGCTGGACTGGCTGCTTGGCAAGCTGCCGCGTGCATTGCGTCGCCACGAGTTGGTCACGCCGGACGACCTGGGCGGCCAGCCGGTCGATCACTTCGGCTGGATGAAGACGCCGGACGCGATCGCCGCGCGCATCGCCGGCTGGATCGCTGCGCACGACGCAGCATTCACGGCGGCGCGCCGCCTCGGCCCTTGATGCGGCGCCGGGGCGCCGGCACTTTAAGGGTTTCCTTCCCCACGCCGGCGGTCCGATGAAATTGTTCGAATCCTTCCAGCAACGCAGCCTCAGCCTGCGCAACCGCATCGTGGTGTCGCCGATGTGCCAGTACTCGGCGATCGACGGCATGCCCGACCACTGGCATCTGGTGCACCTGGGCAGCCGCGCGGTGGGTGGTGCAGGGGCGGTGTTCGCCGAGGCCACCGCAGTGTCGGCGCAGGGGCGCATCTCGCCGGGCGACGCCGGCATCTGGAACGACGCCCAGGCGGCCGCCTGGCGGCCGATCACCACCTTCATCGCGGCGCAGGGCGCGATACCCGGCGTGCAGCTGGCGCATGCCGGCCGCAAGGCCAGCGCGCATCGGCCCTGGGATGGCGGCGGCGCACTTGCCGTGTCTGAAGGTGCATGGGCCACGGTGGCGCCATCGGCGCTGCCGTTCGATGGGGGCTGGCATACGCCAGAGGCGCTGGATGCGGCTGGCATCCGCCAGGTGGTCGGCGATTTCCGCGCGGCGGCGCAGCGCGCGCTGGCCGCTGGTTTTCAGCTGATCGAGCTGCATGCCGCGCATGGCTACCTGTTGCACCAGTTCCTGTCGCCGCTCAGCAACCGGCGCGACGACGCATACGGCGGCAGTTTCGAGAACCGCACGCGCCTGCTGCGCGAAGTGATCACCGCCGTGCGTAAGGCATGGCCGGAAGAACTGCCGCTATGGCTGCGCATCTCGGCCACCGACTGGGCCGAGGGTGGCTGGGACATGGAGCAGAGCGTGCGGCTGGCGCGCGAGGTCAAGCCGCTGGGCGTGGACCTGATCGATGTTTCCAGCGGCGGCCTGGTGCCACACGTGAAGATCCCGCTGGCGCCGGGCTACCAGGTGCCGTTCGCCGCGCGCATCCGCCGCGAGACCGGCATCGCCACCGGTGCGGTGGGTCTGATCACCGGGGCACGGCAGGCCGCCGAGATCGTGGCGAACGACGAGGCCGACGTGGTGCTGATCGCGCGCGAGAGCCTGCGCGACCCGTATTTCCCGCGCCGGGCGGCGCAGGAGCTGGGTGCGCAGCTGCCCGCGCCGGCGCAATATCAGCGGGCATGGTGAGGAGAGCAGAGCGATGGATGAACAAGCGATCCTGATCGACGGCCGCCTGCACGATCTCGGCGACGGCTTCACCGTGCGCCGGCTGCTGCCGGTGCTCGAGGCCCGCCACGTGGGGCCGTTCGTGTTCTACGACCACATGGGGCCGGCGGATTTCGCACCCGGTCGCGGCATGGACGTGCGGCCGCATCCGCACATCGGCCTGGCCACGGTGACCTGGCTGTTCGAGGGCACGATCCGCCATCGCGACAGCCTGGGCAGCCTCGCCGACATCCGGCCAGGCGCGGTGAACTGGATGACTGCCGGCCGCGGCATCGTGCATTCCGAGCGCACGCCGCCGGAGGCGCGCGCCGCAGGCCAGCGCCTGCACGGGATCCAGGTGTGGGTGGCGCTGCCGCGCGACCACGCGGAGATCGCGCCGGAGTTCCACCACCATGAGGCCGACGCGTTGCCGCGTGTCCGCCAGCCCGGCGTCGAGCTGGTGCTGATCACCGGCACCGGCTGGGGCGAAACCTCGCCGGTAAAGGTGTACGCGCCTATGTACTTCGCCGAGGCGCGGCTGGATGCCGGCGCCGAACTGGCCCTGCCGGCGGAGCATGCGGAACACGGCGTGCACGTGATCGAGGGCGGGCTGGAATGGGGCGGCCTGGCGCTGGAGGCGGGCCGGATGGCGGTGCAGGCGGCCGGCTCCGCGCCGCCCCTGCGCGCCGTCCGCGCCAGTCGCGTGATGCTGTTCGGCGGCGCGCCGCTGGACGGCGAGCGCCACCTGTGGTGGAACTTCGTGGCCAGCAGCCGCGAGCGCATCGAGCAGGCCAAGGCCGACTGGCGGGAAGGGCGCTTCCCCAAAGTGCCTGGCGACGAGGACGAATTCATTCCGCTGCCGCCCGGCTGAGGAGCCGCCATGACCGAATTCGCCAGCTTCCGCGCGTTCTATCCCTACTACCTCGGCGAGCACAGCCAGCGCCTGTGCCGGCGCTGGCACTTCGTCGGCAGCACGCTGGTGCTGCTGATCCTGCTGCTGACGATCATCAGCGGAGACTGGGCACTGCTGTGGTTGCTGCCGGTGGCCGGCTACGGCTGCGCGTGGATCGGCCACTTCGCCTACGAGAAGAACCGGCCGGCCACGTTCCGCCATCCGCTGTACAGCCTGATGGGCGACTGGGTGATGTACGCGCAGATGCTGCGCGGCAAGGTGACTTTCTAGCGGTACTGCCGATGGCAGCTCTGGCAGGTCTCGCCCACCGGCTTGAGCGCCGCGGCCAGCGCGGCGCAGGTGGTCGGCGCGGACACGGTGGCCTGCTGCAGGCGCGTCTGCAGCTGGTTCGCCTCGTCGGTGAAGCCTTTGTCGGCGATGCCGAAGGTGGGCAGGATGTCGGTGGCGGTGGATTGCAGGCGCAGCAGGTGGTGCTGGATCGTCGCCGCGTCGCACTTCTGCGCCTTCATCGCCTGCTTCAGTTCGCCCATGTGGTAGCCCATGGTGTGCATCACCGCCTCGGGCATGGGATTGCGTGCTGCCAGCGCGTTCATCACGTTGACGGTGCCGATTACGCCGATGACCAGGCCGAGCAGGATCAACAGGGCAGCGCGCATCGCGGGGTTCCTTGTGGAGGTCGATCCATGAGGATAACGCGGTTCGCCCGGACGGGACGATAGAATCGCCGCTTTGCGCGGTGCCGCGCGACCAAGGTTTTCCGATGAGCGAATCCTCCTTTCCACACGAACGTTTCGCCGGCGTCGAGCGCCTGTACGGCGCCGGCAGCGTGGCGAAGCTGGCGCAGCGTCATGTCTGCGTGGTGGGCGTGGGCGGCGTGGGCTCGTGGGCAGCCGAGGCGCTGGTGCGCAGCGGGGTGGGG
>DATEKS010000115.1:0-43721 GCA_035277325.1 Rhodanobacter sp.
GTGCTCGAAGGTATTGCCGCGGTCAACGAGGCGGCCATCACCGGCGAGTCCGCGCCGGTGATCCGCGAGTCCGGCGGCGACCGCAGCGCGGTCACCGGCAGCACCCGCGTGCTGTCGGATTGGCTGGTGGTGCGCATCACCAGCAATCCGGGCGAGAGCTTCCTGGACCGCATGATCGCAATGGTGGAAGGCGCCTCGCGGCGCAAGACGCCGAACGAGATCGCGCTAACCATCCTGCTGGCGAAGTTCACCCTGATCTTCCTGCTCGCCTGCGCCACCCTGCTGCCGTATTCGATCTACAGCGTGCAGGCCGCGGGCAGCGGCAACCCGATCACGCTGACCGTGCTGGTGGCCCTGCTGGTCTGCCTGATCCCGACGACCATCGGCGCGCTGCTGTCGGCGATCGGCATCGCCGGCATGGACCGGATGATCCGCGCCAACGTGATCGCCACCTCCGGCCGCGCGGTGGAAGCGGCGGGCGACGTCGATGTGCTGCTGCTCGACAAGACCGGCACGATCACCCTGGGTAATCGCCAGGCGGTCGCCTTCCATCCGGCACCTGGCATCGAGGAAAAGGCGCTTGCCGATGCCGCCCAGCTCGCTTCGCTGGCCGATGAGACACCGGAGGGCCGCAGCGTGATGGTGCTGGCCAAGCAGCGCTTCGGCCTGCGCGAGCGCCAGCTGGAGGAGGGACACGCAGTGTTCGTGCCGTTCACCGCGCAGACCCGCATGAGTGGTGTGGACGTGGACGGCCGCGCCATCCGCAAGGGGGCGCTCGACGCGGTGGAGAAATACCTTGAATCGATCGGCAGTCATCTGCCGGCGCGCGTGAAGCAGATGGCCGAGGAAATCGCGCGCCATGGCGCCACGCCGCTGATCGTGGCGGAAGGCTCCGCCGCGCTGGGCGTGATCGAGCTGAAGGACATCGTCAAGGGCGGCATCAAGGAGCGCTTCGCCGAGATGCGCAAGATGGGCATCAAGACCATCATGATCACCGGCGACAACCCGCTCACGGCTGCAGCCATTGCAGCGGAGGCCGGCGTCGACGACTTCCTCGCCGAGGCCACGCCGGAAGCCAAGCTCAAGCTGATCCGCAGCATCCAGGCCGAGAACCGCCTGGTGGCGATGTGCGGCGACGGCACCAACGACGCGCCGGCGCTGGCCCAGGCCGACGTGGCGGTGGCGATGAACACCGGCACCCAGGCGGCCAAGGAAGCCGGCAACATGGTTGACTTGGATTCCAACCCGACCAAGCTGATCGAGGTGGTGGAGATCGGCAAGCAGATGCTGATCACCCGCGGCTCGCTCTCCACCTTCTCGATCGCCAACGACATCGCCAAGTACTTCGCGATCATCCCGGCCGCGTTCGCCACCACCTATCCGGCGTTGAACACTCTCAACGTGATGCGCCTGGCCACGCCGCAGAGCGCGATCCTGTCGGCGGTGATCTTCAACGCGCTGATCATCATCTTCCTGATCCCGCTGGCGCTGAAGGGCGTGAAGTACCGCGCGCTGGGCGCCGGCGCGCTGCTGCGGCGCAACCTGCTGCTCTACGGGCTCGGCGGCGTGGTGGTGCCGTTCATCGGAATCAAGCTGATCGACATGCTGCTGGTCCTGTGCGGACTGGCCTGAGCGAGGTAAACGACGTCATGCAAATGCTCAAGCTCTCGCTTTTGCTGCCAGACGATGCGCATCCAGACATGGAGCTGCGCATGTCGACCAGCGATACCGAATGCGACGTGGTGATCACGATGGCGCCGGCGCGTGCTGGCATGCCCCGTGCATCGTCGGATGAGCCATCGGGCGCCGAAGCCTGTGTTCTCGGCGGCTACGCCGGCATCTGACCATCACGAACTCACCAGAGGGCAGCATGCTCAACATACGAATGCACTATTTTGTTGCAACGCTGGGCCTGGCCGCGATATTCGGTGCGACACCGGCGCGTGCGGACGACACACCGGCCTCCACGGTCACCGGCAACGTGGAACTGACCTCCGACTACGTCTTCCGCGGCCTCACCCAGAGCTGGGGCAAGCCGGCGGTGCAGGGCGGCGCCGATCTCGTCACCGCCGGCGGCTTCGCCGCGGGCACCTGGATGTCCAGCGTCAGTGATCACAGCTTTCCCGGCGGTTCGGTGGAGTGGGACATCTACGCCAGCTATGGCCGTCCGATCAACGCCGACTGGTCGTGGCGCGCCGGTTTGTACGGCTACGTCTACCCCGGCGCCAATCTCGACCATGCCGGCTTGCCGGCGCGTTCGCTCAACACCGGCGAAGCGAACGTGGCGCTGAACTGGAAGCTGTGGACGTTGAAATACAACTACGCGCTCACCGACTATTTCGGTGCGGACCGCGAACAGGGCTATCGCGGCAATTCCAAAGGTACCAGTTACCTGATGCTGGAGGGAGCCTACCCGCTGGATTCGCAGTGGAGCCTGACCCTGCACCTGGGTTACACCTTCTACAGCACCAGACTAGCGGCAGCGAATGCTGGCGGCGCCCGCGATCCCAGCTACGCGGATATCGGTGTAGGCGCCAAGTACGCGATCAACGCGCACTGGACGGTGCTCGGCGTGGTCACCCACGCTACCAACAGCCGCTTCTACCGCCACACCGCCAGCTTCCAGAACGCCGCCGACACGCTCGATGTGGGCGGTACGCGGGGCCTGGTGATGTTGCAGGGGAGTTTCTAGATTTTTGCCTTTGCGATCGATCCATGATCGCGGGTATCAAAAAGCGGCCACCCGTGGCCGCACTTCTCAAAAAACCTGGCCACCACCATGCGCACACTCGTACTTTTGCGTCCCGCACTGACCTTGTTGATCCTGCTGACCGTGCTGACCGGCATCGTCTATCCGCTTGCGGTCACCGGGCTGGCCCAGACGATGTTTCCCCACCAGGCAAACGGCAGCCTGGTGGAGCGCGACGGCAAGCCGGTCGGCTCCAGCCTGATCGGGCAGCAGTTCAACGCGCCGAAGTACTTCTGGGGCCGGCCGTCGGCCACCATGCCGCAGGGCTACAACGGCACTGGATCCAGCGGGTCCAACCTCGGGCCGACCAATCCGGTCCTGACCGCGGCGGCGAAGCAGCGTATCGCCGCGCTGCGGGCGGCCGATCCCGGCAACACCGCACCCGTGCCGGTGGATCTGGTCACCGCCTCCGGCAGCGGCCTCGATCCGGAGATCAGCCCGGCGGCGGCGCAGTACCAGTTGCCGCGAGTGGCGCGCGCGCGCGGCCTGCAGCCTGCCGAAGTGCAGGCGCTGGTGGCGCGCTACACCAACGGCCGCCAGTTCGGCGTGCTGGGCGAGCCGCGGGTGAATGTGCTCGAGCTCAACCTGGCGCTGGATGCGCTGCCGGTGCGCTAACGTAGCCGCATGACCGAAACCACCCGCGAAGCCCGTGCCGACGCCCTGCTGGATGCGGTCAGCGATGGGCGGCAGCGGCGGCTCAAGATCTTCCTCGGCGCGGCTCCAGGCGTGGGCAAGACCTGGGCGATGCTGTCGGCAGCGCGCGAGCTGAAGAAGCAGGGCGTGGACGTGGTGGTGGGGCTGGTCGAGACACATGGCCGCGTGGAGACCGCGGCGCTGCTGGAAGGGCTGGAGATGTTGCCGCGGCGGCGCGTGAACTACCGCGACCGCGAGTTCGATGAATTCGACCTCGACGCCGCGCTGGCGCGCAAGCCGGCGGTGATGCTGGTGGACGAGCTGGCGCACACCAACCTCCCCGGCGGCCGCCACGAGCGCCGCTGGCAGGACATCGCCGAGCTGCTCGACGCCGGCATCGAGGTGTATACCGCGCTCAACGTGCAGCACCTGGAGAGCCTCAACGACCAGGTGCAGCGCATCACCGGCGTCACCGTGCGCGAGCGCGTGCCCGACGCCTTCCTCGACCGCGCGCGCGACATCGTGCTGGTGGACCTGCCGCCACGCGAGCTGATCCAGCGGCTCAGGCAGGGCAAGGTCTACGTGCCGGAAACCGCGGCGGCGGCGCTGGATGCGTTCTTCTCGCCCACCAACCTCGCCGCGCTGCGTGAACTGTCGGTGGATACCGTGGCCGGCCACGTCGAGAGCGACCTGCGCGGCAGCATGCTGGCGCGCGGCGCGGCGATGCCGGTGCGCCGCCGCGTGCTGGCGGCGATCGACGGCCACGCGCAGAGCGAATACCTGGTGCGCGTGGCGCGGCGCATCGCCGAACGGCGTGGCGCACCCTGGAGTGTGGTGTTCGTGGACAAGGGCACGCAGCTGGATCCCACGCGGCGCGAGCAGCTGGAAAGTGCATTGCGGCTGGCGCGACGGCTGGGCGGCGACACGGTGGTGCTGCGCGGGCACAGCATCGCCGACGAACTGCTGGCGCACGCCGACCGTGAGGGTGCCGGCCAGATCATCCTCGGTCGCACCCGTGAGCGCCTGTTCGCGCGCATGGTTGGCCGTTCGCTCACCCAGCAGCTGCTGCGCCGCGGCGCGCACCTGGAGCTCACCATCATCGCCACGCCGGCCGAGCGTGCGGCCGCGCGCCTGCGCCTGCGACTGGTGCCGCCGGGCGGTTTCGGCCGGCGTGGCGAATACGCCTATGCCACACTGGCCACGCTGGGTGCGCTGGCGCTGGCTTTCGTCGGCAAGCACTATCTGTCGGTCGCCAACCTGTCGCTGGTCTTCCTCACCGCGGTGCTGGTGGTGGCGGTACGCACGCGCATGGCGGTGGCGGTCTACACGGCCACCCTGTGCTTCGTCTGCTACAACTTCTTCTTCGCTCCGCCGGTCTATTCGCTGGAGATATCCAGCCCCGACGACGTGCTGGCTGTATGCCTGTTCCTGCTGGCCGCCCTGGTATGCAGCCGGTTGGCCACGCGACTGGCGCAGCAGGTGGAGTCGTTGCGCGGAGCGCACGTGCAGGCGCGCGCCTTGCTGCTGCTGGGCCAGCGGCTGGCAGTGAGCACCGATGCTGCCGGTATTCGCGCGGTTGGCGCCGCGGCGCTGGCGCGGGCGCTGCCCTGCGAAGCCGCGCTGCTGGTGCGGGATACCACCGGCGCGTTGCAGCTGGCGGTGGCGGAGCCGCACGGCATGCAACTGCAGCCGCAGGATCTGGCCGCCGCCGACTGGTGCGAACGTCACGCCACGCCAGCCGGCAGCTATACCGACACCTTGAACGCCGCGCCATGCTGGCTGCTGCCGCTGGGCAGCGAGGAGCAGCGGCTGGGCGTGGCCGCGCTGTGCTTTCCGTCCGATGCCGGCGAACCTGACCAGGATCGGCGCAGTCTCGCGCTGGCGATGGTGCAGGACATCGGCCAGGCGCTGGCCCGTGCCCGGCTGGCCGAGGAGCTGGAGGGCGCGCGCGTGCAGGGTGAAACCGAACGCCTGCGCAGTGCGCTGCTTTCCTCGGTGTCGCACGACCTGCGTTCGCCGCTCTCCTCGATGATCGGCGCAGCTGGCACCCTGGTCGATTACGAAGAGAAACTGCCGCCAGCCGAGCGCCGCGAACTGCTGGAGGCGATCCTGGGCGAGGGCCAGCGGCTGGACCGCTACATCCAGAACCTGCTGGACATGACCCGGCTCGGCCACGGCACGCTCAAGCTCAACCGCGACTGGGTGGACGTGGCCGAGATCGTGGCCGCCGCGGTGACGCGCCTGCGCAAGCTGTTCCCCGCGGTGCGGGTGGATACCGCCCTGCCGCCGGACACGGTGCTGCTCTACGTGCATCCCGCGCTGATCGAGCAGGCGCTGTTCAACATCCTGGAGAACGCCGCGCGCTTCTCGCCGCCGGAGCAGCCGGTGACGGTGACCGCCCGCGTCGTGGGCGAGCGCCTGCTGCTGGAAGTGGGCGACCGCGGCCCCGGCATTCCCGAGGAGGAGCGCGCGCGCATCTTCGACATGTTCTACTCGGTGTCGCGCGGCGATCGCGCCGCGCAGGGCACCGGACTGGGGCTGGCGATCTGCCGCGGCATGATCGGCGCGCACGGCGGCAGCGTGGAGGCCTTGCCGCGCGAAGGCGGCGGCACCACCATCCGCATCATCCTGTCGCTGCCCGAGCCGCCCGCAAGTCCCGCATGAATGCCGCATCGCCCCGCATCCTGGTGATCGACGACGAGGCGCAGATCCGCCGCTTCCTCGACATCGGCCTGCGCGCCGAGGGCTACCAGGTGCTGCTCGCCGCCAACGCTGCCGACGGCCTGGCCCAAGCTGCCACCGGCAGCCCGGACCTGGTGATCCTCGATCTCGGCCTGCCCGACCGCGACGGCCACGAAGTGCTGGCCGAGCTGCGCCAGTGGAGCCGGGTGCCGGTGCTGATGCTGTCCGTGCGCGATGCCGAGACCGAAAAGGTGCGCGCGCTGGATGCCGGAGCCAACGACTACGTGACCAAGCCCTTCGGCATCCAGGAGCTGATGGCGCGGCTGCGTGCGCTGCTGCGCCAACGCCCGGCCGGCGAGCCCGAGGCGCCGCCGCGCTGGGACGACGGCCGGCTCAGCGTGGACCTGCTGCGCCGCGAAGTGCGGCTGGACGGCGCCGAACTCGCGCTGACCCGCAAGGAGTATGCCGTGCTGGCGCTGCTGCTGCGCCATGCCGGCCGCGTGGTCACCCAGCCGCAACTGCTGCGCGAGGTGTGGGGCCCCAGCCACGTGGCAGACAGCCAATACCTGCGCATCGTGATCGGCAAGCTGCGCCAGAAGCTGGGCGACGACCCGGCCACCCCGCGCTGGCTGAAGACCGAGCCGGGCGTGGGCTACCGCTTCCTGGGTTGAACACGATGCGGCACGGGCGCGGCGAGTCGGCTCATGCCTGCCTGCGTCGTGCCGTGGCCGATGCCAGTGCAGCCGCGGCATCGACCGCATCCAGGCATTCGCCGAACAGCTGCATCGCTTCGTGCAGTTGCGCCTTGGACAGGCCGCAGTAGCCGAGGATGAGGCCGGGCACGGCCGGCGGCTTCCGGTAGTGCGGTGCGATGGAATACAGGCCCAGCCCGCGCTCGTGCGCATCGGCGACCAGAGCATCGACCTGTGCGTGGTCGTAGGCGGGCAGCCACACGGTGACGTGCATGCCGGCATGTGCGTCAGCGATCTGCACGCGATCGCCGGCGTACTGCTGCAAACCCGCGATCAGTTCTCGCCGCCGCGCGTTGAGCTCCCGGCTCATGTAGCGCAGATGGCGCTCGAGGCCGCCGTCCTCCATGAAATGCGCGAGCGCGGCCTGCTGGATCGCCGGACTGCCGCGATCGCACAGGTACTTCGCGTTGATGAAGTCGCCGCACAGCGCTTCCGGCAGCACCATGTAACCGAGTCGCATGGCGCCGAACATCACCTTGGAGAAGGTGCCGACATAGATCACCCGGTCGTCGTCGTCGAGCGAACGCAGGGCCGGCAGCGGCGCCGAGTCGTAACGCAGCTCGTTGTCGTAGTCGTCCTCCATGATCCAGCAGTTCATGTCCCGCGCGTAACGCAGCAGTTCCCGCCGACGCGGCAGCGAAAGCGCCGGACCGGCGGGAAACTGGTGGGATGGAGTGACCACCACAAGGCGCGGGGCCTGTTTGGGCAGGGCACCGCAGACCAGGCCTTCCTGGTCCGTGGGAATGGCCAGCAGCGATGCGCCATGGGCGCCGAACTGCTGCCAGGCGCTGAAATAATGCGGTTCCTCGAGAGCCACCTCGTCGCCCTCGTCCAGCAGCACGCGCGCAGTCAGCGTGATGGCCTGCTGGGTGCCGCCGACGATCAGCACCTGATCCGGCGAGGTCCGGATCCCGCGACGCCGGGCCACGTAATCGCAGATCTGTTCGCGCAGGGCCGGCAGGCCCTGGATGTTGGCGTATTCGAGCTTGGTGTGGGTGGCGGCCCAGGCGAGTTCGCGTCCCCAGATGGTGCCCAGCGTGGGATTGACCTGCGGGCGCCCGTACTGCATGTCCAGGCGCCGGTCGCGATGCTTTGCCGCGATCGACCAGTCCGCCAGCTGCCGCGCGCGCTTGGCATAGCGCGTGAGCGGGGCGATGGATCTGGTCGTGGACTGGCGTGGCGGCATGGGATCGGCCTGCGAGGTGCTCACGTAACTGCCGGAGCCTACGCGGCCGACGATGTAACCCTCGGCGCGCAATTGCTCGTAGGCCGTCAGCACCGTGATGCGCGAAACCCCCAGCTCCTCGGCCAGCACCCGGGTGGGAGGCAGGCGGTCGCCGGCGACGAGCCGGCCGCTGAGGATGGCGGACTTCATGGCGCGGGTCAGCTGGCTGTAGTGCGGGCCATGCCCATCAAGTTCGAGAAACATGTCGCCTCCTGATTGGTTATGGACGCTTCCATGAAATTGGTTATGCCGCGGCATTACTTGCCCAGAGCAGGACGAATGGCCGTCTTGAAATTGAAATGGCTTGGATAAGCCGTGGAATGGGGTATCTGGATAATCCGTTTTGCATGATCTGGACGCATCGTCATGTGCCACAAGGCATGACCTTATCTCTGCGAAGAAGAGGGGCATTGGTCATGCCTGTTCCTGTCCGATTGGTTCTGTAACGACTGTGAATGTTTATTTAATGTGACCGAGTGGCTGGTTGAAAGGAATGTCCCATTTGGCATGCCGGATCGGATTCAGATGGATTCGATTCATTCGGGAATGGCCAATTGGCAAATTCTTGCGCCATGGTAATCGCGCATGGCGAGATGATGGAGACTGGAAGATGCGCATGAAGTTCTACCCGGATGAGCTGAAAGGCGAGGCCATCCGGCTGGTGGTAAAGCATCGGCTTACCACGAGGGAGGCGGCTCTGCAGCTCGGTTTGCGCAGTGAGATCGTACGGGTCTGGGTGCGCCGCTTTCGCGGCCAGAGGGCGCATCCCAGTGATGCCGATCAATTGCGCGCTTGCGTGCAAAAGCTTGCGATCGAGCGCGACGCGCTTGCCGGTATCGCTGCCCGTCTTCTCGAGAAAACGGGGTGAGTCGCGCGCAGTCGCGGCACGAGTGCCAAAAGCCTGCAATCACCCGATGAAGGGGTGTTCGCTGTTGTCCCGCAGGTGTTCCAACCACGCAAGAAACTTTTGGGGTCGCCGGCCCGAGGGCCGGACCTTTGTCCATGACCTATGCTGGGGAGTCGCTTGATGAATATCACTAAGTTCCGTAATTCAACGTTGCATGGTGCGCGTCTGCGCCGCACAGCGCTGGCGCTGGCCATTGCCGCAAGCGCCGGCGTGACTGGCCAGGCGCTGGCGCAGTCCACCACCAGCACCATTTTCGGCACCGCGCCGGTCGCGACCGGCGAAACGGTCAGGGTAGTCAACAACCAGACCGGATTCACCCGCGAAGTGCCGGTCGACAGCAGTGGGCGCTTCAGCGCCAGCAGCCTCCCGGTGGGCGACTACAGCGTGTCGCTGATGCAGAACGGTACTGTGGTCGCCTCCCACGATCATGTGCAGGTCAGCGTGAATGGCGGTTCGCAGGTGCCGTTCACCACCGCCGTCGAAGCCGGCAAGAATGTCCAGAATCTTTCCAGCATCACGGTTACGGCCAACTCGGTTCCTGCGATCGACGTGTCCTCGACCCGCCAGACCTCGGTGATCACCTCGCAGGACCTCAAGGTGCTGCCCGTGGCGCGCGATGCCGAGTCCATCGCCTTGCTGGCGCCTGGCACGGCCGGCGGCAACGCCGTGCTGGGCACGGGCCCTGGCGGCACCCCGCTGATCTCCTTCGGTGGCGATTCGGTGGTGGAGAACGCGTACTACATCAACGGCTTCAACACCACCGACCCGGTGGGCGGCGCGGGTGGCGTTGCCCTGCCGTATTTCGCCATCGCCGAGCAGCAGACCATCACCTCCGGCTACAGCGCCGAGTACGGCCGCTCCACCGGTGGCGTGATCAGCCAGGTGGGGCAGCGTGGAGGCAACGAATTCCATGCCGGCGTCTATGCGACCTGGATGCCGAGCTGGGCGCAGGGCAACTACGACAACGAGCACTTCGCCAACCCGCTGGTCACCACGCCGGGGCAGCAGTACGGCGACATCTACAGGAACCGCGAGCACAACAGCAGCTGGACAACGATCTACGACGCCTACCTGTCCGGCCCGCTGATCAAGGACACGCTGTTCTTCTACCTCACGGCCGAAGCCCAGCACGACAACACCAAGTCCACCGGCTCGGTTCTCTCGCCGTACTACAACACCTACGGCACCACCTCGCCCAAGTTCTACGGCAAGCTGGACTGGAACATCAACGACAGCAACACGCTTGAACTGACCCATATCCAGAGCAAGGTGATGGATCAGTTCAACAACGCCTACAACTACAACTACGGCAACAACAGCATCGGCAGTTTCAACTCCATCAACAACCCGCTGTATTCGAGCAAGTTCGACGTCAATGTCCTGAAGTTCACCTCGTACATCACCGACAACCTCACGCTGAGCGTGCTGGGCGGCAAGATGAAGAGCACGTACTTCAGCCAGCAGGAAGCCTACCCAGGCTACAACCCGCTGACGCCGGGTCTCGTCACGACCCAGTTCCAGAATCCGGCCGTGCCAGGCTTCGGCAACACCAACAACTATGCCAACACGCTGCCTTCGCCGGACCACAAGTCGACGGAAAACAATTTCCGCGTGGATCTGGACTGGAAGGTGGGCAACCACGACCTGAAGTTCGGCATCGACAACCAGCGCAGCACGGACATCAACGACGGCGCGATCTCCGGCGGCCCGGGCTACTACTGGCAGTACGGCCAGGCGCCGGCCACGCTGATCGACGGCAAGTACATGGCGTGCAACAGCCTCGGCCAGTGCGCCTACAGCCCGACGCTCTACCCCAATGGCCAGACGGGCTACTACGCGGCGCAGGTGTACTACGGCGGCGTGGCCTCGTTCACGGTGATGCAGAAGGCGCAGTACGTCGAGGACAACTGGCAGGTCACGCCGAACCTGATGCTGAACCTCGGCCTGCGCAACGACCAGTTCACCAACTACAACGGCAACATGCAGCCCTACGTCCGCCAGACCAAGCCGCAGTGGGCGCCGCGCCTCGGGTTCAGCTGGGACATCTTCGGCGACAGCAGCGCCAAGCTGTACGGCAACGCAGGTCGCTACTATCTCGCCCTGCCTTCCGGCCTGGGTACCCGCATGGCGGGCTCCAACAACTTCAGCTACCTGTACTACACCTACTCCTCCATCGATGCGAACGGCATCCCGCAGGGCCTGACCCAGGTCCCGACGACTTCGACGCCTTACTCCGCCGATGGCGAGTACGGCCAGCCGAAGGATCCGAAGGTGGTCGCCGCGGCCGACCTGAAGCCGATGTACCAGGACGAGTACGTGCTGGGCTTCCAGAAGGCGTTCCATGCGTTCGGCCAGTCGCTGGTCTGGACCTCGCAGGCCACGTATTCGGACATGAAGGACATCGTGGATGACACCGGATCCTTCTACGATGCCGCGGGCAACCTGATCATTCCCGCGGACGCCGACCCGAGCAACCTGAGCTCGGAAATCGACGTGCTGGTCAACCCGGGTCGCAGCAATACCCTGCGTTACCTGGCGAAAGATGGCACCTACAAGACCTACACCTGGAATCCCGGTACGGCCGCGAGCCCCGCGGGCCAGGTGGTCGGCTTCCCCGCGGCGTTCCGCAAGTACTACAGCCTGGAGGAGTCGCTGGAGCATCCGTGGGACGGCAAGTGGATGGGCAAGATCGACTACGTGTTCTCCAAGAGCTACGGCACCACGGAGGGCCCGACCCAGTCGGCCACGCACCAGATCAGCAACGCCTCGGGCGCTGCCGGCGGCCACACGTCCGGCTCGATCACCACGGCATGGGATTTCCCCGAAGTGATGCAGTACGCGAACGGCGAACTGCCCAATTCGCATCGCCACACCTTCAAGGCCTACGGCACCTATGCCATCACGCCGGAGTGGCTGGTCAGCGGCACCTACATCGTCCAGTCCGGCGCGCCGATCACCTGCCTTGGCTACTTCGGTACCGACCAGACCGACCCGATCCAGTACGGCGAGAATTACCACTGGTGCGGTGGCGTGCCGTCGCGCCCCGGCGATGCCGGTCACACGCCGTGGACGCACCAGCTCAACCTGGCTGTGAACTACATACCGGAGTGGGCGGGCAAGCACCTGAGCTTCCAGTTGCAGGTCCACAACGTGTTCAACGAGCAGAAGGTCACGGCCTACAGCGACTTCTACGGTGGCACCGGCAACGGCAACGTTCCGGATTCCACCTACAAGCTGCCGTGGGGCATCGAAGCACCGCGCTACGCTGCATTCAGCGTCAAGTACGACTGGTAAGCGGCATCTTCTCCCCGCCTCATGCCATCGCGAACCGATGGCACGAGGCGGGGAGAGGCAGGCAAGTGAACGAGGCCGCCGGGCAACCGGCGGCCTCGTTCGTTTGGGCGCGCAGGCCGGGCGTGCGGCTGCACCCTGTACGACGGCGCAGCCGATGGCGGGCATGTGCTGGTGCTGCACGTCCCGCAAAAAGGGTTTGCAGGTCTGCAGCTTCGCCTTCGGCTGGCTGGCCTTCTTCAGGACTCGAAACGGCTGCGCAACGCCGTCAGCTGCGCCGCGTAATGCCCGGTCCGCGATGTGTCCGCCCGCAGGGGCTGGCGCACCTGCGCCGCGCTGGCCGTGCTGTGCACCTCGCGTTGGGTGCGGTGTGGCGAGAGGCAGGCGGGGTCGAAGCCCAGCCCGCAGAAGTCGAGCAGGCGCCTCACCTGCAGTTCGGTTTCCTTGAGCAGGATTTCGTACGAAAAATCCAGGACGTGTGCCGGATGGCGTTCCAGCCAGTACCGGCTCAGCTGACGGTAGTCCTTGCAGTGTGCAGCCATCTCGTCGAGGTCGTAGCTGAAATGCGCGCCATCGCTGAACAGCTGTCGGTAGCACGCAAAGCTGGTTTCGACAGGATCGCGGTGGCAGTTGACCACACACGCGCCGGGCAGCATGGCGAGGGCCGCGCCCGTCAGTTGCCAGTTGGTCAGGCTCTTGTCGGTGAAGCGCGGCTTGCCCCGGCGCCAGCGGGCGGTGCGCGCGAGATAGTCGCGTCCGAGGCGATCCCAGTCGTGTGCGGTGGCTGCCGCCGCCCATCCGGGAAACGCCGCGCTGCGGCGCAAGGACTCGTCGTCGATGACCTGCTTGAGGACGTTGATCTCGTTGGCGCCGTCGACATCGGGATGGGTGGCAAGTATCTGCTCGACCAGGGTGGAGCCGGAGCGCGGCAGGCTGGCGACCAGGATCACCTCCTGCCCCAGCGACGCATCCAGCGGTGGCGCCGGCGGGTTGCGGAAGGATTCCATGAGCGCTGCAACATATGCGTGCTCGCCGTCAGCATCCCAGCGGACCTGCCGCCGCTTGAGCGCATTGGCCTCACGCAGTGCGGCGAAGGCGGCGGCGTAGTCACCCTGGTCCTCCCGCGCCTTGAACAAGGCGAAGCCCAGCATGATGCGGGAATCCGCATCCAGGCCAGGCCTGCGCAAGACCTGCTCCAGCCGGTGCGCATCCACGGGACTGAACGGCTCGGTCTTCAGGTTGGCCAGCGCATGCCAGGCCGCGGCGTATTCAGGCTGGCGCTGCAGCACATGGCGGTACTCGCGTGTCGCGGCGGCGATCTCGCCACGGATGGTGTGGATGTCGGCCAGGGTGATGCGCGCGGAGAGGTGGCTGGCATCGAGCGCGAGTGCCTTGTCCAATGCCTGCGCGGCCTCGTCGAGCCGGCGCTGCAGCTTCAGCGCCTTGCCGAGGTTGTACCAGGCGGAGGCCTGCCCCGGGGCCAGCTCGCAGGCGCGGCGCAGGCAGGCCAGGGCCTCGTCGACGGCGCCGGTGTCGTGCAGGGCGCTGCCGAGGTTCATCTGGATGTTCGCGTCGCTGGGGCGCCTGGACGCGGCTTCGCGGAGCAATCCGACCGCGCGGGCGCCGTCCCCGCGCATCAGGCAGGCGATCCCCAGCAGGAACGTGGCGTCCACGCTTTCCGGAGCCATCGCCAGGACGCCGGTGAGCGCGCGTTCGGCGTCGCCGGGTCGCCCTTGGCTCAGTGCCGTTCCGGCTTCGGCGAGCAGGCGACTGGCCGCGGGCGAAAGCGGCGGGGGCTGATGGGGCATGGGCATGCGACGGCAACGCGGCGATGGTGTTGAACCTGAAGACTAACGCGATGCAGCATGCCCGCAAGTATTGGCCTGCCTGGGCGATGCGCGGGTGCCGTAGTGGCGCGGCAATGTCAGGCCCGCGGATTGCTCTGCGCCAGGTTCGGGGTGCTGCCGCGCGGCCGGGCCGGCTCCGGACTTCGCCGCGACCGTGGTGATGCGGCGCCAGCCGATGCCCGGCATCTGCCCCGGACTACAGCGCTTGCCTGACCGCGGTGGATGCTTCCGGCCGGCGACAGGGTAAGATGGCCGCTTCACCAACCCCGGCCGCCATCCCACTTCACAGGCGGCCGGCCAACCAGGAAGCACACCCATGGCACGCGGCATCAACAAGGTCATCATCGTCGGCAACCTCGGCGCCGATCCGGAAACCCGCTACACCGGCAGCGGCACCGCCATCACCAGCCTGCGCATCGCCACCTCGGAACAGTGGACCGACAAGCAGAGCGGCGAGAAGCAGGAGCGCACCGAGTGGCACCGCGTGAAGCTGTTCGGCAAGCTGGCCGAGATCGCCGGCGAGTACCTGAAGAAGGGCCGGCAGGTCTACATCGAAGGTTCGCTGCGCACCGACAAGTACACCGACAAGGACGGCATCGAGCGCTACTCCACCGACATCATCGCCAACGAGATGCAGATGCTGGGCGGCGGTGGCGAGGGCGTCGGTGGTGGCGGCTTCCAGCGCGAGCGCCCGCAAGGCGGCCAGCGCCCGCAGGGTGGCGGCAATTACGGAAACAGCTACGGCAACCAGTCGCGCGGCGGTGGTGCCCCGGCCCCGTCGGCACCAGCCAGCAGCGGCGGTTTCGAGGACGACGACATTCCGTTCTAGCGAATACATACACGAAAGTGTTGAGAAAAAATGGACATAGCCCCGCTCTTGCGGGGCTTTTTCTTTTCAATGCTGGCTATCTTTCCATTGATCTTTGGCAGGGTGGTTGTTCTCTAGGGACAAGGAGCGAAGTCGAGGGCAGGGCCCGGTTTGCTTCCATGGCGAAGCCATGGCGGTTGGCTCAATCCGTTCCCGTCTGCGCTGGCTGACCGCCCTGATGTATGGCTTCGGCAAGGGCCTTTAGCGCACTTTCGGTGCCTTCGCAGGCATCGTTGGCCAGCAGGGCAAAGCCTTCGTGCTGCATCGGATAGAGCACGACTTGGCTGGACATGCCGAAGCTCCCGCCGCTGTGCGAGATGACAGGCTGGCCCCGGTCGCTCCCCAGGTTCCAGGCCATGGCTTCGCCGTCGTCCGTGCTGCCCGTCAAGACCTGATGCGACAGACGGACGGCTGGATCATTGTCATCCAGCTGCCAGCGGACATAGCGCGCCATGTCTTCCGTGGACGCATAGAGTCCCCATGCGGCATCCGCGTTCTGTGGGTGATACGGCGTGATGCGGCCGTAGCGGTCGTAGCCGCTGACCAGGCGCGAGCGTTCGCTGCCGTCGAGCGTGAGGCCCGTGGACACCATACCCAGCGGCTGCGTGATGTATTGACGCAATACTTGCCCGAACGGCTTGCCGTAGACCTTTTCCAGGCCGAGTCCGATCACCAGAAAGCCGGCATTGGAGTAGACCCGCTTTTCGCCAGGTACGCTGCGCAGACTGGTGTCGTGCAGCGCCGCCAGGAACCGTCCGCGGTCGAAGCCCCGGTTGAGGGCGACCATGCGGGCGGTGAAGTCGGGTGCGTTCTTGTCTGCAAAGAGGGCATCCGTGTCTGGAATGTCGCGAGGCATGCCGGAATGGTGTGTGGCCAGCGTACGCAAGGTGATTGGCCTGCCATTCCGGGCGAGATTGCCGTAGTCGCCCGGCAAGTCCTTGCGGAAATCGCCATCCAAACTCATGCGCCCGTCGACAACCGCTTGCGCTGCCAGTGTCGCGGTGAAGGTCTTGGTGACCGAGGCAAGTTCGTAGATGCTTCGTGGCGTCGCCAATGCACCTTTGTCCCGGGAAGTGCTTCCATAGTCGTAGAAATGGGAATGGCCCCCTTCCACCACGACGATGGAAATACCTACGTGGCAGCGATTGCGGAAATAGCCGTTGGCGGCCCTGTCGACGGCGAGGTCCAGAGGCGAATGGCGCGGGTTGTCGCTGGGCGTCCTTGCTGTCATGGTGCACGCCACGATGGAGGTAACCGAGCACAGGAGCACCGTTGCGCCAGCCAGCCAGATGGCCTCGAATTTCATGGCGGTTGTCCTTTGGTGGTTGATGGGGCTTTCGGGACACAGGTAGAGCAAGGCTGATGCCAACTGCATCGGCGCCTCGAAAGCCGCATGGCGGGGCCATTCTTGATGGGTCATCGAAACACGGCATCCTGTCCGCGGACAGTTGTCCGTGCCGTCCGGACAATGCGGTGCCATGGAAACAAGGGGGCGCAGCGCATTCCTGCAATCTCTTGCGTTGTCCTGTGCCGCTCCTGTTTCTCGCCACGCAAAAAAAGAAAGCCCGTCATCGTGGCGGGCTTTCTTTTGTGGCTGCATGGGAGCAGGCAGGTTCTCCTCTCATCGATTGCCGATGGCATCCAGCTCCGCCAGCACATCGGTCGACAGTTCCAGTTCCGCGGTCGCGAGGTTTTCGTGCAGGTGGCCGACCGATGACGTACCCGGGATCAGCAGGATGTTCGACGAGCGGTGCAACAGCCAGGCGAGGGCGACCTGCATCGGCGTGGCGCCGAGGTGTTTGGCGCGCACGGTGTTGCTGCCCATCATCGCACCGTTCCTCAAACGCTATCCCGATATAAGCATCGAGGTGGTGGTGGAGGACAGTTTCGTCGACCTGTTTCCGCGGGTTGCGATGCGGGCATCCGCTACGACGACAGGCTGGAGCAGGACATGATTGCCCTGCCCATCGGCCCGCGGACGCAACGCCTCGTTACTGCGGCCGCACTGGAATACCTGGTCGCCCACGACACGTCCAAACACCCGAAGGATCTGCTGCAGCACCGTTGCATACGCGGCCAGTTCGCGGGTGGCGCCATGCCGACCTGGGAGTTCGAGCGCGACGGCGAAATCGTCCGCATCGACGCACCTGGTCCGCTGCTGGTGCGCCAGGGTGCGGCATTCGACCTTGCGGTGGGCGGCGCGTTACAGGGCCTGGGCATCATCCACTTGTTCGAGGATTGGCTGCGGCCGCATCTGGACCGCGGTGCGTTGCTGCCCATCCTCGAGTCCTGGCGCCAGACCTTCAGCGGCCCGTACCTCTACTACCCGGGACGGCGGCATTTGCCGGCCCCCCTCAAGGCATTCGTGGATTTCGTGCGTCACGAAGTGCCGTCTGCGTGATGTCTGCGGCATCGGCGCAGATCAGCCGCGCCCGGCACGCCGGTACTCGCCGGGTGTCACGCCAAAGCGGTGCAGGAACAGTTCGCCGAAGTGCGAAGGCGTGGCGAAGCCGAGGTCCGAGGCGATGGCGGCGATGCTCTGCTCCGTTTCGAGCAGGCGGCGGCTGGCCAGGTGCAGGCGGTGCGTGCGTACGTAGTCGCTCCAGCTCATGCCGACCTGCTGCTTGAAGCGGCGGCTGAAATAAGCGGCCGACATCGCACACAGCGCCGCGGCCTGCTCTGCGCCTGGCGCATCCGCAGGGCGGCGGCGCAAGCGGTCGATGGCGGGGCGCAGGCGCTGCAGGCCGTGCGCATGGACAGCCAGCTTCTCGCCCGCGATCGCCGGTGCCTGCGTGGCCGCGCGCAACAGCAATTCGACCATCGGCAGGGCCAGCGGATCGCGTGGATCGAGTTCGACCAGCCAGTCGGCGAGCTGTTGCAGGCGCTGGCCGAGATGCCGCTCCGGCCGGGCACAGAACGGTTCGCGCAGACGCTCCAGCCCGGGTCGTCGTGCGAGGGACTCGCCAGCCGCGGCCTCGACCTGCACCAGCACCCAGTCGCGCGGACCGGCCTCCAGTGAGAAATCGTGCTGGCGCATCGAAGGGATGAAGGCGATACAGCCGGGCGCCAGTGCGTAGCGGCGGTCCTCCACGTCGAAGTGCCCGGCCACGCGGCCGAACAGCACCAGTTCGTGCACGTCGTGGAAATGCACGAACGGTTCGCTGCGCGCCGCGTTGCCGCCCTGCCGGATGCGCTCGACCCGCATCGGCGCGCCCGGCGGCAGTTCCACCGGTTCGCAGATGGGGCGATCGAGGTGAGGTAAGGCCATGGCCGTTGCCTGTGCCGCCGTGACCCGCCGGATTGTCCCCGATTTCGCGTGTGCGGAGTTTCAGTGCGGCGAAGGAGTGCCCAGGATGCGCACCTGCATCGGCTGCAGCATCGCGTCCGCCGCTGCGGGCTTGCCGTCGTCGAGCAGGTCGGCCCATGCCGTATCCGTCGGGAATTCCGTGCCCAGGTGTGGCCGCGCCGCGGTCTTGCCGAGGTTGACCAGCAGCAGGCTGCGCCGCCCGTCCTCTTCGCGCAGGATGCACAGCATCGCGCTGGCGTCGTCGCAGAGAATGCGCTGGCCGCCGCCGCTGATTTCCGGCCGCGCATGGCGCAGCGCGAGCAGCCTGGCGTACCAGTGATAGAGCGAGTCGGGCCGGGCCTCTTCTTCCTGCAGCGAGACGCCGTCATCCGAGCGGTTGTAGCGGTCCTTCCAGAACCACTGGTCGCCCCGATACCAGATCGCCGAGCCAGCGGCTTCCAGGTCGGCGTTCCAGCGGAAGGCCTCGCGCACTGGGATGCCGACAGCGTCGGTGAGCGGGATGCCGCCGGACTTGCCGACATTCTTCGGCTGCACGCCGCGCATGCCCAGTTCCTGGCCGTAATAGATCAGCGGATCGCCCTTGAGCATCAGCGCGATCGCAGCGCCGGCGCGCGCCTTCGCGGGGTCTTCGTGGACTTCCGACATGTAGCGGTCCATGTCGTGGTTCTCCAGGAAGATCACCTGCTGTTTGCCCGGCGGCGTGGCGGCGTCGGTGGCGCGGATGGCGTTGACGATCTGCCGCTTGTCCAGAGACACCAGCGCGCCGCGCAGCGGGAAGGCGAACACCATGTCGACGTGGCCATCGGTCAGCCACTTCGTGCCGTAGCCCCAGGCGGCCTGTTCCGCGAGGATGCGTAGCGCGGGGCGGCGCACCTTGAGCGCCTTGAAGATCGGCGCCCAAAAATCCGCGAACAGGTGCTTGTCCAGGCCCTTGTGGTCGAGGTCGTCCATCATGTGGTCGATGCGGAAGCCGTCCACGCCGTCGCAGCCGCTACCGTCGCCGTGTGGATCGGCCCAGTACAGCAGCAGGTCGCGAAAGTAATCGCGCACCGCGGGGTTTTCCAGGTTCACCGTCGCGATGCCGATGTCGCGGCCGTCGTAGCCCAGCCACTTCGCCTTGTCGAGGAAAGGCTCGGCCACACAGTGCTGCGCGTCCTTCCACAGCAGGTAATCGGCGTATTTCGCGTGCGGCTTGCAGATCGAGTCGCGCCACCACGGATTTCCCTCGGCGACGTACTGGAATTCCTCGTCCAGATAGACCTCGAGGCCTTGCGCGTGCGCGGCGCGGACGAAGGCGAAGTAGTCGTCCAGCGTGCCGTAGGCCGGGTCGATCGCCTTGAACGCGGTGGCGAAATAGTTGTGGTAGTACGGCGACGGCTGCAGCGGCGTGAGCAGGATCGTGGTGGCGCCGAGCTGCCGGATGTAGCCGAGCTTCGAGGTCAGTCCCCTGAGGTCGCCGATGCGGTCACCGTCGGAGTCGCGGAAGCTGCGGAAGAAGATCTGGTAGAACACCTGGCTGGCCGGCTGCGCGGGCGGCGGCGTGGCTGCCCGCGCGGGCAGCGTGGCCATGGCCAGCAGGGCGGCGAAAGCGGCGAGCAGCGCGCGTGCGGGTTTCATGCATCGTCCTCCGTTGTCTGCAGCACTTCGCCGAAGAAGCGCAGCGTGTGTTCCAGCGTGGTCGACCAGTAGCCCCAGTCATGGCCGCCGGGGCCTTCGGCGTAGTGGTGCGCGATGCTGGCGCGCTGCAATGCGTGGTGCAGCTCGCGGTTGGTTTCGAGGTAGGGGTCGTCGAGGCCGCAGTCGATGCGCAGCGCCGGTCGCGGGCCGCTGCCGCCGGCGAGTGCGGCCAGCACGCTGCGGTCGGCGGGCGCCGCGCTCCAGCCGGCGCGGGTTTCCTCGATCAGCGCGTCGAACTGCGTGGCGTCGGTCACCGCCGACAGCGCAGCAGCAGCAGCGATGCGCTGCGGATATTTGCCGGCCAGCCGCAGCGCGCCGAAGCCGCCCATGCTGAGGCCGGCCACCAGCAGCGGCGAGCGTTCGTTGCAGCCCGCGACGATGGTCTGCGCCAGTGCCGGCATCTCGTCGACGATCCAGCGCTCGACGTCGTGGTCGGCATGCATCACGTAACCGGAGCCGTCGCCCCACAAGCCGTCCGAAGGCATCATCAGCACCGCCGGCGGCAACGCGCCTTGCGCGATCAGGCGCGCCGCGGTGAGGTGCGCGCGGCCCTTCAGAGCCCACGCCCAGTGCGAGCCGTACACGCCGTGCAGCAGCACCGCGACCGGCAGGTCGGCCACGCCCTGCGCCACGGGCGGCACGTAGAGGGTGACGTCGGCGCGCCGGCGCAGCGCGCGGCTTTTCACGGTGACGAAGGTGAGCCCGTCCGCCGCGATGACGGGATCGGAGACCTCGATGGTGCTGAAGAGCCTGTTCAACATCTCTGCGTAGCCCGCGTTGCCTGGCCGTGGCCGTCAGGTGGTAGTGCGTGGCGCAGCGCCTGCCTGGCTGGCAGGCCAAGTCGCGCGCTGCCGCATGGCGGCCACGGCCAGGCAACGCGGGCTACGCAGAGATGTTGAACAGGCTCTAGGGTTTCGTCGTTCATGCGATGCGCAACACGCCCTTGCTGCTGCGTCCGCTCAGCATGTCGTCGAAGGCGCGATCCAGCGCCTCCATCGGGTAGCGGTGGCTGACCAGTCCCGCGAGTTCCAGTTGGCCCTCGGCGATCCACTCGAACAGCCGAGGAAAGTCGCGCGAGGGCACGCAGCCGCCGTACAGCGGCGCGAGGTAGCGCTTGTTCCAGAACAGATCGGTGAGTTCCAGCGTGGCGGGGCCGTGCGCGCCGCTCACCTGCAGCGCGTTGCCGCCATTGCGGGCGAGCTTCAGCGGCAGGAAGGCCAGCTCGGGCACGCCGGTGGCCTCGAAGGCGTGGTCGACGCCGCGGCCGTCGGTGAGCGTACGCACTTCGGCGATGAGTCGCGCGTGATCGCTGTCGTCCTCGTGCGGTGCCAGCGTGTGCGTGGCGCCGAGTGCGCGTGCGCGCTCCAGCCGTGCCGGCACGCGGTCGATGGCGATGATGCTGCGTGCGCCGACGATGCGCGCGCCCTGGATCACGTTGAGGCCCACGCCGCCGCAACCCAGCACCGCCACGGTGTCGCCGGGCGCCACGGCGGCCACGTTCACCGCCGAGCCCACGCCGGTCATCACCGCGCAGCCGAGGATGCAGGCCGCATTGAGCGCCAGCGTGGACGGCAGCGGCGTCACCGCCTCCGCGCGCACCAGGGCATGGCTGGCGAAGGTGCCGAGGTGGAAGGAGCGCTCGATCGCCTGCCCGCGCCAGCGCGTGGCGCCGGCGTGGGCGCGGCTGCTGCCGAGGCGCTGCACGTCGAGTTCGTGGGTGCGTTCGCACAGCGCCGCGGCGCCGCGCGCGCACTGCCAGCAATGGCCGCAGGGGATGGCCCAGTTCAGCAGCACGGGCTGGCCGACCGCCAGGCCTTCCACGCCCTCGCCGATGGCCTCGACGCGGCCGGCGCCCTCGTGGCCCATCACCAGCGGACCCGGCCAGCGCAGCGAGGCGTGGTCGGTATGGCAGACGCCGGCCGCGGCGATCGCCACACGCACCTCGCCCGCGGCGGGCGGATCGACCTCGACGGTCACCAGGCTGAAGCGGCCCTCGCCGTCGGCGATGATTGCCTTGCCGCGGACGACGCCGGCCGTCATGCGACCGCCTTGCCCTCGAACAGCCTGCTCTCGAACAGCACGGGATTCTTCGGCGTGTCGATCACTGCATCGACGACCGCGCCGGGGCACCAGCGCTCCCAGTCGGCCTGCTGCATGTGGTTGTCCGGCGCCTTCAGGCGCATGTCGCGATCCATGTAGATCACCGTCATCACCGCGCGCGGCTGCGTGGAGCGGTTGGGACCGGCGCGATGGAAGGTCCAGCCGGAATGGAAGCTCACTTCGCCGAGATCGAACGGCTCGTCCACCACGCGGAAGCCGCGCGCCTGCATGTTCGCGGTGATCGCGCGCTCGCTCTCGTCGGAGATCTCCAGGTCGCGGCCGAAGGCCTCGTGCTGGCTGCCGGCGAAGAAGGCCAGCGGCCCCATGTCCTGCGGCACGGCCTGCAACGGCACCCACGCCGTGATGGTGCGGTCGCTCGCCACCGGCCAGTAGTACTGGTCAGCGTGTGCGGGCGTGATGCCGCCGCCCGGCTCCTTGTACAGCGACTGGTCGTGGTACAGCCGCACGCCATCCACTTCCATCAGCGCGGCGGCAATGCCGGCCAGGCGCTTGCCGAACACGAACTCGCGCGCCGTGGCGCTCTCCTCCCAGAGGTTCATCACCTGCAGGAAGGCGCGGTCGTAGGTGCTGCGTTCTTCCAGCGGCCTGGTCTGCGTGTTCAGCGCGATGGTGAGGCGGCTGATCTCCGCGCCGTAATGGGCGAGCTCGTCGGCGTCGAACACCTGCTTGAGCTTGATGAAGCCGTCGCGACGATAGTCCGCGATCTGCTGCGCGGCGAGCGGGTAGGGGCGGTCGAGGTCGATGGCCATGTCGGGTTCCTGCCATATCGGGTGGATCGCCGGACGACTTGGCAAAGCCGTCGGATCGCAACCATGGTAGGAATCACAAACTTGGCGGGCATCCGCAGCGCTTGTCCAGTTACCGCCCGGAACTGTCGGATTCATGCCCTCGCGGGCGCAGCCAGCCTGCTGCCGCCCATTGCACGGTCCTGCAACACGGACTTCCGTCGTCGATCCGGAGCGGACCTACAAGGACACCTTGCGGGTCTTGGGAGGATTCAGATGCGGACCGCCGGTGCTTTCCTGCCCATCGCAAGGACCGACAACACCGGTGACCATGCAGTAGCGGTCGAGATCGTCGGGGGCATAAACCGCGCCAGCAAAATGCCTTTTGACACCGCTCACATAGGCCGCTTGGTCGGTTTTGTCCTCAGGATCATAGTGGTAAAGCATTACCGCCTTTGCGCGGGCCTGCGTGGCAAGCTCTCCGATGTCGCCTGTGTCGAGATGCTCGAACTGGAAATGCGCACGGAACGCCTGGATACGTTCAGGCGACCAGTGATTGCGCGCCCCCATCGAGTCGATGAATCGATCGCGATCCTCGGCGTCGCGGCTCGACGCCTCCGCCACCAGCACGTCGGCGCCCTTCGCCAATCGGGCAACGGCGTCGCTTGGGCCCGTATCGCCCGTGAATACGATCACCCCGTGCAGTGTCTCTATTCGATAAGAATAGGATTTCAACTCTCTGCGTCGTTGAATCGGCATCAGTGCGTAGTGGGAATTTTCGGCCGCGGTGACGCTGATCTTGTCGTCCTGAAAGATCACGCCGTCCCGATTGAACTCGTGGGCAACGAAGGGGCTCACGAACTGTCCGTTGGCGACGTGGCGGCCAGAAGGGGTTTCAGCCTCAAAGGGCCGAAAGCCGATGGTGATGAAGTGGAACGCCGCTCCGACGAGTTCTTTGGTTTGCGGCGGCCCGTATATGTCGACAGACCCAGTCGCCCCGAAAAGATCCTCGCGGACAAAATCGTTCGCCATGACATCGGCCAAGCCTAGGTCATGGTCTGCATGAAGGTGCGTGAAAAAGATGGTCTTGATCTGCTCGGATTTGATGCCGGCCTCGATCATCCGGCGCATGGTTCCGATCCCGCAGTCAATCAAGTACTTGCGTCCGTCGACGATGAGCAGTGTGGATGGCTCCGACCGATCGAGCCGCAACGGCGGTCCCCCAGCCGTACCGAGGAAAACGATCTCGGTGGTGTTTCCCGAGTTTGTCGCAGGGGCGTTCTGTGCTGCGCTTGCGCCTGGTACGCCAGCAGCAAGCGCAAGGATTGCAACTGCTCGAAGCGCAACCGCCAACGCATACATACTCATGGGCGCACCCTCCGACATTCGCTGGGCGATAAGTCTTCCGGCTCGCCCCATCGCGATATTACTCGCCACCGGTTTCGATACGAAACTGGTTCAGCAATTAATGAATGCGCTTGTCTGTGAAAGCCACGCGCACGGAGGCCCGGCTTGTGGCCGTCGCAGCCTTATGTAGCCGGCTGCGGTTCCGCCAGCCGCACGCGCAGCGTGCACAGACCCGCCACGAACAGGCTGGCGCCGCCCGTCGCTAGTGCCCATACCGGCTGGCCGTGGAAGCAGCGCTTCAGCAGTTCGCCCAGCACGCTGGCGGCGACCAGCTGCGGGATCACGATGAAGAAATTGAAGATGCCCATGTACACGCCCATCTTCGCCGCGGGCAGGTTGTCCGACAGCATGGCGTAGGGCAGCGAGAGGATCGACGCCCAGGCGAAGCCCACGCCCAGCATCGGCAGCAGCAGCCAGTGCGGGTCGCGGACGAAAAGAAACGAGAGCAATCCCGCACCGCCCAGCCACAGGTTGACCAGGTGGCTCGCACGCAGGCCCCAGCGGCGCACCATCCACGGAATCACGAACGCCGCCACGGCGGCGCAGCCGTTGTAGACACCGAACAGCACGCCCACCCAGTTTGCCGCCTCGTTGTACAGCGCCGAGTGCGCATCGCCGGCGCGGAATTGCACCTGCGCCACTGTCGCGGTGGCGTAGATCCACATCGCGAACATCGCGAACCAGGAGAACAGCTGCACCCAGGCCAGCTGGCGCATCGCCGCCGGCATCACGTGCAGGTCGCCCAGCACGTGGCCGAGCAGGCCGCGCTTCTGGTTCAACACGGGCCGCAATTTCAGCGCGAGGTTGTAGCCGAGCAGCAGCAGGCCGTAGACGGCCAGGCCGGCGGCCAGCAGGTACACCTCCTGGCGCAGGCCGAAATGGGCGATCAGCAGCGCGAGGATCGCCCCGCCCAGCAGCCACGCGCTGCCGTTGCGCCAGATGCCGTGCAGCTCGGGCAGCGCGCCGGCGGCGGGCGAGTCGTCGAAGGCCTGCAGCTGCTCCGGCGGATACTCGCGCGTGCTCGCCACCGTCCACAGCACCGCGCCCAGCAGCGCCGCGCCGCCCGCGTAGAACGCGTACTTCACCGTATCGGGGATGACGCCCGGCGGCGCCACGTTGCTGACGCCCAGCTGCGCGAGGAGCCACGGCAGCATCGAGGCGATCACCGCGCCCGTGCCGATGAAGAAGCTCTGCAGCAGATAGCCCAGCGGACGTTGGCGCACCGGCAGCTGGTCGGCGACGAAGGCGCGGAACGGCTCCATCGCCACGTTGAAGGTGGCGTCCATCAGCCACAGCAGGATCGCCGCCATCCACAGCGTGACAGCATTCGGCATCCACAGCAGGGCCAGCGTGGCCAGCAGCGCGCCGGCGAGGAAATAGGGGCGGCGTCGGCCCAGTCGCGTCCAGGTGCGGTCGGAGCAGTGGCCGATGATCGGCTGCACGATCAGCCCGGTGATCGGCGCGGCCACCCACAACAGCGGGATCTGTTCCAGCGAGGCGCCCAAGGTCTGGAAGATACGGCTGACGTCGGCAGTCTGCAGCGCGAAGCCGAACTGGATGCCGAGGAAGCCGAAGCACATGTTCCAGATCTGCCGGAACGACAGCTCGGGCCGGGCGGTCGCGCCGCCGCCCGTGTGCGGGCCGGGTCGCGCTGGCTGGGAGGGTGGCGTCAAGAACGGAATCCTGCGTGGCGTGATCCGCCCAAGCTTAGGCAGCATCGCAATGCAGCAACCAGTGTTCACATACGTATTCATTCGAACGGGTTGCCAGTCGCGACACGCGGGATGCGACCGCAGTCGCGGCTCCGGAATGTGGCCGCGTGCCGTTGGCTGGATTTCACGAACGGCGTGTTTTGATGGCGCGGTCGCGCTCCCGCCATTGCCACGGATATCACCCATGAGCCGCCCGCTACGCCTGTGCCTGTGCGTCCTGCTGTCGATGCTCGCGACGGCGGCGATGGCGCAGATCGAGATCCGCCCGCTGGCGGAGCAGGCGCCGCCGAAGCCGGTGCCGCTGGGTGCGCATCAGCTGACGGCGGATGATGCCGGCGCGTGGCTGGATGGCCTGATGCCGTATGGCCTGAAGAAGAACGACCTCGCCGGCGCGGTGGTGGTGATCGTCAAGGACGGCCAGGTGCTGCTGGCGAAGGGCTATGGCCACGCCGACGTGGCGGCCGGCAAGCCGGTGGATCCGGCCGGCACGCTGTTCCGCGTCGGCTCGATCTCCAAGCTGTTCACCTGGACCGCGGTGATGCAGCTGGCCGAGCAGGGCAAGCTCGACCTCGATGCGGACGTGAACCGTTATCTCGATTTCAAGGTGCCGCCGTATGACGGCCAGCCGGTGACGTTGCGCGAGCTGATGACGCATACGCCTGGCTTCGAAGAGACGATCAGGAACCTGTTCGCGTCCGACCCGCAGCACTTCCTCGGCAACGCGGCGTGGGTGAAGGAGTGGGTGCCCGAGCGCATCTATCCGCCGGGCCAGGTGCCCGCGTATTCCAACTACGGCGCCGCACTGGCGGGCTACATCGTGCAGCGCGTGGCCGGCCAGCCGTTCGACGATTACGTCGAGCAGCGCATCCTCAAGCCGCTGGGCATGCGGTACGCGACGTTCCGGCAGCCGCTGCCCGCGGAACTGGCGCCGCACATGGCAAAGGGCTATGCACGAGCCAGTGCGTCGCCGAAGCCGTTCGAACTGGTGAACGCGGCTGCGGCCGGTGCGCTGTCGGCCAGCGGCGAGGCGATGGCGCGCTTCATGCTCGCCGGACTGGGGGACGGCAGCGTCGACGGCGCGCAGATCCTCGCCCCCGCCAGCGTGCGCGAAATGTTCGACTACCGTCGCGCCGCGGTGCCCGGCCTGCCCGCGATGGCGCTGGGCTTTTACCACATGGATCGCAACGGCCAGGACATCCTCGGCCACGCCGGCGACACCCAGTGGTTCCACAGCGAGCTGGCGTTGTTCCCGCAGCAGGGCGTGGGCGTGTTCGTGTCCATCGACGGCCGCGGTGACGGCGGCCTGCGCAAGCAGCTGCTGGACGGTTTCGCCGACCGCTATTTCCCGGCGCCGCCGGAAGTGGCACAGCCCCCCGCACCTGCGAGCGCGCGCAAGGATGGCGCCCTGCTGGTGGGGCGTTACGCGAACAGCCGCGGTTCGCAGTCGAACTTCATGGCGATGCTCGGCCTGTTTTCGCAGGTGCGCATCGAGCAGGCGGCCAACGGCGAGCTGGTGACGCCGGATTTCCACGACCTCGCGGGCCAGCCGCGGCGCTGGCGCGAAGTGGCGCCGTTCCTGTGGCGCGCGGTGAACGGCCGCGAATTGCTGGGCGCGCGGGTGGAGCAGGGCCGGGTACGCTGGCTGTCGATAGCCGCACTATCGCCGGTGATGGTGTTCCTGCCGGTGTCACCCTGGCATTCGGCGGCGTGGAGCCTGCCACTGCTGGGCCTGATCGTGCTGGTATTCGCGCTGGCGGCTCTGCTGTGGCCGGTGGCCGCGCTGGTGCGGCGTTCCTGCGGCAAGCCGTTCGCGCTGGCGGGCCGGGCACGGCTCTGGTACCGGCTGAGCCGCGTGGCGGCGATCGCGCACCTGCTGTTCTGTCTCGGCTGGATCGGGGTGCTGCTGCGCCTCGATGCCAGCATCGCCGGCATGGGCAGCGGCTTCGACGGCAGCTTGCGGCTGATCCAACTGGTAGGCGTGCTGGCGATCCTCGGCATCGCGGCGGCGGCGATGAATGCCTGGCATGCATGGCGCGCGCCGGGCGGCTGGTGGCGCAAGCTCAACAGCCTCGCCCTGCTCGTGGCCTGCCTCGCCACGCTGTGGTTCGTCTGCGCCTTGCACCTGCTCAGCCTGCACTTGAACTATTGATCTGATCCCCGCCTATGCTGGATGACCGTTGCTTTGGATCGGTTGAAGCGCCCCCGGAGTGCTGGCTTCAGGACTTTGTGCCCGATTTATTGCAGTGCGGCATGCGCCATGATCGGGTCGGTGTTAGCGTCACATGGATCGATCTAAATCGATGACGACTGCCTCGCCGGTGCTGTTCCGGGCATGACGGGGGCGGTTCCCGGCATGCGGGCGAGACGAGAGGGGCGGGCGATGGCAAACCGGATGGCGCGGCGCACGATGGAGGCGCCCACGCAGCGTCACCCGCATGGACGGGCGGGCTGGCCTGGACGCTGGCTGACGGGGGTACTTTTCGCACTGGCATTGGGCGCGCCACTGCCGAGCCTGGCGGCATCGTTGACGACGCAATCGCTGGACAGCGGCTGGCAGTTCCGGCTTGCACCCGGTGATCGTCATGCTGCGGAGCATCCGCAGGCTACGCAATGGCTGCCGGCCACCGTGCCCGGCACGGTGCAGACCGACCTGCTGGCTGCGAAGCTGGTGCCCGATCCGTTCTGGCGCGACGACGAAGCGAAGATCCAGTGGGTGGGCTTGGCCGACTGGCAGTACCGCATGCAGTTCAACGTGGACGCCGCCACCCTGGCGCGCAAGCACGTGGACCTGGTGTTCGACGGGCTGGATACCTACGCCGACGTCTCGCTCAACGGCCACAAGCTGCTGGCCGCCGACAACATGTTTCGCCGCTGGCGCGTGTCGGCGAAGGCGTGGCTGCATGCGGGCGCGAACACGCTGGAGGTCACGCTGCATTCGCCGATCGCGCGCCTGCAACCGTGGCTTCTGAAACAGCCCTACGCGCTGCCGGGCGAGTTCGACTCGGCCTTCGGCGACGAGCCCGAGGGCAAACAGACGGCGAACTACGTGCGCAAGGCCGCCTACCAGTACGGCTGGGACTGGGGCCCGCGCATCGTCACCGAGGGCATCTGGAAGGACGTGTGGCTGGAAAGCTGGAGCGCGTTGCGGCTTGCCGATTTCCATATCGCGCAGCCCAAGGTCGATGCGGATGTCGCGCAGCTGCAGGCGCAGCTGCGCATCGCCGCCGATGCCGCAGGCAAGGCGCAGGTGACGCTGCGCTGGCGCGCGCCGGACGGCAGCACGCAATCGCTGGTTCGTGAGGTGGCGCTCAAGGCCGGCGACAACCAGCTGTCCCTGCCGTTCGAGATCGCCCATCCGCAGCGCTGGTGGCCGGTGGGTTACGGCGCGCCGAACCTGTACGACTTCCACGTCGACGTCGCGCTGCATGGCGGCGCCGTGGCCAGCGCGGATCGCCAGACTGGCCTGCGCAGCGTCGAGCTGCGCAGGCAGAAGGACCAGTGGGGCAAGAGCTTCGAGTTCGTGGTGAATGGCGTGCCGATCTTCGCCAAGGGCGCGAACGTCATCCCGATGGACAGCTTCCCGAACCGCGTCACGACGGCGCGCATCGATGCGATGCTGCAGTCCGCGCGCGACGCCAACATGAACATGCTGCGCATCTGGGGCGGCGGCTATTACCTCGAGGACGCGTTCTACGCCGAGGCCGACAAGCTGGGCCTGATGGTGTGGCAGGACTTCATGTTCGGCGGCGCGATTCCGCCCTACGACCAGGCTTTCCGCGACAACACGCGCGCCGAGGCGGTCTATCAGGTGGATCGTTTGCGCGACCATCCGTCCATCGTCGTGTGGGTCGGCAACAACGAGGTCGAAACCGCGTGGGAGTCCTGGGACACCAGCCTGGATTTCCAGGCCAAGCAGGGCAAGGCCGAGAGCCAGCGCGTCGAGCAGGGCATGCGCGAGCTGTTCGACCACACGCTGCGCGACGTGGTCGCGTCGCAGTCGCCCGAAGTGCCGTACTGGCCGAGCACGCCGAGCAGCGACTACGACGGCAAGGCCAATGTGCTGGACAACGGCGACTACCACTACTGGAACGTCTGGTCGGGCAAGGCACTGCCGGCCAGCGCCTACCTCGACGTCACGCCGCGCTTCCAGTCCGAATACGGCTTGCAGTCCTTCCCCGCGATGGCGACGCTGCGCAGCGTGCTAGAGCCGTCCGACCTCTCCATTGATTCGCCCGTGTTGCGCGCGCATCAGAAATTCGACAAGGGCAAGGGCAACCAGCGCCTGCTGATGTACGTGGAGCGCGAGTACGGCAAGCCGAAGGATTTCGCCGCGCTGGTCTACCTCAGCCAGGTGATGCAGGCCGAGGGCATCGAGCTCGCCGCCGAGCATCTGCGCGCCTCGCGCCCGCAGAGCATGGGCTCGATGTACTGGCAGCTCAACGACGTGTGGCCCGGCGCCACCTGGTCGAGCATCGACTACTACGGCCGCTGGAAGGCACTGCAGTACCACGCGAAGCGCTTCTACGCGCCGCTGCGCGTGGTGCCGATCCGCAAGGGCGGCAAGACGCATGTGTCGCTGGTGTCCGACCGCACCGCGCCGCTCGACGCCGAGCTGCGCGTGCGCGTGCTGGACATGGACGGCAAGCAGCTGTGGGAGCGCACGCAGCCCGCGCACGTGGCGGCGCTGGCCAGCACGCCCGCCGGCGATTACACCGACGCGCAGCTGCTGCACGGCGCCGATCCGCATCGCACGGTGGCGGTGTTCGAGCTGCTCGACCACGGCAAGCCGGTCTCGCGCCATCTGCTGTACTTCGACGACGCGAAGAACCTGGCGCTGCCCGATCCCGGCCTGAAGGCGGAGCTTTCCGCCGACGGCCATAGCCTCACGGTGAGTGCCAAGCATCTTGCGCGCGAGGTGTGGGTGGACTTCGGCGATCTCGATGCGCGCCTGTCCGACAACGCCTTCGACCTGCTGCCCGGTGAGTCGGTGACGCTGCATGTCGACAGCACGTCCGATGCGGCGGCGCTGCGGCATGCGCTGGCGGTGCGCAGCCTGTACGGCGCCACGGCAGGCACGCCGTGAGGAAGCGTGTCGCCGTTGCCGCACTTGCCTTGCTGCTGGCGGCGACGGGCGCATCGGCGCAAACGCAAAACGCCGAAGCGCGCGCGAAAGCGCTGGTGGCGAAGATGACGCTGGCAGAGAAGGTGTCGCAGCTGCGGAACGACGCGCCGGCGATCCCGCGCCTCGGCGTGCCGGCGTACGAATGGTGGAACGAGGGCCTGCACGGCCACGCGCGCGACGGCTACGCCACCGTGTTCCCGCAGGCCATCGGCCTCGCCGCGAGCTGGGACGCGCCCTTGCTGCAGGCGGTGGGAACCGCGGTGTCGGTCGAGGCCCGCGCCAGCTTCAACAAGGTCGGCGCGGGCCATGCGCACGGGCGCTACCAGGGCCTGACCATCTGGTCGCCCAACATCAACATCGACCGCGATCCGCGCTGGGGCCGCGGCCAGGAAACCTACGGCGAGGATCCCTTCCTCACCGGCAGCCTCGCGGTGGCTTTCGTGCGCGGCATCCAGGGCGACGACCCGCGGCATCCGCGCGCCATCGCCACGCCCAAGCACTTCGTGGCGCACAGCGGGCCTGAGATAGGTCGCGACAGTTTCAACGCTGTGGTATCGCCGCACGACCTGGAAGACACCTATTTGCCGGCGTTCCGCGCGGCCGTCACCGCGGGCGGCGCGGGTTCGGTGATGTGTTCCTACAATGCATTGAACGGGGTGCCGACCTGTGCCGATGCGATGCTGCTGGACACGTGGCTGCGCAAGGACTGGGGTTTCCAGGGCTACGTGGTGTCCGACTGCGACGCCGTGGGCGACATCGCCGCATTTCATCATTACAAGCCTGACGACGAGCAGGCCGCCGCGGCCGCGCTGCGCGCCGGTACCGACCTCGACTGCGGCCATACCTACGACAGCCTGGCCAAGGCCGTGCAGCAGGGCGACGTGGCCGAATCCGTGCTGGACACGTCGCTCGGTCGCCTGTTCACCGCACGCTACCGCCTCGGCGAACTCGGCGGCGACGACACGTATGCGCATATCGACGCGAACGACATCGACAACGAGGCGCATCGCAAGCTAGCGCTGCGGGCCGCGCAGGAGTCGCTGGTGCTGCTGAAGAACGCGCACGGCACCTTGCCGTTGCGCAGCGGCTTGCGCCTCGCGGTCATCGGTCCCGACGCCGACACGCTGGAGACGCTGGAAGCGAACTACCACGGCACCGCGAGCATGCCGGTCACCCCGCTCGAAGGCCTGCGCGCGCGCTTCGGCGCCGGCCGCGTGGGCTACGCGCAGGGCGCGCCAGTCGCAGCCGGCGTGCCGATCCCGGTGCCGGAAACCGCGTTGCGCACGGTAGACGGCGCCGCGGGCCTTGCCGGCGAGTACTACGCGAATACCGATTTCCACGGCGCGCCGGTCGCCACGCGCACCGATCGCGTGATCGACTTCGACTGGGACCGCGTGGCCCCGGCAGCCGGCCTCGACGCCGGCCACTACGCGGTGCGCTGGAGCGGCGAGCTGGTGCCGCCGGGGCCGGGCGACTACGTGCTGGCCGTGCACGTGGACCGCTGCTTCGATTGCACCGGCCACGATCCCGTGCGCCTGTTCGTGGATGGCAAGCCGGTGATCGCCGACGCCGGCAGCGAAAACAGCCAACTCGAAGCACGCCTGCATTTCGCCGATGGCCGGCCGCATGCCGTGCGCCTGGAGCTGGTGCATGCGAGCCGGGACCAGGGCGTGCGCCTGCAGTGGCTGGCACCGCCCGCGGCGCAGCTTGCCGAGGCCGATCGCGTGCTGCGCCAGGCCGACGCCGTGGTGGCCTTCGTGGGCCTGTCGCCCGATGTCGAAGGCGAGGCGCTGCAGGTCGAGGTGCCTGGCTTCGCGGGTGGCGACCGCACTTCGCTCGATCTGCCTGCGCCGCAACGCGCCCTGCTGGAGCGCGCCGCGGCGTCCGGCAAGCCGCTGGTCGTGGTGCTGATGTCCGGTGGCGCGGTAGCGCTGGACTGGGCGAAGCAGCACGCCGACGCCATCCTTGCCGCGTGGTATCCGGGGCAGGCCGGCGGCACCGCGATCGCGCAGGCGCTGGCCGGCGACACCAATCCCGGCGGCCGCCTGCCGGTGACGTTCTACCGCTCGGCACAGGATCTGCCGCCGTTCACCAGTTATGCGATGCAGGGGCGCACCTACCGCTATTTCCGCGGCACGCCGCTGTATCCGTTCGGTTATGGCCTGAGCTACACGCGTTTTACCTACGCCGCGCCCACGTTGTCGGCGACTGCGCTGAAGGCGGGTAGCACGCTGCAGGTGAGCGCGGAATTGCGCAATGCCGGTACGCGCGCGGGCGACGAGGTGGTGCAGGTGTATCTGGAAACACCGCCGTCACCGCTTGCGCCGCGGCATGCGCTGGTGGGTTTCCGGCGCGTGCATCTCGCACCGGGCGAAAGCCGGCGCGTGGACTTCACGCTGTCGCCGCGGCAGTTGAGCAGCGTGGATGTGGCGGGCAAGCGCGCCGTCGAGCCCGGCAACTATCGCGTGTTCATCGGCGGTGGCCAGCCCGACGACGCCAAGGGCGTCGCATCCACATTCACCATCCAAGGCAGAGAGGAGTTGACGCCATGACCATGGATACGCTTTCACGGCGCGATCTGCTCAAGCTGATCGGCGGCGGTGCCGCGGCGCTGGCCTTGCCCGATTTCGCCACCGCGGGCGCGGCGCAGGCGCGCCCCAGCCATCGTCCGCCGCCCGGCAAGCGCAAGTTCTCCAGCGCCGCGGTGGAGGCGGAGATCGCGCGCGTGCAGGCGAAGATCGGCGATCCCGAGCTGGCGTGGATGTTCGGCAACTGCTATCCGAACACGCTGGATACCACCGTGCAGACCGGCACGCTGCACGGCAAGCCGGACACCTTCGTCATCACCGGTGACATCGACGCGATGTGGCTGCGCGATTCCTCGGCGCAGGTGTGGCCCTATCTGCCGCTGGCTGCGAAGGACGAGTCGCTGCGCCGGCTGTACCGCGGCCTGATCCACCGCCAAGCGCTGTGCATCTCGATCGACCCGTATGCGAACGCCTTCCTGCCCGATCCGCGGGGCAAGACGACGCTGGACTGGGCGCAGCACGACCTCACCGACATGAAGCCCGGCGTGGCCGAGCGCAAGTGGGAGATCGACTCGCTGTGCTGGACGATACGCATCGCCCACGGCTACTGGAAAGCCACCGGCGACCGCGTGCCGTTCGACGACGACTGGCGCGCCGCGATGCGCCTGGTGCTGGCGACGTTCCGCGCGCAGCAGCGCAAGCACGGGCCGGGGCCGTATCACTTCCAACGCGCGTCGGCGGTGCCCACCGACACGGTGCCGCTGGGCGGCTACGGCAATCCGGCCAAGCCGGTGGGACTGATCTGCTCGATGTTCCGGCCCTCGGACGATGCCTGCATCTATCCGCTGTTCGTGCCGGCGAATGCCTTTGCCGTGGTGTCGCTCCGGCAACTGGCCGAGATGTCGCGCGCGCTGCACGGCGATGCCGCGTTCGCCGCCGACTGCGAGTCGCTGGCCGCCGAGGTGCAGGCGGCGCTGGAAAAGCACGCCGTCATGACCGAGGCCGGCCAGGACTTCTGGGCCTATGAAGTGGATGGTTACGGCAACCAGCTGTTCATGGACGACGCCAACGTGCCCAGCCTGCTGTCGCTGCCGTACCTCGGTTTCTGCGCACGCGACGATGCGCGCTACCGGCGCACCCGTGCCCGCGCCTGGGGCGGTCGCAACCCGTACTTCTTCCGCGGCAAGGCGGCGGAAGGCATCGGCGGGCCGCACGAAGGCTTGCGCATGATCTGGCCGATGTCGCTGATGGTGCGCGCGCTCACCAGCGACGACGCGGGCGAGATCCGCCAGTGCCTGCACTGGCTCAAGACCACGCACGCTGGCACCGGCTTCATGCACGAGGCCTTCGACCAGGACGATCCAGCGAAATTCACCCGGCCCTGGTTCGCCTGGGCCAACAGCCTGTTCGGCGAGCTGATCGCCGGATTGGCCGACCATCACCCCGAGCTGCTGCGGTAAGCACCGCATCGCCCTATCCCCGAAGGAGCCCACGACCATGGTGACCCGTAGACGATTCCTGCAAGGCGCGACGGCATTGACCCTGCTTGGCGGTCTCGATGCGCACCGTGCGCTGGCCGCGACGCACAAATCCGCTAGCGCGGATGCGCTGTCCTTGTCCAGCCTGCCGAAGAACAACGTGTCGAAGTACGTCGACATCTTCGTCGGCACCGGCGGCCACGGCCACACCTATCCCGGACCCACGCTGCCGTGGGGCATGGTGCAGTTGTCGCCCGACACCAACAATTCCGGCTGGGATGCCTGCTCGGGCTATCACCAGGCCGATGGTTCGATCATGGGTTTCTCGCATACCCATCTCAGCGGCACCGGCGGCGCCGACATGCTGGACGTGCTGGTGATGCCCGCGCAGGGCGAGGTACTGCTCGATGCCGGCGCG
This sequence comes from Rhodanobacter sp., assembly GCA_035277325.1. Classification (GTDB taxonomy): domain Bacteria; phylum Pseudomonadota; class Gammaproteobacteria; order Xanthomonadales; family Rhodanobacteraceae; genus Rhodanobacter_A. The sequence goes on from DATEKS010000115.1 coordinate 35,450, forward strand.
CGCGGCCTGCCCGACCAGCTGTACTACTCCAAGTTCGACGGCGCCGCGCACGGCCCGCATCTCAAGGCGGATGTGGTGGCGCATCCGGGCAAGGGCTACCGCTCGCGCTACGACAAGGGTTCCGAGCAGGCGGTGCCGGGCTATTACCGCGTGCGCCTCACCGACCACGACATCCTCGCCGAACTCACCGCGACCCTACGCACCGGCCTGCACCGCTACACCTTCAACAAGCGTGGTCCCGGCCATCTGCTGGTCGATTTCGCGCACGGCTACCAGGACAAGCCGGACATCCCGTGCAAGGTCACCGACGCCGAGTTGCGTGTGATCGGCAACGACACCCTGGTCGGCGGCCGCCGCGTGCACGAATGGGCCGATGGCCGCTACATCTACTTCGCGATGAAGCTGTCGCGGCCGTTCTCGCATGCCGAGCTGTATTCGGACGACAAGCCGCTGCCCGCCGGTGCGACCGAGGCCAGGGGCAACAGCCTCAAGGTCGCCCTGCACCTGGACGACGCCGCGAAGGCGCCCTTGCTGGTCAAGGTGGGACTCTCCGCCGTGGACCTCGACGGCGCGCTACGCAATCTTGAAGCGGAACTGCCCGACTGGGATTTCGATCGCGTGCAGCGCGCGGCCGCGCAGCAGTGGGAGCAGGAGCTCTCGCGCATCCGCATCGAAAGCCCGTCCAACGTGGTGCTGAAGACGTTCTACAGCTCGCTGTACCACACGATGGTCGCACCCACGCTGTTCAGCGATGTCGACGGCCGCTACCGCGGCATGGACCTCAAGGTGCACACCTTGCCGAAGGGGCAGTACACCTACAGCACGTATTCGCTGTGGGACATCTACCGCGCGCTGCACCCGCTGTATACGCTGTTCCAGCCGGAGCGCGTGCCTGACTTCGCCAACGACCTGATCCGCCAGGCGAACGAAAGCCCGCAAGGCCCCACGGTGTGGCCGCTGCAGGGCGTGGAAACCGGCACCATGATCGGCTACCACTCCATCGTGCTGCTCGCCGAGGCGCAGGCCAAGGGTTACCCAGGGATCGATTTCGACAAGGCCTGGCCGGTCTTCCGCAAGCGCGCCTTCGACGACGATTGGCGCGGTCTGCCGTACTACCGCAAGCTCGGTTACATCCCCAGCGACAAGGAGGGCGAGGCGGTCAGCAAGACGCTGGAATACGCCTACGACGATTGGGCGATGGCGCGCCTTGCCGATGCCGTAGGGCAGCACGCGGACGCCGAGACGCTGCGCCAGCGCTCGCGCAACTACCGCAACGTGTTCGACCCCAAGCTCACCTTCATGCGTCCGCGCGACAACGCCGGCAAGTGGATCGAGCCGTTCGATCCGCGCGAGATGGGACACTTCGAGAAGTGGCGTGACTTCACCGAGTCCAACCCGTGGGAAGCCACCTTCCTCAACCAGCACGACCTGTACGGCTACATGCCGATGTTCGGCGGCACGGTGGCGTTCGAGCGCAAGCTGGACGAGCTGTTCACCACCAGCTCCGAGCTGCCCGCCGACGCACCGCCGGACATCGCCGGCATGATCGGCCAGTACGCGCACGGCAACGAGCCCAGCCATCACGTGGCCTATCTCTACGCCTACACGGGCTCGCACTGGAAGACGCAGTCGCGCGTGCGCATGCTGCTGGAAACCATGTACCCGCCGCTGCCCGACGGCATCGCCGGCAACGACGACTGCGGTCAGATGGCGGCGTGGTACGTGCTGGGTGCGCTGGGCCTGTACGCAGTGGATCCGGTGAGCGCCGAGTGGGTGTTCGGCAGCCCGCTGGTGGAACGCGGCGAGGTGACGGTGGGCGAGGGCAAGAAGCTCGTCGTCGAGACCAGGGGCAACGGTTCCGGCAGGCCCTACATCCAGTCGGTGACATGGAACGGCAAGCCGTGGACGAAGAGCTGGATCAGCCATGCGGAAATCGCGGCTGGCGGCACGCTGGTGTTCGAGATGGGCGACAAGCCGAACAAGAAGTTCGGTGCCGCGCCGGAAGACCGTCCGCCATCGTTCGGCCGGTTGGCCGGCAAGGGCGAGGCCTGAGCGATGCGGTTGAAGCTGCATAGCCTTGGCCTGCTGCTCGCCTGTGCCTGCGCCAGTCTCGCCACGTACGCTGCGCCGCCGCTCGCCGCGGCGGCACCTTCGGAAGCTTCGCCTACCGAAGCGCAGCGCATGCAGTGGTTCACCGACGCGAAGTTCGGCATCTTCATCCACTACGGCATCTACGCGGTGGACGGCATCGACGAGTCCTGGTCGTTCTTCGACGGCTACGTCAGCTACGACCACTACATGCAGCAGCTCAAGGGCTTCACCGCGGCAGACTACCATCCGCAGGACTGGGCCGACCTGATCCGCGAGAGCGGCGCGCGCTACGCGGTGCTCACCGCCAAGCACCATGACGGCGTGGCGCTGTGGGACACCGCGCAAGGCCTCAACGTGGTGAAGGACACGCCGGCGAAGCGCGACCTGGTCGGGCCGTTCGTGCAGGCGCTGCGCAAGGACGGCCTCAAGGTGGGCCTGTACTTCTCGCTGATCGACTGGTCGTACAAGGACTATCCCGGCTTCACCAAGACCGAGTCGCGCTACGACGCCAAGGCCGATCCCGCGCGCTGGAACCGCTTCGTGACGTACTACCAGGGCCAATTGAAGGACCTGTCCCGACGCTACAACCCGGATCTCTACTGGTTCGACGGCGACTGGGAGCACAGCGCCGAGGAGTGGCACGCGAAACAGGATCGCGAAATGCTGCTGGCGCGCAACCCCATGGCCATCATCAACTCGCGCCTCGCGGGCTACGGTGACTACGCCACGCCGGAGCAGGGCGTGCCGATCACGCCACCGCCCCAGAAGTACTGGGAGCTGTGCATGACCATGAACAACTCCTGGGGCTGGCAGCCGAACGACCACCACTTCAAGAGCGCGAACCAGCTGATCCGCATCCTCGCCGACACCATAAGCATGGGCGGCAACCTGCTGCTGGACATCGGCCCGCGCGCCGACGGCACGATCCCAGGGCAGGAAGTGGACACCCTGAAGCAGATCGGCCGCTGGACGCACAAGAACGCCGAAGCGATCTACGGCACGCAGGCCGGCATCCCGAAGGACTACTACGCCGGTTCCAGCACGCTGTCGAAGGACGGCAGCACGCTGTATCTGTTCGTCGACGGCCGGCCAAACGGCCCGGTGCTGGTCAAAGGGCTGATGAACCGCGTGCTGCACGCGCGCGTGGTGGGCAACGGCACCACGCTCGACACCCAGGTCGTCGGCAAGGCGTACTGGAGCAAGGTGCCGGGCCTGCTCTACGTCACCGTGCCGCCCGCCGTGCTGGACCCGGAGGTCACCGTGCTGGCGCTCTCGCTCGACGGCCCGGTGCAGCTGTTCCATGACGAAGTGAAGCCGATCGAGAGCAACTGAGCCGCGATGGATGGCGGCTGGCGCCGCCCCCGGCGCCAGCCCAGCGGTGGCCTGCCCGATGGAGATGAACGCCATATTGCAACGCCGCTTGCAACGTTCATGGGTGAGTGATAGTTTCAAATATGAATCGATCCAAATAACGGCACGGATTTCAGCCGGCGGTGGAAAGCAGCGAAGGGCAAGCTGGCAGGTGGGCTCCCGCGGGCCGCAGCGCCGGTCACTCCGCTGCGGTTTGACACGATTCAATTGAGTCGAGGCAACAAAATCGGATCAACCGGAGCCGGGCGGATGCAGGGGTGTCCCGTCAGCTCATGTAGCAACGGTCAATACAACAAACATGTTCGAGGGAGGGGTTTCCATGCGTCACGCCATCGTCTTGCGTCGCAACGCACTCGTGAGTGCGCTTTCCATTGCCCTGCTGTCGCCGCTGGTCGCCTACGGGCAGACCACGTCCGCGTCGGGCAGCAACCAGTCCAACACACCGCAATCGAGCGACCAGTCGTCTGCGGCGCCTAGCCAGAAGAATGCGCAGAACCTGAAAGGAGTGGTGGTCACCGGCTCGATGATTCCGCGTGTGGAGATCGAGGGCGATGCGCCCGTGGTCACCATCACCGGCGCGGAGATCAAGAAGCAGGGCTTCACCACCATGTGGGAATTTCTGGACTCGCTGCCGCAGATGGGCCCGCAGGTACAGGATTCCGCTTCGTGGGGTGCCACCGCGGTCAACGCGCGCCCGCTCAACCTTCGCGGCTTGGGCCCCGGCTTCAGCCTGTTGATGATCGACGGCGTCCGCGTGGTGGATTACCCGCAGCCGTTGTACGCGAAAAGCAACTTCCAGAACCCCAGCAACATCCCCACCGGCATGATCGACCGTGTCGAAATCCTCGCCTCCGGCGCCTCGTCGATCTACGGTTCGGACGCGGTGGCAGGCGTGGTCAACGTGATCCTGAAGAAGAACTACCAGGGTGACGAATTGCAGGTGACCGGCGGCGGCGCGCAGCACGGTGGCCGCGCCTATGGCGACATCAATTTCTTCGGCGGCAAGTCGGGTGAGAACTGGCACATTCTCTACAACGTGGAGAAATCCAACCGCTCGCCGATGTGGGGCATGGATCGCCCGTATCAGGATTCGGAATCCGATGCAGGTTATGGCGCCTGGAATCCGAATGCCCGCATGTTCGGTGACCCGAACAGCCCCGCGCTCTACGCGAGGGACGGCAACGGCCAGTACATCACGCCGCCCACCGGCACCTGCGACAAGTTCAGCAACTCGCGGCTCTACCATGCGCACACCGTCAGCACCAATGGCACCCAGGTCACCGGTGTGACTGACAACGGCTACTACTGCGAGCAGCCTGCCCTGTTCCAGAACTGGGTGCTGACGGGGGGCAGCCGCAGCAACAACGGCTACGTGGCCGGAGAGTACGACTTCAAGAATGGCCTGCAACTCTACGGTTCGGCGGCCCTGTACGACACAGTGGGCACTTCCAACACTCAGTTGTGGGGCGAGGGTACGGGTCCGTTCTACGACCAGACCACGGGTCAGCTCATCAGCGGTGCCGCGCGTCAGTTCACCGTGCAGGAAACGGGTACCTCGATGAATACCCATGACCGCGAGCAGAACTGGAACATCACCACCGGCCTGCGCGGCACCATGTTCGACGGCAACTTCAACTGGGATTTGAGCCTCAACACCCAGAAGTACATCGTGCATGAGGACTACACGGCCTTCAATCAGCAGGCCGCGAACAATTTCTTCCTCGGCCCGCAGTTGGGTTCCACTGCCGACGGCACGCCCATCTACGCCATGAACTGGCAGCAGTGGTGGAACCCCATCACGCCGCAGCAGTACAGCCAGTTCTCGGTCAATGGCCAGGACAGCGCATCGTCGTGGCTGGATCAGGCGCAGTTCCGCATCAACGGCGACCTGTTCAAGTTGCCGTGGGTGGACCAGTCGGTGGGCTGGGCGGCGGTGCTGGAAGCCGCGCACAACGGCTTCCAGCTTTCGCCCGACGCGCGCGCGTCGAATTCGGCGACCTTCGTGAATCCGTTCTATTCGGACAACACCGGTGCCGGCACCCGTCAGCGCTACTCGCTGGGTACGGAGTTCCGCGTGCCGATCCTGGATTCGCTGACCTGGACCATCTCCGGGCGTCTGGACAAGTACAACGACCACAGCCGCGCCGACGTGGCCCGCACCTGGGGCACCGGTCTCGAATGGCGCCCCCTCGACAGCCTGCTGATCCGCGGCAGCTATGGCACCAACTTCAAGGCGCCGGACATGCAGGCGGTCTATCAGACCGGCTCCACCGTGCCGGTGGGCATCTACGCGGATGACCTGACCTGCATCAAGGCGCTTCAGGCGGGCGATACCAACAACACTTGGTGCAACCCCAACATCCAGCGTCCGCAGTCGCAGTACTACACATCGTTGACGGGCGGCAACAAGTTGCTGCTGCCGGAAACCGGTCACTCCTGGACCTACGGTTTCGTGTTGCAGGTGCCGGGCGTCGAGGGCTTGTCGGTATCCGCCGACTACTGGCACATGGGCGTGGACAACTCGATCCAGTACCTCGACAACGGCACGGTGTTGAAGGACGAGGCAGGTTGTCTTACCGGCTTGCAGGTCGTGGGCACCAGCACGCTGGAGCCATACACGGCGCATGATGCGGGTTCGGCGTATTGCCAGATGGTGATCGGCATGGTTCAGCGCAATGCGGACGGCACCATCAATACGGTGCACTCCGGTCCGATCAACGAGGCTTCGCTGTACGTGAGCGGCGTGGACGCTTCGCTGGACTACAAGTGGCGTAGCGAGAGCTACGGCGACTTCACCGCCAACATCGTCTATACCGACAACCTCTCGTACAAGCAGCGCGTGCTGGCTTCCGACCCGCTGTTGAATACTCGCTACAACAACGCGGCGAGCAGGGTCACGTGGATGGCCACCTGGCACAAGGGTGACTGGGACGCGTCGATCTCCGGCGTGCGTGTCGGCAGCGTGCGCGCCAACAACTACGGTGGCTGCAACGTGCTGGACAACGGCATCCAGCCGGGTATGGGCACGGCTACCGCGGCCAACGGCACCGTTTACAGCACCGGCGTCTGCACGGTGGCGTACAACGGCGGCACCGAAGTCGTGAACGACACCATGTATATGGGTCGCGTACCGCCGTGGATCACCTGGAACGGCTCGGTCGGCTGGCAGATCAACCCGGAGACCAAGGTCACCTTCACCGTGTCCAACATCTTCGACAAGATGGGGGCGATCCCGTACTACGCCGGCGGCTTCGAGTTCGTCCCGACGAACCAGACCGCCGACGAATACACCGGCCGAGAAATGTTCCTGTCGTTCGATTACAAGTTCAACTGATCCCTCTCAGGTTGAACTTGTTCCCCCAGCCCCGGCTTCGGCCGGGGCTTTTTTTGCGACCGCCATCTTTGGCGGTCGCCCTTCGGACCATCGCTGACGCGATGTCAAAAATCGCGCAGATCACCGGCACAAAAAAAAGCGCGCCGCAATGCGCGGCGCGCAGGGGAATGCGGTCGGGCTCAGGCTGCCGGGCCGTACAGCTGCAGCAGTTCGTGGCAGGCGCCCATGGTGTGGTAGTCCACCTTGCCGGCGGGGCTCTTCTCGTCGCTGTACTTGCGGTTGTCGCGGGTGAGGATGCGGTACCACGCGCCATATTCGTGGTCGACGAAGTGCTCCCAGGAGTAGGCCCACAGCTTGTCGTACCACGCGGCGTAGCCGGCATCGCCGGTGCGCGCGTGCAGCAGGGCGGCGGCGGCGAGCGACTCGGCCTGCACCCAGAAGTACTTGTCGTCGTCGCACACGCTGCCGTCGGGCGCGAAGCCGTAGCAGAGGCCACCGTGGGTGTCGTCCCATGCATGCTTCACCGCGGTGTCGAACAGGTGGCGCGCGACGGGCAGCAGCCAGCTTTCCTCGCGATTGCGCTCCAGCAGCAGCGATTCGAGGATTAGCAGGAGCTTGGCCCATTCGGTCTGGTGGCCGGGCTGGAAACCCCAGGGGCGGAACAGGTGCTTGGGGTTGTCGCGGTTGTAGTCCCAGTCGATGCGCCACTGCGCGTCGTAGTGCTCCCACACCAGGCCGTCGGCCAGCGCGGCCTGGCGGCGGGTCATGTGGTCGGCGAGAGTGAGCGCGCGATCCAGATAACGCACCTCGTCGCTGGCCTGGTAGGCGGCCAGCATCGCCTCGCACATGTGCATGTTCGCGTTCTGGCCGCGGTAGCTGCTGAAGCGCCAGTCGGCGTCGGCTTCGTCGCGGTACAGGCCGGCCGCGGCATCCCAGAACCGGCGTTCCAGCAGCTCCCAGGTCTCGTCCATCCACGCGGCGGCCTCGGCGACGCCGGCCTTGCGCGCGCTGGCGTAGGCCAGCAGCACGAAGGCGACGCCGTAGGCGTGGTTGGTGCGGTCCTCCGGCTGGCCGTCGCGGATGGTCCAGGCGTAGCCGCCGGTCTGCGCATTGCGATGCACCTCGCGCAGATAGCGCAGGCCGTGCTGCATGGCGTCGCGGTATTCGGCGGCGAGCTTCGCGTCCGCGCTGAACTCCAGCGCCGCCATCGCGTAGTTGTAGACGAAGCGCGTGCTGCTCACCAGGTGACGGTGGCTGCGGTCGTAGATCGTGCCGTCGTCCTTGTAGTAGTGGAAGAAGCCGCCGGCCGGGTCGATCGCGTGCGGGTGGTAGAACGCCATGGTATCGGCGATGTGCCGATGCAGGAAGGCGGGCGAACGGAAATCTGGCAGCGGCGCGAGGGGGAGGGCGGTGCTCATGCGTGCGGGACTCAGGCGTGGGATGCCATGAAGGCGTGGACTTCGTCGATGGTTGGCA
>DATEKS010000116.1:0-6607 GCA_035277325.1 Rhodanobacter sp.
GAACGAGCGCCGTCGTGCGCCGGAAAGCGTGCGGCTGGCGGTGGAAGTGGCCGGCCAGGCGCTGGCGATGAGCGGGCGCGACCCGACCACGCTGGCCTGCGTGTTCGCCTCGGCGCACGGCGACCAGGCGATCACCGACGCGATCTGCAGCACGCTGGCGCGCGCGCCGGCCGAGCTGTCGCCCACCCGCTTCCATCATTCCGTGCACAACGCACCGGCCGGCTACTGGACCATCGCCACCGGCTGCCGCGCGCCGTCCAGCGCAATCTGCGCCGGGGCCCACACGTTCGCCGCGGCGCTGCTGGAAGCGGCGAGCCAGTTGCTGGCCGGGCAACGTCCCGTGCTGCTGGTGTGCAGCGACATCGGCGGGCGCGGCCCGCTGCTGGAGATGACCGGCTGTGGCCGCGCCTTCGGCAGCGCGCTGCTACTGGCACCCGCTGTCGACATGAACACGCGCGCGCGCCTGCACCTGACCCTGCCGGCGGATCACGCGGCATCCACGCCGCCACCCGCTACGCTGGCCGACGACATGCACGGCAACCCCGCGGCCGCCGCCCTGCCCCTGCTTGCCCTGCTGGCCGGTCGCGGCGGCCGCTGCCGGCTCGGCCTCGCCGCTGCATCGGATCTGCTGATCGACGTGGAGCCCGTCGCATGAATCCTGCCCTGCCCCGCTGGTGTGTGCTGATCCCCTGCCTCAACGAGGAGGTGGCGATCCGTGGCGTGGTCGAGTCGGTGCTGGCGCTGGGCGCCCCCGTCATCGTGGTGGACGACGGCTCCGACGACCGCACGCCGGAGATCCTCGCCACGCTGCCTGTGACGGTGCTGCGCCATGATCGCCGCCTGGGCAAGGGTCAGGCCCTGCGCGACGGCTTCCGCGAGGCGCTGCGCCAGGGCTACGAGGCGGTGCTGACGATGGATGGCGACGGCCAGCACCTCGCGGCCGACATCCCGCGCATCGTGGCCGCCGCCGCCTCGTATCCTGGCCAGCTGGTGATCGGCGCACGCCTGCTCGACAAGGCGCAGCAGCCGAAGGCGCGCCGCCGTGCGAACGCGTTCGCCGACTGGGGCATCTCCTGGGGCTGCGGCCAGCCGGTGGCGGACACCCAGAGCGGCCAGCGCTGGTACCCGCGCGCCGTGCTGGACCTGGTCGACCTGCCGGCGCAGAACTTCGTGTTCGAGGCGGCGATCCTGATCGCGGCCTCGCGCGAGCTGGGCATCGGCGTGGTCGCGGTGCCGATCGCCTCGCGCTACCCGCCCGGCGCGCGCGCCAGCCATCTGCGGCCGGTGCGCGACACCTTGCGCATCACCGCGTACACGATCGGCCGGGTGCTGCACTACGGCCGCGTGACGGCCAGCTACCGGCGCTCGCACACCGCGCCGCGAGTGGTCGACGGCGTGACGGAACATGCACGATCGCTTTCGGTGTTGCCCGGCACGCGCTGAACGCGCGGCGCTCAACCGGCGCGGCGGTGTTCCGGCGACGATGCGATGCCCGGCGTCGCGGGTCGCCGCCAGAACTCGTGGAAGTTGAACCAGTTGTACGGTGCGAGCCGCACGTAGTGCTCCAGCCGCGCGGCGTAGCGCGCCAGCAGTGCATCCAGCGCCGGGCCGCGGCAGTCTCGCGGAATCTCCACGCGTTCGGCGAACGGCTCGAACACCAGCCGGTAACGGTTGCCGCCCAGGTACAGGCCGAAGCACAGCAGCACCGGCACCTTGAGCGCGCTCGCCAGCAGCCACGGCCCCACCGGCAGCGGCGCGGGCGCACCGAGGAAATCCACTTCACGCTGCGCCTCCCGCTCACCGGCACGGTCGGCCAGCAGTGCCACCATCGCGCCCTGCCGGCAGGCTTCGGCGGCGGCCAGTACCACGTTGGCGCCGCCTTGCGCGGCATCGATCACGGACTCGCCCACCGCGGGCGCCAATGCTTCCAGCAGCGCGGTCATCGCCGGTGTCTTGCCCTTGTCCAGCACCACGCGCAGTTGCGTGCCGGAGCGGCGCGCGCTGACCGCGCGCAGGGCTTCGAAGCTGCCCTGGTGCGAACCGACGAGCAGCACGCCATGCCCTTCATCCAGGTGGCGCTCCAGCTCGTCCAGGCCCTCGACTTCGATATGGAAACCCCGTTCGCCACGGGCCAGCAGGAAGATCCGGTCAAGCGTGGTGGCGGCATAGCCGTGGAACTGGCGCAGCATCGCCCACACGCCCGGCGGCCGGCCGAACGCGCGCGCGAGGTATTGCCGCGAGGCGCGCCGCTCGGTGCCGCGGCGCAGGAAGAAATACAGCGTGATCGGGTACAGCAGCAGCCGCGCAAAGCGACGGCCGCCACGCAGCGCCAACACGACGATCAACCACAGCGCGAAACGTCCGCCGCCTTCGCGCTGCTCGCGCCAGTGCGTGGCGTCGCCCATGCGCGGGCAGCCTCAGCCCGGGCCGCGATGCGCTTCGACAAACGCACTGAGCTCGCGCAGGTTGGCGAAGATGCGTTGGTTGTCGGGATGGTCGGAGCGCAGCTGGAAGCCGTAGCGCTTGGACACCGCCAGCGCGATCTCCAGCGCGTCGATCGAATCCAGCCCCAGCTCGCCGCCGAACAGCGGGGCGTCCGGATCGATCTGCGCAGGATCGACCGCTTCGAGATTCAGGCTTTCCACGATCAGGGTGGCCAGCTCGTGCTGGGCAGCAGTCAATTCGGCCATGTGCGCGGAAGCTCGGGAAACGTCGTCGAAACGGTGAAAAGCGGCGGCGAAGTGTAACATGGGGCCCTTGTCTTTCCCGGTTGCACGTATGCTTGAGGGTCGTGAGGGTTGTGAAAGCAGGTGGGCCGACACCGGTCCGGCGCGCGCGCCGCGCATCTCCTACCGCATGAGTGATGCCGCCGCCCTGCTGGCCGAACCCGGCACGCTGGCGGTGTTCGGCTTCGGCAGCAGCGCCGTGGCCATTGACGACCCGCGCTGGCTGCGCGTGCCGCTGGAAACCTTCGACGCGCCTGCGCCGCTGGAGGTCTGGCAGGTCGAAGGTCCGGTGCAGCACGGCCGTGACGGCGCGCTGCGCTGGTCGACCGGCGGTGGCTGGCTGTACGCCGCGCTGGAACTGGACGAACGCGACCACGGCGGCCCCGCCGGCGCAGCCCGCGCGGCCTACGCGCAACTTCGCGGCTTCCTCCGCGACCGCGACGAGCAGCAGGTGCTGCGCATCTGGAATTATCAGGGCGCGATCAACCAAGGCGATGGCGACGCCGAGCGCTACAAGCTGTTCTGCGACGGTCGCGCCGAAGGCTGCGGCGACTGGTTCGCCGCCGGCTACCCTGCCGCCACCGCGATCGGCCATCACGACGCACCGCACCTGCTGCAGGTCTACCTGCTCGCCAGCACGCACGCCGGGACCGCCGTGGAGAATCCGCGACAGGTCAGCGCCTGGCGCTACCCGCGCCGGTACGGCCGCACCTCGCCCGGCTTTGCCCGGGCGATGATGCTGCCCGCCCAGGACGTGCTGGCGATCTCCGGCACCGCCGCCGTGGTGGGCCACGCCTCCGCGCATGAGGGCGACACCGCTGCGCAGCTGGACGAGATCCTGCTCAACCTGGAATCGTTGCTGGCCAGCGCCGGCATGCCCGCCGGCTTCGACACCCACGCGCCGCTGAAGGCGTACGTGCGCCATGGCGCCGACGCACCGCGCGTGCGCGAACGGCTGCAGCAGCACCTGCCCGGCGTACCCGTGCTGCTGCTGCTCGGCGACGTCTGCCGCAGCGAACTGCTGGTGGAGCTGGACGGCTGGCGCTACGCCTGAGCGCCGGTCCGCATCACGACTTTTTTTCCGGCCGTTTCCAACCCGACAGCGTGAGCTGGCGGCCGCGTGCCACGGTGAGCTCGCCCGCCGGCGCGTCGCGGGTGATCACCGAGCCGGCGCCGATGGTGGCCTGCGCGCCGATTGTCACCGGCGCCACCAGCGCGCTGTTGGAGCCGATGAAGGCGCCGTCCTCGATGCGTGTGGCGAACTTGTTCACGCCGTCGTAGTTGCAGGTGATGGTGCCGGCGCCCACGTTGACGCCGCGGCCGATCACGGTGTCGCCGAGATAGCTGAGGTGGTTCGCCTTGCTGCCCTCGCCGATGCGGGTCTTCTTGGTCTCGACGAAATTGCCCACGTGCACGCCGGAGGCGAGCTCGGTGCCGGGGCGCAGCCGAGCGAACGGGCCGATGGTGCAGGGACCGTGGGTGACCACGCCTTCCAGGTCGCAGTGCGCCTGCACCACGGTGCCGGCGGCGAGACGCACGTCCTTCAGGCGGGTGAACGGGCCCACGCGCACGTCGTCCCCCAGGCTCACCTCGCCTTCGAGGATCACGTCGATGTCGAGCTCCACGTCATGGCCGCTGCTCACCTCACCGCGCACGTCGAGACGCGCGGGATCGGCGAGGCGCACGCCGGCGAGCTGCAGTGCGCGAGTGGCGCGCTGGCGGAATTCGGTTTCGAGCGTCGAAAGCTGCACGGCATCGTTGGCGCCGGAAGCCTCGACCGGATCGGCGCATTCCACGCTGAGCGCAGGGCGGTTCTCCTCGCTGGCCATCGCGAAGATGTCGGTGAGGTAGAACTCGCCCTGCGCGTTGTCGCGGTCGAGCCCGGCGATCCACACACGCAGCGCGGCGGCGGGCGCGACGAGGATGCCGGTGTTGACCACGTCGATGGCGCGCTGCTCGTCGGTGGCGTCCTTCTCCTCGATCACGCAGCGCACGTGGCCGTTGCCGTCGCGCAGCACGCGTCCGTAGCCGCGCGGGTCGGCCATGCGGATCGCCAGCAGGCCGAAGCTGCCGTCGACCTCTGCCAGCCCGCGCAGCGTCTCGGCGCGGATCAGCGGCACGTCGCCGTAGAGCACCAGTACCCGCGCCGCGTCGGGCACGTCGGGCAGTGCCTGCTCCACCGCATGACCGGTGCCAAGGCGCTCGGCCTGCAGTACCCAGTGCAGGTCGTCCTGGCCCGCGAACGCGGCCTGCACCTCGTCACCGCCATGGCCGTACACCACGTGGATCGCGGCCGGCTCGAGAGCACGCGCGGTGGCCAGCACGTGCGCCAGCAGCGGGCGGCCGGCCAACGGCATCAGCACCTTGGGGCGCGCGGATTTCATCCGCGTGCCGGCGCCAGCAGCAAGGACGATGACGTGGAGAGGTGCAGGATTCATGCGCGTCAGCCCTGACATGGAGAGTCCACGGAGTCTATCAGGCCCCTGCCGCACGTCGGCTCAACCCTGCGCAGGCGCGGACGACACCGTCGCCTTGCCGGCATGGCACTCGAAGCGGAACGCATACATCAGGCTGAACGGCTTGTTGGCGCTGTCCACCTCGTGGGTGTTGCCATCCGCGTCCGCGGCCCAGTGGTTGATGCGCAATGGATTGAATTGCCACTGCAGCACAGCCGCGCGCACGGCAGCGTAGAACGAGGGGCTGCGCGGCACAGCCGTCGCATCGTTCGCCGGCAGATCACGCACGTCGCTGACCTGGCCCGCCGCGTCCACGATCACCTGCACCCGCACCTCCTGCACCGGCGGGCAGGCCGCGAGCCGTTCTGGCGGATAGACCGGCGTCACGCGCCGGAACGGCGTGGCACCCGTGGCGGTGTCGCCCATCGCCAGCTGGTAATGCGCCATGTGGCCGTCGTCGAGCATCCGGTAGCTGGCGGAGCCCTCGTTCGGCGCCCTGGCGGGCTGTGCGGCGATGGTGGCGCAACCCGCTGCGCCCAGCGCAAGCAGGCCCGGAGCCAGCAACCTCATGCATGCCATCACGGCCTTCTCCATCCGGCGAGTGCTGACAACGCTATCAAACTACATTTGTAATTTAAAGCATTCGTCACGATCGCTTCGGCAATCCGCGGACACAAAAACGCCGGCGCAAGGCCGGCGTTCTCTTCCGCAGATATCCATCGAAGCAACCACTTCATCCACGAGTGCGGCCATGGATGGCCGCTTTTTGATCCTGCTCTGCGCTCACGGACGAGCGCACAAATCAATGCTTGAGGTTCTTCCGCAACCGCTCCAGCGCCTGCAGCTGGGCCATCGCCTCGGCCAGCTTGGCCTGCGCCTCGGACACTTCCAGCGCGTCGGTGCGGTTGGCCAGCGCGTCCTCGGCTTCCTTCTTCGCGCGCTGCGCGGCGGCCTCGTCCAGATCGGCCGCGCGGATCGCGGTATCGGTCAGCACGGTGACCACCTGCGGCTGCACCTCGAGGATGCCGCCGGAGACGTAGAACTGCTGGCGCTCGCCCGAGGCCAGCACCACGTCGACGTGGCCCGGCTTCAGGCGGGTGATCAGCGGCGCGTGGCGCGGCGTGATGCCCAGCTCGCCCAATTCGCCGGTGGCGACGAGCATCGTGGCCTCGCCGGAGAAGATCTCGGCTTCGGCGCTGACGATGTCGACTCGGAGGGTGTGGCTCATGACGGTGTTCCGATACGTTTGAGGCGGTGGTGGTGGAGCGGTTGACTCTTAATCAACGGCTCCAAGTGCCATCACGGGATCAGGCGGCCTTTTTGGCGCCCATCTCCTCGCCCTTCTTGATCGCCTCGTCGATGCCGCCGACCATGTAGAACGCCTGCTCCGGCAGGTGGTCGACGTCGCCGTCCACGATCATCTTG
>DATEKS010000117.1:0-12125 GCA_035277325.1 Rhodanobacter sp.
GTGCGCGGCAATCGCTGGCCGCGGCGCCCATGCGCCAGCGCGAAGTGGTGCGGCGTTTCGAGCAAGTTGTGGGCTTGAAGTGAGCGGCGCGCAAACGAAAACGGGCCGCATCATGCGGCCCGTTTTGGTCCCGCCCCTCGACTTCGCGCCTGCGGCGCCACGCCGGGGCGAACGGCGGTGTGGCTTACTTCAGCTTGGCGGCCTTGCGCAGCGCCTCGGCCTTGTCGGTCTTTTCCCACGAGAACGCGGTATGGGACTTGCCGTTCTTGTCCTTGACATCGACCGGGGTGCGGCCGAAGTGGCCGTAGCTGGCGGTCTGCTGGTACATCGGGTGGATCAGGTCGAGCATCTGCAGGATGCCGTACGGGCGCAGGTCGAAGTGGGCGCGGATCAGCTTCTCGATCTTGTCGTCACTGATCTTGCCGGTGCCGAAGGTGGTGACCGAGATCGAGGTCGGATGCGCGACGCCGATCGCGTAGCTCACCTGCACCTCGCAGCGGTCGGCGATGCCGGCGGCCACGATGTTCTTGGCCACGTAGCGCGCGGCATAGGCGGCCGAGCGGTCCACCTTGGACGGATCCTTGCCGGAGAACGCGCCGCCGCCGTGGCGGGCCCAGCCGCCGTAGGTGTCGACGATGATCTTGCGGCCGGTCAGGCCGCAGTCGCCCACCGGGCCGCCGATCTCGAACTTGCCGGTCGGGTTGATGTGGAACTTGGTGCCCTTGTGCAACAGCTTGGCCGGCAGCACGGGCTTGATGATGTGCTCGCGCACGGCCTCGATCAGGTCCTTCTGCTTCACGCCCGGATCGTGCTGGGTGGACAGCACCACAGCGTCGATCGCGGTGGCCACGCCGTTGTCGTAGCGCAGGGTGACCTGGCTCTTGGCGTCCGGGCGCAGCCACGGCAGCGGCGAGTTCTTCTTCTTGCGGATCTTGGCCTGCTGCTCGACGAGGCGATGCGAGTAGTAGATCGCCGCCGGCATGTAGTCCCTGGTCTCGTTGGTGGCGTAGCCGAACATCAGGCCCTGGTCGCCGGCGCCCTGTTCCTCGGGCTTCTTGCGGTCCACGCCCTGGTTGATGTCGGGCGACTGCTTGCCGATCAGGTTCAGCACGCCGCAGGTGGCGCCGTCGAAGCCCACGTCGGAGGAGTTGTAGCCGATATCGAGGATCACCTTGCGGGTGATCGCTTCCAGGTCGATCCAGGCGCTGGTGGTGATCTCGCCGGCGACGATGGCCACGCCGGTCTTGACCATGGTTTCGCAGGCCACGCGGGCACGCGGATCCTGCGCGAGGATCGCGTCGAGCACGGCATCGGAGATCTGGTCGGCGACCTTGTCCGGATGGCCTTCGGAGACCGATTCGGAAGTGAACAGATGGCTGGACATCGTGGTTTATATCCTCGTGTACGGATAAAGAGATAAAAGGGTGCGGCATGATACAACGCCGCCCACGGATTTGCAGCCCGTCGGATTCTGGCGGGGCGGGAGTTAGGCACCTGTTCAGACGTCTGGATGGCCGGCGAACCCTCGGCCAGCCGGCTCGGGCGACGGCATTCAGGCGGCCAGCCGCTCGCCGATGGCCAGCGCGTCGAAGTAGTCGCGGGTAAGGCGCAGCTGCTCCTGCGCGCTCTCGGCGCGGTTCACGACGTGGCGGAAGGCGGCGTTCTCGGGGCGGTCCTTGGCGTACCAGCCCAGGTGCTTGCGCGCGATGCGCACGCCGGCCAGCTCACCGTAGAACGCGTAGAGGTGTTCCAGGTGGCCGAGCAGGATCGCGGCGACTTCGTCCGGCGCCGGCTCGGGGAGCTTCTCGCCGGTGGCGAGGTAATGCGCGATCTCGCGGAAGATCCACGGCCGGCCCTGGGCGCCGCGGCCGATCATCAGCGCATCGGCCCCGGTGGCTTCCAGCACGCGGTGCGCGCGTTCCGGCGTGGTGACGTCGCCGTTCGCGAACACCGGGATGCGCACGCTGGCCTTCACTGCGGCGATGGTTTCGTACTCCGCCTCGCCCTCGTACTTGTCGGCGCGGGTGCGCCCGTGCACGGCGAGCGCGGCGATGCCCGCGTCCTCGGCGATGCGCGCGATGGCGAGCGCGTTCCTGTGCTCGCGGTCCCAACCGGTGCGGATCTTCAGCGTCACCGGCACGTCCACCGCATCCACCACGGCCTTGCAGATGCGCGCCACCAGCGGCTCGTCCTGCAGCAGGGCGGAGCCGGACCACACGTTGCACACCTTCTTCGCCGGGCAGCCCATGTTGATGTCGACGATCTGCGCGCCGTTGGCGGCGTTGTAGCGCGCCGCCTCGGCCAGCATCGCCGGGTCGTAGCCCGCGATCTGCACGCTCACCGGCTCGGGTTCGCCGGCGTGGTCCATGCGGCGCAGCGACTTGGCGGTGGTCCACAGCCGCGGGTCGGCGGTGGTCATTTCCGACACGGCCAGCCCCGCGCCCAGCCGCTTGCACAGAAGCCGGAACGGCTTGTCGGTGACGCCGGCCATGGGGGCCAGCGCCAGTGGCGGGTCGATGCGGTAAGGGCCGATCTGCATTCCGCCATTGTAAGCGGAGAGTGTGACGCAGTCGGGGAAAAGCTATGATCGCAGCGAGAGGCACTTGACAGGGAATGGGCTTCGGATGCTTCGGGGGGCATGGCTGGGTCTGTTGCTGACGTTGGCGGCGATGCCTGCCGTCGCGGTGCCGATGAATGCGTTCCGCGAAAGCGCGGTGACCAATCCGCACGGCCTGATCACCTTCGTGCGCCAGCAACTCGACCAGGCCGGTACCACGCTGTCGCCGGCACGCGAACGCGAGCTGCTGTGGGGCATGGGCACGGCTGCGATCAACAGCAACGACGATGCCGCGCTGGCCGAGGCCACGCTGCGGCTCGATGGTCTGGCCACGGCGGCGAACGATCCGGTGGCAGCCGCGGCGGCGGGTTTCCTGCGCGCGCGCCACGGCATCGCCAATGGCCTTGGCGACGGGCTGGGTGAGGCGCTGAAGGCGGCAAACAAGGTGCAGGGGGAGGCCGATCCCGAGATCGCGGCCTGGGCGCGCTTCCAGCTGTGCGACGCTTATGCGCTGGACGAAAAGGCGGCCAAGGCCTTGCCGCTGTGCCAGCAGGCGGTGGCGGCGTATCGCGCACTGGGCGACGACTTTGGTATGGGCGATGCCGAGAACGACGTGGGCATCGCCCTGGCCACGCTGAACCGGGTCGACGACGCGGCCGCCGCCTACGAGCGTTCGCGCCAGTACTACGCGAAGGTCGACGCGGAGCAACTGGTGGTGATGGTGGGCGACAACCTGTCGAAGATGTATCTGAAGCAGGGCCGTGCGCGCGAGGCGCTGACCCTGTCCCAGGCCTCGCTGAAGCAGGAGCTGGCCGCCGGGCGGATCAGCGACGCGCTGGACTCCAGTACCGATATCGCCTTGGCCGAGGCTGCACTGGGTCACCATCGCCGGGCCTACGCGCGGATGCGGGAGGCTGTGGCGTGGGCGCGCAAGGCGGGCATCAACGGCCAGCTGATCGACATGCTGAAAGTGGAAAGCCAACTGGCCGAGCAGGCCGGCGACCTGCGCCAGGCGCTGGCCGACGAGCGCGAGGCGACGCGACTCGGCAGCACCGTGGACACGCCGGCACTGCGCGCGATCGAAGTGGAGCTGGAACAGCGCTATGCCGTGCGCGAAAAGGAGCTGCGCATCAGCGAGCTGGAGCACGCCAACGAACTGAAGGACCTGCAGCTCAAGGCGGCGCAGGCCGATGCGGCGCGCCGGCGCGAGCAGGAGCGGCGTCAGCGGCTGGTCAACCTGACGATTGCGCTACTGGCGGCGGCCCTGCTGCTGATCGTCGGCCTGCTTGTACTGCTGTTGCGCGGGCAGCGGCGGCACGCCGCCGAACTGCAGGCGCAGACCCTGCGCGACCCGCTCACCGGCATGGCGAACCGCCGTGCGTTCCAGCAGCGCGCCATCGAGTTGCTGGGGCGCCCGCGCGAGGCATCGGCACTGCCACACGTGCTGCTGCTGATCGACATCGATCATTTCAAGAGCATCAACGACAGCATCGGCCACCCGCAGGGCGACCGGGTGTTGAGGTTGCTCACCGACTACCTGCGCGATGCGGTGGGCCATGCCAGCTTCGTGGCGCGCATCGGCGGCGAGGAGTTCGCGGTGCTGTGCCCGCAGGCGGGCCTGACGGCCGGCATGCGGCTGGCCGAGAACCTGCGCGCGGGTGCGGCTGCCATGGTGCTGCCGAAGGACCTGCCGGTGGGCAAGCTCACGATCAGCATCGGCGTGGCGCAATTCGACGGCGTGCGCTGCCACGACCTGTCGAGCTGGATGCGCGCCGCCGATCTGGCGCTGTATTCCGCCAAGTCCGGCGGCCGCGACCAGGTGGTGGCGAGCAAGCTGGCCGGCTGAGCGGCTTCGCTAGTGCGTGGGTACGGCGCGGGCCGCCGCCGCCGGATCGTGCCGGTGCTTGAACAGCGGCACGAACAGCAATGCCATCACCAGCGCATAGCCGGCGAAGGCCAGCCAGATGCCGTGCCAGTCCTTGCAGATCAGCACGCTGTCGTCGCAGGCATGGTCGGTGAAGAAGTGGTCGATCACGAAGCCCGCGATCAGACTGCCAAGAACCGCGCCGATGCCGTTCGTCATCAGCATGAACAGGCCTTGCGCGCTGGCGCGGATCTTCGGGTCGGCCTGGCCTTCGACGAACAGCGAGCCGGAGATGTTGAAGAAGTCGAACGCCATGCCGTAGACGATGCACGACAGCACGATCATCCACAGTCCGCCGAGCGGCTCCGGGTTGCCGAACGCGAACAGGCCGAAGCGCAGCACCCAGGCCAGCATGCTCATCGTCATCACCGCCTTGATGCCGAAGCGCTTCAGGAAGAACGGGATGGTGAGGATGAACGCGGTTTCCGAGAACTGCGAGATCGAGATGATGATGGTCGAGTACTTCACCGTGAGCAGGTTCGCGTAGGCCGGCACCTTGACGAAGTCGCTGAGGAAGGCGTCGCCGTAGGCGTTGGTGAGCTGCAGCGCCGCGCCCAGCAGCATGGCGAAGATGAAGAACACCGCCATGTTGCGGTTGCGGAACAGCACGAACGAGGTGAGGCCGAGGCGGTCGACCAGGGTACGGCTGTGCGCGGCATCCAGCTTCGGCGGGCACTTCGGCAAGGTGAAGGCGTACAGGCCCAGCAGCAGCGAGGCGCCGGCCGCGACGTGGAACTGCGCGGGCGAGGCCTTGAAGCCGAGCAGGCTGGTGGTCCAGGTGGCGGCGATGAAGCCCACCGTGCCCCACACGCGGATCGGCGGGTAGGTGCTCACCACGTCCAGGCCGTCCTGCTTTAGCGCGTTGTATGCCACCGTGATCGCCAGAGAGATCGTGGGCATGTAGAAGCACATGTTCAGCAGCATCACCCAGAACAACTGCTCCGGATTGCCGACGTGCGGTATCGCGAACAGCACCACCGCGCCGGCGATCTGGAACAGTCCGTACAGGCGCTCTGCGTTGATCCACTTGTCCGCCACGATGCCGGCCAGCGAGGGCATGAACAGCGCGGCGATGCCCATGGTCGAGAAGATCGCCCCGAAGCTGGTGCCCGACCAGTGCTGGGTCTGGAACCACCACGTGCCGATGGTCAGCAACCAGGCTCCCCAGATGTAGTACTGGAGAAAGTTCAGGACGACGAGGCGGAGCTTGAGGCTCATGGTGATCGGTATCCCCTGTGTGGCCGGGGACGATCCCGTGGCCATGCTGCTTGGATCGGGGCAGGGTAGAGGAATTTCCGGGAGGCCGGCAAGGCGCGCCGCACAGCCACCGGAGGCTTACACTGCGCCTTCCGTCATCCATCCGCAGCGTGCCGCATGAACCTGTTCCTGACCATCGCGGTGGTGCAGTTGATCGCCCTGATGAGTCCCGGCCCGGATTTCTTCTACGTCTCGCAGACCGCGGTGAGCCATTCGCGCCGCGAGGCGCTGGCCGGCGTGGCAGGCATCACGCTGGGCGTGGCGATCTGGGCGGCCCTGGCTTTGCTCGGCCTGCAGCTGCTGCTGCATCGGCTGCTGTGGCTGGAGCGCGCGATCGCCGTGTGCGGCGGCGCCTACCTGTGCTGGATGGGCTTGAAGATGCTGCGCGGCGCGCTGAAGGCGTCAGCCGGCGGCACCCACGCGCCTGCGGTGAAGCTGGCCGACGGTGCGTGGCGCGCCCTGCGCAACGGCCTGTTCACCAACCTCGCCAACCCCAAGGTGGTGGTGTATTTCGGCAGCATCTTCTCCGCCTTCGTGGGCGACGGGCAGAGCGCCTGGGCGCGCTGGGGGCTGTGGTCGATGGTGGTGGCCGAGACCTTGCTGTGGTTCACCCTGGTGGCCGGCGTGTTCGCGTTGCCCGCGATGCGCCGCGGCTACCTGCGCCTGCGCCGCTGGATCGACGGCTGCGCCGGTGCGGTGTTCATGCTGTTCGGGCTGCACCTGATCTTCGCGCGTCGCGCGGCCTAACGCAGCGCGAGCGCCACCTGCCGGCGCAGTTCCGGCAGCAGCTCCGCCTCGAACCACGGATTGCGCGTGAGCCACAGCCGGTTGCGCGGGCTGGGATGCGGCAGCGGCAGCACGCCGTGCGCGAGATGCTCGCGCCACGCCAGCACGGTATCGGTGAGCGTGCGTCCGCGCCGCTCGCCGAGCAGGCCCGCCTGCGCATACTGGCCGATCGCCAGGGTCAGGCGCACCTGCGCGAGCCGCGGCAACAGCCGCGGATGCCAGGTCGGCGCGCACTCGGGACGTGGTGGCAGGTCGCCACCCTTGCCGGTGCCGGGAAAGCAGAAACCCATCGGCACGATGGCGACCTTGTCGGCGTCGTAGAACGTGGCCTTGTCGACACCCAGCCACTCGCGCAGGCGATCGCCACTGACATCGTTGAACGGGATGCCGGTCTCGTGCACCTTGCGTCCCGGCGCCTGGCTTACGATCAGCAGCCGGGATGCAAGCGAGGCCTGCAGCACGGGGCGTGGTCCCAGCGGCAAGTGAGCCTCGCAGAGCCGGCAGGCGCGGACGCGCGCCATCAGACGATCGAAGGATTCCGGCCCGCTCACGGCAGCAGCTTGCCCGGATTGAGGATGCCGTCCGGGTCGAACGCGGCCTTGATGCCGCGCATCAGGTCCAGCGTCGCGCCCGACATGGCGAGCGGCATGAATTCGCGCTTCACCACGCCGATGCCGTGCTCGCCCGAGATCGTGCCGTCCAGCGCGATCACCAGCGCGAACAGCTCGGGCAAGGCGGCGTAGGCACGCTCGATCTCGTCCACGTCGCGCGGCAGGAAGTTCACGTGCAGGTTGCCGTTGCCCGCATGGCCGAAGCTCACGATGGGCACGGCGTGCTTTTCCGCCAGTTGCCGTACACCATCCACCAGTTCGGGCAGGCGGCTCACCGGCACCACCACGTCCTCGTTGATCTTGTGCTGCGTGGCGGCGCGCTGGGCGAAGGAAAGCGCCTTGCGGGCGGCCCACAACGCGCGGGTCTGTGCCTCGTCGCGGGCCACTTCCAGCTGCACCAGCCCGTCCACGCGGGCAGCGGACTCGACCGCGGCGACAGCGCCATCCAACGCATCCGGCGCGCCGTCCAGCTCGATCATCAGCAGCGCTTCGGCCATGGGCACGCCGGCTTCGAGTGAGTGCTCGCGGGCCAGCTTCAGCGCCAGCGCATCCATGAATTCCAGCGCGCAGGGCGTGGCCGGCTGCGCCATGATACGCGCCACGGCCTTCGCCGCGCTGCCGGTATCGCGGTAAGTCGCCCGCAGCGTGCGCAGGCCGGCAGGTTTCGGCGTGAGCTTGAGCGTGGCCTCGGTGATCAGTGCCAGCGTGCCTTCGGAGCCGATCAACAGGCGCGTGAGGTCGTAGCCGATCGCGCTCTTGGTGGTCTGCGTGCCGCAGCGGAAGCCCTCGCCATTGCCGGCCACGGCGCGCAGGCTCAGCACGTTGTCGCGCGTCGAGCCGTATTTCACCGCGTGCGGGCCGGAGGCGTTGCAGGCGAGGTTGCCACCCACCGTGCACCACGGCGCGGAGCCCGGATCAGGCGCCCAGAAGAAACCATGCGGTGCGAGCGCCTGCTGCAGCATCTCGTTCGTCACGCCCGGCTCCACTACCGCGAGGCGATTGTCCGGGTCGATGCGCAGGATGCGGTCCATGCGCATGAAGTTCGCCACTACGCCTCCCTGCATCGGCACCGAGGCGCCGGTAGAACTGGTGCCGCCGCCGCGAGCGGTGAGCGGCACGCGATGTTCGCGGCATAAGCGTACCAATGCTTCTACGTGTTCGTGCTCAGTGGGGTACACCGCGGCGTCAGGTAGATACTCGTGACGGGAGTTGTCGCGAGCAAACGTGCGCAGTTCATCATCACTGCTGGCGATTGCATCACCGGAAAAGATCGCGCGCAGGCCGTCGAGCAGGGAGGCAGGCAGGGTCATGTTGCGAATTATCGCACCGGCGAGTGGTTCATTCGGCCTCGAACGCTCCGCGCAACCATTGCATGCGCGCGTCGGCTGCAGGGCCGTCGTAGCTCACCACGTCGAAGCGGCAGGAACGCTGCGCGTGCTGCGGATGGGCGGCGAGCCACAGCTGCGCGGTGTGGATCAGCTTGTCCTGCTTGCCGCGGGTGATCGAGGCGAGTGCGTCGCCGTGGCCGGCGCGCACGCGATAGCGCACCTCGACGAACACCACGGTGTCGCTGTCGAGCATGACGAGGTCGAGTTCGCCGTGGCGGGTGGTGTAGTTGCGCGCGAGCGGTTTCAGGCCGGCGCGTTCGAGTTCGGCGCCGGCACGTTGCTCGAACGCGGCGCCGGCGCTGCGCATCAGTGGGTGGAGGAGGCAGGAGCCGGCTGTGCGCTGCTGCTGGCCGGTGCCGGTGCACTGCCGGCCGGGGCGGGCAGGTCGTCGACCTGCAGGCTGCCGCCCAGCGGACGGGCGAGGCCGTTCTGGAATTTCGCCCAGATCAGCACACGACTGATGCGGCCGAACTGGTCGGCGGTGAGCTGGCCGGTGGCGCCGGGCAGGTAGCTGCCGGGGTGGTCGCGCAGCCAGTCGAGGTAGGGCACCAGGTGCCACGCGTCCATGCCGAACGCGAACAGCCGTGCGCTGCCGTCGCGTGCGGCGGGCAGCAGGGTGGCGATGTCGTCGTGGTGCGGCAGGCCGGGCTGGGCATCGAACAGCCAGGGCGCGTCGCAGAACTCCACGCCGTTGAGGTCGCCATCGGCGGTGGGGTTGTCGCTGCCGGCGTAGATGTGCGAGGTGCCGAACACCGGCAGGGTGATCCTGGCGATCTGCAGCTGCGGCAGCAGCAGCCGTGCCTGGCTGGGACGCATGCTGATGAAGATGCCGGCCTCATTTACCGGAGCGCTGGCGATGGTGCCCGTGCTGGCGCTGGCGGCGGGAGCGGAAGCGTTGGGCACGGCGGTGGCGGGAGCAGGGGTGGCTGCAGTGGCAGGCAGGTGCAGGCTGGCGATCACGCTTGTGTAGTTCGCGCCACCGGCGGGCAGGCTGGCCATGCCGGTCACGTTGCCGCCACGGGCGAGCAGTTCGGCCTTGAACGCGTTGGCCGCGCGCTGGGCGAAGTCGTCGCTGGAGATCACCACGTAGGCCTGATGCACGCCGCGCTCGATCATGTGATCGGCGGCCTGGGCGCCTTCGGTTTCCGGCAGCAGGCCGAATTCGCTGGCGTCGGTGGCGGGGAGCTGTTTGCTGTCCGGGTGGTTCAGCGCCAGCACCGGTACCGGCAGCTTGGCCTGGGAGAACAGCGCGGCTACCGCGCCACGGGTGAGCGGGCCCACCACCAGCTGCGCGCCATCGCCGGCCGCCTGCTGGTAGGCCTTGACCGCGCCGTCGTCGCTGCCGTGGGTGTCGTAGATGCGCACCGAGGCGCGTGGTGCGTGGGTGCGGGCGGCTTCCGCGTAAGCGGCGAAGAAGCCTTCGCGGATCGCATTGCCGGCGGCCGCATAGGTGCCGCTCTCGGGCAGCAGCAGTGCCACGTGCGCAGGCATCTTGTAGCCTTCGCGCACTTCGGCGTTGGCGCCCGGCAACAGGGTGCCCACCGGTTGCTGCAGCGCCGGCGTGGGCTGGGCCACGGCGACGCCGAGCTGGCTCAGCGCCTCGTTGGTCCACGACAGCATGCGATCGCCCGGCTGCATCGCGGCGGCGCGCCGCTTCAGCGAGGCCACGTCGAGCTTGGTCAGTTGGGCGAGGATCTGCTTGCGGTTCTCCGCGCGGTCCAACCCTTGCAGTTGCCCGTCCATCTGCACGCGGGTGCGCGCGGCGCCCCAGTGGTCGCCGGTGGCGGCCTGGGCGCGGGCGCGCAATTCGTACAGGCGCAGCTGCAGCTTGTCTGGCACGGCGACGGTGGGTTGGGTGGTGAGCCGCAACGCGGTGGCCGCATCGTGGTGGCGCAGCGCGAGATCGGCGCGCAGCAGGTCGAAGCGCACGGCGTCGTCGCCCTGCAGGTTCGCGCGCTTGATCTGCGCCAGGGTGGGCGCGGCATCGTCGATGCGGCCTTCCTCGCGCCACGCTTCGGCGGCGAGCAGGCGGTAGTGGTCGGCCCGGTCGCCGTACTGCGATGCCATGGCGAGGTAGGCCTGCGCGGCCTGGTCGAACTGGCCTTGCCGGGTCAGTGCCGCGGCGCTGTCCGCCGCGCTGGTCTCGGCCGGCGAAGGCTTCGTGTTGCCTGGGGTGCAGCCGCCCAGGATCAGCATGCCGGACAGCAACAGGATCAAGCCGAGGGCGGGGCGCAGGCGCATCGGAAGTCTCTGATGGGTATTCGCAGGGAGTGTGCGCGATGATAGCCGATCGTTTCCGTGACCCGGTTCTTCAGGAGTTAGCCCATGTCGTCCGTCCAACCCGGCTGCCTGTGGGTGGTCGCCACGCCGATCGGCCATCGCGACGATTTCTCCGCGCGGGCGATCGCGACGCTGCGCGAGGTGGCGGTGATCGCCGCGGAGGACACCCGCCACAGCAAGCCGCTGCTGCTCCACCACAACATCGTCACGCCGCTGGTTGCCTTGCACGAGCACAACGAGCGCGAAGTGGTGGAAGCCATCGTGCGGCGCGTGCAGGGCGGTGAGTCAGTGGCGCTGATTTCCGATGCGGGCACGCCGCTGATTTCCGATCCCGGTTTCCGTCTGGTGCGCGCGGCGCGTGCGGTGGGCATCCGTTGCGCACCGGTACCGGGCGCCTGTGCGGCGATCGCTGCGCTGTCGGTGGCGGGCCTGCCCAGCGACCGTTTCGTGTTCGAGGGTTTCCTGCCGCCGAAATCCGCGGCGCGCCGTGCGCGCCTGCAGGAGGTGGCGGGCGAGCCGCGCACGCTGATCTTCTACGAATCCTCGCATCGTGTCGCCGAGAGCCTGGCCGACATGCACGCTGTGTTCGGTGGGGGGCGCGAGGCGGTGTTGGCACGCGAACTCACCAAGCTGTTCGAGACGGTGATCGGCGAGCCGCTGGCGCAGCTTGCCGAACGCGTGGCTAATGACCCCGACCAGCAGCGGGGCGAATGCGTGCTCCTGGTCGCCGGCCGTGGCGAGGAGGCGGATGCGAAGCTCGCCGAAGGCCAGCGCGTATTCGCGATCCTGCGCGAGGAACTGCCGCCGGCGAAGGCGGCGAAGCTGGCCGCGGCGATCAGCGGCGCGCCGCGCAAGGAGCTCTACCAGATGTAGGTGCAGGGCAAGCCCGTGTCTTTGCGTTCGCCGAAATCGAAAGTCATCGCGCACAAGATGCGCTCCTACTAGAATTGCCGGCGGAGTCGGCCGGACAGTCGCGTCGCGCGCAAGCGCATCGAGGAAAGTCCGGGCTCCACAGGGCAGAGTGCCAGGTAACGCCTGGGCGGCGCGAGCCGACGGCCAGTGCAACAGAGAGCAGACCGCCGATGGCCCGCAAGGGCACAGGCAAGGGTGAAAGGGTGCGGTAAGAGCGCACCGCGTACGGGGCCAACGCCGTACGGCACGGTAAACCCCACTCGGAGCAAGACCAAATAGGGGGACATTGGCGCGGCCCGCGTCGTCCCCGGGTAGGTTGCTGGAGCCAGGCGGCGACGCCTGGCCGAGAGGAATGACTGTCGCGCCGCAAGGCGTACAGAACCCGGCTTACAGGCCGACTCCACCTTTCC
>DATEKS010000118.1:0-7941 GCA_035277325.1 Rhodanobacter sp.
CGAAAAAAACGGCGTAGGCCGGCCACACATAGGCGGCATAGCCCCCCATCCTGAAAAAGGCGGTGGCATCGCCACCCACGGCCAGTAGGTGCTGCACGGAGTTCATGGGGTTGCCTCGTCTTCGGCGATCCGGCGCACCCAGTCCTTGCCGCCTTCCAGCGCCAGCAGATCGGTACGCGCGCGGCGGCACAGGCTGGCCGCGTAGTAGGCCTTGGTGGCCAGCATCATGGTCAGCAGCGGCCACAGCATGTCCCACGGCATCTTCGAATGGCCGAAGATGTTCACCGTGCTGCCCTGGTGCAAGGTGTTCCACCACACCACCGAGTAATGCACGATCGGCACGTTGATCACGCCGATGATCGCGAGGAAGCTCGCGGCGCGCGCGCCCTGGCGGCGATCCTCGAAGGCGTGGTACAGCCCGATCACGCCGAGGTACAGGAACAGCAGCACCAGCTCGGAGGTGAGCCGCGCGTCCCAGGTCCACCAGGTGCCCCACATCGGCTTGCCCCACAGCGAGCCGGTGGCCAGGGTGATGAAGGTGAAGGCCGCGCCGACCGGCGCCGATTCCATCGCCACCACCTCGGCGAGCTTCATGCGCCACACCAGCGCCATGAAACCGGACACGCCCATCACCGCGTAGATGAACATGCTCATCCAGGCGCTGGGCACATGGATGAAGATGATGCGGTAGGCGTCGCCCTGCTGGTAGTCCGGCGGCGCCAGCACCAGGCCGCCGTACAGGCCGATCGCGCCGAGCAGCAGCGCCAGCCCCATCGCCCATGGCCGCACCGCGCCCGCGAACCGGTAGAACGTCGGCGGCGAGCCGAGCTTGTGCAACCAGAGCGGAATCCACTTGGCCATGACTTACGAGTCCAGGGCGATACGAAGGGCCGCCGCGCAGGCCAGCGGTGCCAACACTACGCAGAGGACTAGTGCGGCGGCCAGCCAGGCGACCGGTGCCAGCCATGGCAGGCCTTGCTGGGCGGCTGCCACGGCGCCGGCCGCGAAGATCACCACCGGCACGCACAACGGCAGCAACATCAAGGCCAGCAGCATACCAGAGCGCCGCGTGCCGGCCGTCAGCGCCACCAGCACCGCACCGAGCAGGCTGAGCAGCGGCGTGGCCAGCAGCAGGGCAAGCACCAGCGCGGGCATTGCAGTCGTCGGTAGGTGCAGCATGCTCGCCAGCAGCGGCGCGATCACGATCAGTGGCAGCGCGGTCGCGAGCCAGTGCGCAAGGATCTTCATGCCCAGCATCAGCGCCAGCGGCTGCGGCGACAACACCAGCTGCTCCAGCGAGCCGTCCTCGATGTCGCTGGCGAACATCGCATCCAGCGCCAGCAGCATCGCCAGCAGCACGGTCACCAGCACCACTCCTCCCGCGATCCGCTGCAGCAACGCCAGATCCGGTCCCAGCGCAAACGGAAACAGCACCACCACGATCACCGCATACAACACCGGCATCGCCAGATCCCCCCGCCGGCGCCAGGCCAGCAAGAGATCCCGCCGCAACATCGCGGCACAGGCGCGCGGGAGCGGGGCGCTCATGGCCGAGCCTCCGCACCCACAAAAACGAAAATGTCCGCCATCTCTGTTTCCAGATACGGCGAGGCGTGGCCATGTTGCGTGTCGCATAGGCGGGGGTTGTTCCCAAATCCTCGACATAGCCTGCTTGTAGTTCCGGCGGATTGAACCAGGCCATTTCTCTGGGTTACTTCTCTTGACTCTGGGCATCCTGCCCTCCGCCCTTCGGGCCGGCTTCGCCGTTCGCCACCGCTCCGGGCGGTGGCGTGGGACAGCAAAGAGAAGTAACTCGGGCGCCGGCAGGCGACCGAAAGCCCGCCGCAGGCGAGCCAAGCTGCGGAACTGAAAGGTTGTCGCGAGCACCCGCCCCTCACCCCAGCCCTCTCCCCAAAGGGGAGAGGGAGCTTGCTTGGTCGACCGAGGCTGTACGTCCGATTGCAGCAGGTGGTCAAAAGCCCGCCGCTGGCAAGCCAGGCGGCGACGACACCTGAAGTCCGCGGGACAGCACCACATGACTCATCCATGCATGCGTATCCGCTGCGGCTCGCCGCCATGGAACCCCACCGCCCCATGGCTGCTCACCAGCGCCGTTCCACCGGCGCCCACATGCCGCTCCAGCAGCCGATTGACCAGAGCGATGCCATGGCGGTCGAGGTTCGCATAGGGCTCGTCCAGCAGCCACAGCGCCGCCGGTTGCAGCAGCAGGCGCGCCAGCGCGGCGCGTTTCTTCTGCCCGGCGGAGAGGCGTCGCACAGGTTCGTCCTCATAGCCGGCGAGCCCCACTTCGCCGAGCACGTCATTCACCGTGACACCATCGCGCCGGCCGTGCAGGCCAACGGCGAAGGTGAGGTTCTCGCGCGGGCTCAGTTCCAGCTTCTGACCGAGCTGGTGGCCCAGGAACAGGATCTCGCCTGTACAGATGTCGCGTCGCCACGGTTCGCCGCGCCACAGCAGCCGTCCTTCGCTCGCGTGCAGCAAGCCGGCCAGCAGGCGCAACAGGGTGGTCTTGCCGCTGCCGTTGTCGCCCTCGACCAAGGCCAGTTCACCCGCGTGCAGGCGGAAATCCAGCGGCGCGAACACCGGCTCGTCCTGGCGGTGGAAGCTCAGGCGATGCGCTTCGAGCAAGGGGGCGGAGGCAGCTGCGGTCATTGCTTCCATTCTCCGCAATGGCTCGCGGGCTTGTCCATGCGGCGCGCTGCCGCTGCGGGCCTCGGAGGCAGCGCTCAGTCCAGCACGCGCAGCGTGGCGTGGCCGTCCGCCGTGCCATGCACGTAGGCCAGCTGGCCGTGGACGCGGGTCAGCTGGTCCAGCGCCTCGACGCCCGCCCCGGTCACGAACAGGCTGGGTTCGCTCCAGCCGGAGGTGCCCACACCGATGGCCGGGTAGACGTGCGCGCCGGCTTGCTGTTCCAGCGAGGCAAGCAGTTCGCGCTGCGCGGCCTCGTTCTCGGCCGGCGGACGCCGGCGCGCCTGTGGGTTCCAGGCCGTGACGAAGGCCCAGGACTGCGCACCGACCACGGCGGCAAGCGGTGCGGGCAGGGGCAGGTCCACGCGGATGATCGCCCAGCGCACGGTGTCCAGGCAGACGTGGTAGGTGGTGGAGCGGAACGCCTCGAGCAGGACCTCATCCATGGCGCAGCTCCGGTAGCGGCTCCAGGGTCGACTGGAAAAGCCGGGCGGCAGCGTCAAGGTCGACAGCCTCCACGTCCGGCGCACCGCGCAGCAGCTCTTCCAGCAGCGCGTCCTGCATGTGGCCGCGCTCCAGCGCGTAGGCGTAGGGCAGGTGGGTGAAGGTGACCAGCCGGTAGCGCGCCATGTAGTGCCCGGGGATGCGCTCGGCCAGCTTCGCGCCCAGGGCGCGCTTGGCGAGGTAGTGCGGATCGGCCACCGAGTCGCGCATCTCCACGTAGTTCTCCAGCGCCATCGCGGCGATCGCGTTGGCGTTCGGCTGGCGGATGCGCTGGAACTCGGCGAACACACCGGCACTGTCGCCGGGCGCGGCGGCGAGCAGCTGCGTCAGCGTCACCGTGTCCTCGAAACCGCAGTTCATGCCCTGGCCGTGGAACGGCACGATGGCGTGCGCCGCGTCGCCCACCAGCAGCGCGCGGCCGTCGAGATGCCAGCGATCCAGGTACAGCGTGGAAAGCGTGCCCATCGGATGCTCCGCGTAGTCCGCGTCGAAGCGCGGGATCAGCGGCAGCAGGTCGGGAAAGTCCGCGGCGAAGAACGCGCGCGCTGCAGCAGCGTCGGGCAGGGTGGCGAAGCTGGGATGCGCGCCCGTGGCGGGCAGGAACAAGGTGACGGTGAAGCTGCCCTCGGCGTTCGGCAGCGCGATGCACATGTAGCCGCCGCGCGGCCAGATGTGCAGCGCATGCGGCTCCAGCGCGAAGTGGCCCTCGCCGCCGGCCTGCCGCACCAGCGCGGGCGGCAAGGTGTCGGCGTTGGGTATCTCCAGCTCCTTGTAACCGTGGCCGAGCGGTTCGATGCGCTCGCCCAGCGGCGCGTAGGCGTTCATCGCCGCGCGCAGCGCCGAACCCGCGCCGTCAGCGCCGATCAGCAGGCCGGCCTCGTGTTCGCGCGTAGTACCCGCCTCGTCGGCAAGCCGGATGCGGCGCTGGTCGAAATCCGCGCCCAGCAGCGACTGGCCGAAGTGGAAACGCACGCCGGATACCTCGGCGGCGTCCAGCAGCAGCATGTTCAGCGCACCGCGCGACACCGACCAGATCACCTCGCTGTCGTCCACGCCGTAGCGCTGCAGGCCGCTGGCGCCGCCGGGTGCGTGCACCATGCGCCCGCGCATCATCACTGCGCGCAACAGCACCTCATCGGCCAGCCCCGCCGTGCGCAGCGCCTGCAGGCCGCGCTCGGCCAGCGCGAGGTTGATCGAACGGCCGCCGAGGAAACCCGTGCGGCGCGGATCGGGCCGCTTCTCGAACACCTCCACCGCGAAGCCGTGCTGCGCCAGCTGCCGCGCCAGCAGGGCGCCGACCAGGCCGCCGCCGATGAGGGTGATGCGGGGAGCTTGCGTCATGTCGCGTACCGTCGAAGGGATCGCGCCACTGTTCCGCAAGCGGCGCGCAACTGCAATCCCTTGCCGCGGGCTTGTTACGATGGCCGCAGCGGCTTGGGACCACTCTTGGCCGGGGGCGAAATGAAAAGGGGATGTGCCATGTCCACCGGACTACGGCTGGCGATGTGGCCCATGGCGTCCGTGCTGCCGTTCTGCGCATGGCCGGTCATGGCCACCAGCATCGTTTTCCCAGGCCACTGGAAAACGCTGGGGTCGACGCAGCCCGTCATGGGCTTTCGCTTCCCGGCAGGTACCGAAGTGCAGGTTCTCAATGACACGGGCGCGGCGACCGGCAACGTCGTCCTGCATCGTAGCCTCAAGGTGGACGGCCACTGGCTGAAGAGCGGCACGCATCTGATGGTTTTCGCGGCCAAGGGGGCGCCGCCCCATCTGGCCTGGTTCTTCTCCGAGCCAGGCCAGCACTTCCACGGCATCGATCTGCCTGAGGGAACCCAAGTCGATTTCGATGCGCAGGGGCGGCTGGCCGACATGAGCAGCAACGAAGGGACGCCGATCGTGATCCGCGGCCTGCTGTTCGCCGGAAACAGCTGGATCGAGTTCCATCCCAACGGCCGCGTCAGGCATGGCGAATTGTTGAAGGGATTCGTCGTGGATGGCCTGCAGGTGCAGCCCGGGCCGATCGAGTTCCACCCCAATGGCCGCATCAGCCGGGCGTGGATCGGTGCGGGCTCCATGTACCACACACTGAAGCTGGCGCCTGCCGACCGCAGTTTCGGGTTCGATGTCGAGTTCTGGCCGGACGGCGGCCTGAAACAGGCGGTTCTTGCCGGCGTGACGGCGGCGGACGGCAAAACCTGTCCGGCCGGCCATGTTTCCTTCAGGCAGGATGGAACCCTCGACGAGTGCGATGGCAGCAGATGGATCCGGTGAGAAGGCATGATCCCTTTCGCTGCTGCAGTCTCGGATGAGCTGCCGTCAGCCGCGGCTTTGCCGACGGTCGCGAAAAGAGCCGGCCCTGACGGGCCGGCTCTTTTCGCGTGCTTGCCGGCAGCTTACCTGCAGGCCACGCCGACGGCGCTGAACGCCGCCGCCACGTCGCTGCGCGAATAGCCGTAGTCGTCCGCAGCGGACTGCACTCCGCAGGCGCCGGAGTTGAACGTGGACGTGGCCGTCCAGTACATCGCGTTGGCATGCGCGAAGACTTCGAAGGCCTTTTTCGTGTCCCAGTTCGAGGTCTTCGCCAAGGTGCAGAACGCCTTGTTGTAGACGCCGCTGGAATAGTGCACGTCCAGCGTGCTGGTGTAATTCGCCGCATTGTCGATCGAGCGGCCATCCAGCGTCGGTGTGCACATCCAGCGCAGCGCGGTGCCGTTCTTGATGATCTCGGCGCCCACCAGCCAGTCGTTGCGGCCGCGGTCGAAGTACTCGGCCGCCTCGCCGGCCATGTCCGAGAACGCCTCGTTCATGCCGCCGGACTGGCCGGAATACTGCAGGTTGGAGTTCTGCTCGGTGAAGCCATGGCTGATCTCGTGGCTGGTCACGTCGAGCGAGGTCAGCGGGTAGAAGTAGCTGGCGCCGTCACCGAAGTTCATGGACGAGCCGTTCCAGAACGCGTTCTCGTAGTTGCGGCCGTAGTGCACGTTCATCACCAGCTGGAAATTCAGCGGCGGTGCGCCGAACCAGTTGCTGTACATGTCGTGCACGACGCCGCCGAAATGGTGTGCGTCGTTGATCGGCGAGTAGGCGCCGTTGACGCCGTCGCCGCTGCTGGTCGGGCAGATGAAGCTCCACAGCGTGCTCCGGCGCGTGCTGCCGGCCATGTTGTAGGTCGCCACGTTCGGATTCTGCATATAGCAGGTGGAGCCGGACTGGCTGACCGCCAGCGGCGCGTAGTCGGTGCCGTAGACGTATTTGCCGGTCTTCAGGTTGCCGCCGTCGCCGCTGGCCAGGGCGGGAGTGCCGCCGCCACCGCCACCGCTGCCCGGCTTGCCGGTGGTGAGGCCTTCCCAGCTCTCGATCACCTCCCCGGTGTTGGCGTCGACGATCGCCATCGGGCGGGTCGGCGCGCCGTTGCGCTCGGCAAAGAACGAAGCGAGGTAGGCAAGGCGTGCGCGGCTGCCCTCGGCATAGACGTACAGCTCGCTCTTCGCGTTCTGGACATCGCCATCCTGCGGCAGCAGGCCGGCATGAGCACGCAGCAGGGCAATGGCACGGGCACTTCCGATGGCAGGTATCACCGAGCCGATGTCCTGGCCGATGTCGCGTGAAATTACGCCTTCGGCGTGCAGGATGTTGCCGCTGCCGTCGTACTCCACCACGACTTGGCGGCCGTAGACGGGGATGCCGCGGAACATTTGCCGCTCGCTGGACTTGAGCGTGCCGCGGGCGGTACGCATCTGCAGGCGCGGTGACAGCATGGCGCCGGCTTCCAGGCCGATGTGGCTGGCGAAGGTGGCAGGCGGTAGCTGGCCTAGGGATTGGGTCTGGACGCGTGAATGCGTGACAGCGCCGACATTGGCCATCGTGGCCAGGCCGATGGCGCCCAGCAGCGCAACGGCAAGTGATTTTTGCATCATGTGTTTCCCCTCCTTAAGTGGTTGGGGAGACGCACCGGCAGTCCCGGCCAGATGCGTCCCGCAGGCCGGTACGCCACTGCCCCCCGACAGATCGGCGACCGGTTCGCAGGAAATTACGTCTTAGGGCAGTGCGGATCAACGACCTGCGTCTCACCGCTGGCACGCGAAGGGTGGCGGCGCGGCCGGGGGAGCCCCGACCAGCCCGCTCAGAAGCTCATGAAGTACCCGCCGTTCACCGGCAGGTTGACGCCGGTGAGGTAGCCGGCGTCGTCGGCGCTGAGGAAGGCCACGGCGCGGGCGATGTCGGCGGGCTGGCCGAGCCGGCCCACCGGGATGCCGGCGACGATCTGGGCGCGGATCTCGGCGGGCACCGCGGCCACCATCGGCGTGTCGCAGTAGCCGGGCGAGACGGTGTTGACGGTGACGCCCTTGCGCGCGGTCTCGCGCGCCAGCGCCATCGTGAAGCCGTGCACGCCGGCCTTGGCGGCCGAGTAGTTGGTCTGGCCGAACTGGCCGGTCTGGCCGTTCACGGAGCTGATGTTGACGATGCGGCCGAAGCCGCGCGCTGTCATGCCTTCCACCACGGCATGGCAGGTGTTGAACAGGCCGTCGAGGTTCACCCGCATCAGCTCGTGCCACTGCACCGGCGTCATCTTGCGCAGGCTGGCGTCGCGGGTGATGCCGGCGGCGTTGACCAGGATGTCCACACCGTGGTGCTCGCGTTCGAGGCCGCTGATCAGCGCGGCGCAGGCAGCGTGGTCGCTGACATCCATTGCTTCGTCACGGATCGCGTCGCCGAACCCGGCGGTGG
>DATEKS010000119.1:0-14215 GCA_035277325.1 Rhodanobacter sp.
AAAACCGAAAACGGGCCGCGTAAGCGGCCCGTTTTCGTTTGTTGCAAGCGTGCCCGAGGCCGAATTCAGCCGGCACGACTCATGCGGCATGAGCTCCAGCCGCGCGACGCCCTGGCGAACCGATGGGGTGAAGCGGCCGTCTGGCTAGCCGTCCGTATCGCGGCGCGAGGCGACCACGACCGGCTGCTTCTTGGTGCGCGGATGATGGGCGGCCAGACGGGTGGTGGCACGGCGTGCGCGGTGGGCGGGACCGCGCCGGCAGGCAGCGCTGCCACGCGAGCCGCAACTGCGACTCGCCACGGCTACCGATTTGCCATGGCTCGTCTGGTTGGCCGGCCCAGGCCGACGCTCCGAAGCCGGCACGGTATCTGCCTCGGCGGTCTGGATCGGCGAGATCGCCTCCAGGATGCGCGCGGCACGGCTGCCAGGGCGCACGCCGGCGGCCTCGGCAACCAGGATCGGCGGCGTCTGCTCGCCCTTGAAACCGTCGTCCAGCAGGCGCGCCATCAGCTTGTCGCGCCCCCCGGCGGTGCGGCTGCCCAGCACCACGGCGAACAGGCGATGACCGTCACGCACGGCAGTCGAGGCCAGGTTGAAGCCGGAGGCGTCGGTGAAGCCGGTCTTCAGCCCGTCCATGCCGGGGTAGCGGTACATCAGGTTGTTGTGGCCGCGCACGATGTGGCCGCGGAACACGAACTCCTGGGTGGCGAAGAAATGCGCGTACTGCGGGAAGTCGCGGTACAGCGCCATCGCCAGCTTCACCAGGTCGTGCGCGGTGGAGGTGTTGTTCGGGTCGGGCAGGCCGGAGGCGTTCGCGAAGTGCGTGTCGCTCATGCCGAGCAGCGCGGCCTGCGCGTTCATCATCTCGGCGAAGTGGCTCTCGCTGCCGCCGATGCCCTCGGCCATCACGGTGGCGGCGTCGTTCGCCGACTTGGTGATCATGCCGAGCACGCAGTCCTGCACCGAGATGGTCTGGCCGGCGCGCAGGCCCAGCTTGGTGGGAGACTTGCCCGCCGCCCAGGCGGATACCGCCATCGCCTGGTCCAGCTGCAGCTTGCCGCTCCTCAACTCCTGGAAGGTGAGATAGAGCGTCATCATCTTGGTCAGCGAGGCGGGATAGTCGCGGTGGTCGGCGTTGACCTGTTCCAGGATCTGGCCATTGCTGCCGTCGACGACGATGGCCGCGTAGCCGGCATGCGCCGCGCAGGCGAAACCGCCGAGACCGCACAGCAGCGCCAGCGACAGCACCGCGCGCAGACGACCCAGCATCCGCCCCAGCCTCATGGACTCGATGGCCACCCGAACACCTCGCAAACCAAACCGCAACATTACCCCACGTGGGCGCGACCTTAACCCAAGGCGGCAGCAAATTCCATAGGCAAGACTTGAAATAAATTCGTTAAGTCGATGTTCCACAATGAATTGTTCCGGGACAAATGCCCTTGCCAGCAATCCGCCCGGGCAGCGATGCCCGCTAGAATGGGCGGATGCCCCTGATCCAATTGCAACACGTCGATTTCAGCATCGGCGGCCCCCTCCTGCTCGAACACGTCGATCTCTCCATCGATCGCAACGAGCGCGTGTGCATCGTCGGTCGCAACGGCGAAGGCAAATCCACCCTGATGAAGCTGATCGCCGGCGAGCTGAAGGCCGACGACGGCGAGGTGCGCGTGCAGAACGGCATCGTCGTCGCGCGCATGGCGCAGGAGGTGCCGCACGGAACCTCCGGCACGGTGTTCGACGTGGTCGCCGACGGCCTGGGCGACCTCGGCCATCTGCTGGCGCGCTACCACCACCTTCTCAATGAAGGCGACTTCGATGCGCTCGGCGAGGTGCAGCACCAGATCGAGGCACGCCACGGCTGGGATCTCGACCGCCGCGTCACCGAGGTGCTGACCCGGCTGGAATTGCCCGCCGACACCGATTTCGCCGCGCTCTCCGGCGGCATGAAGCGCCGCGTGCTGCTGGCGCAGGCGCTGGTGCGCAGGCCCGACGTGCTGCTGCTGGACGAGCCCACCAACCACCTCGACATCGAAGCCATCGGCTGGCTGGAAGGCTTCCTGAAATCCTTCGACGGCAGCCTGGTCTTCGTCACCCACGACCGCAGCTTCCTGCAGGCGCTGGCCACGCGCATCGTGGAGATCGATCGCGGCCAGCTCACCGACTGGCCCGGCGACTACGCCAACTACCTGCGCCGTCGCGAGGAACGCCTGCACGCCGAGGCGCAGGCGAACGCGCTGTTCGACAAGAAGCTGGCACAGGAGGAAGTGTGGATCCGCCAGGGCATCAAGGCCCGCCGCACCCGCAATGAAGGCCGCGTGCGCGCATTGAAGGCACTGCGCGTGGAGCGCGCCGAGCGCCGTGAGCTCAGCGGCAAGGTGAAGATGACCGCGGCCAACGCGCAGGCCTCGGGCAAGAAGGTGATCGAGCTCGACCACGTGCATCAGGGCTACGGCGGTCGCGTGCTGATCGACGACCTCGACACCACCATCCTGCGTGGCGACCGCGTGGGCATCATCGGCCCCAACGGCGCGGGCAAGAGCACCCTGCTCAAGATCATGCTGGGCGAGCTGAAGCCCGAGCGCGGCAGCGCCACGCTGGGCACCGGCATCCAGGTCGCCTACTTCGACCAGCACCGGCTGCAGCTCGACGACACGCAGAACGCGCTGGACAACGTGGCCGAAGGCCGCGAGTACATCGAGCTCAACGGCCAGCGCAAACACATCATCGGCTACCTGCAGGACTTCCTGTTCTCACCCGAACGCGCGCGCGCACCGATCACCCGGCTTTCCGGCGGCGAGCGCAACCGCCTGCTGCTGGCCAAGCTGTTCGCGCAGCCGTCGAACCTGCTGGTGATGGACGAACCCACCAACGACCTCGACGTGGAAACGCTGGAGCTGCTGGAGGAACTGCTCACCGACTACCAGGGCACCCTGCTGCTGGTTTCCCACGACCGCGCCTTCCTCGACAACGTGGTTTCCAGCACCCTGGTGCTGGAAGGCGGCGGCAAGGTGGGGGAATACGTGGGCGGTTACAGCGACTGGCTGCGACAGAAGCCGGCCACGTCCTTCGCAGCGGTCGCTCCTGCCGCGAAAAGTGCGCCACCTGCGCCAACGCCTGCACCCGAAGCGAAGCGCAAGCTGAGCTACAAGGATCAGCGCGAGCTCGAACAACTGCCCACGCGCATCGAGCAGCTCGAAGCCGACATCGCTGCCCGCGGCGAGGCAATGAACGATCCAACGTTCTTCCAGCAGGACAGCACCGCCATCGTCAAGGCCAACGAGGCCTTGGCGAAGTTGCAGCTGGAACTGGAAAACGCCTATGCGCGCTGGGCGGAGCTGGATGGCTGAAGTGCACGTTGCGCCCCTCGCCGACGGGAAAAGGCTTCGACGGTGAAGTGAGCGGCAGCCACAGCCGCGCCACGGCACCGCGCGCATCCTCGCGCGCAACCAGCGTCACTCCCCCTTCGTGCGCTTCGGCAATCTGCCGCGCCAGCGCGAGCCCGATGCCGGAGCCGCCGGGCTTGGTGGTGAAGAACGGCACGAACAGGTTGTCGCTGGGCGGCGGGCCGGGACCGTCGTCCTCCACCTCGATGCAGGCGCGTTCGCCGTCGCGCCGCCAGCGCAGCCGCACACCGCCATCAGGCAGCGACGCCTCCACCGCATTGCGCAGCAGGTTGATCAGCGCCTGTTCGAGCTGATCGGGATCGGCCTGCAAGGTCAGTGGTTCACCGGCCTCGACCGTGATCACCAGTCGCTGCTCCAGCTTCGCCAGCTTGGCCACCAGCGTGGACAGCTCCACCGCACGCGGCTGCGGCGACGGCAGCCGCGCCAGCCTGCTGTAGCTGGAGAGGAAGCGCCCAAGCGCCTCGGCACGATGGCCGATCAGATCCAGGCCGCTTCGGAAATCCTCGCGCCAGTCCCCGGGCAGCGGGTCGCGCGCGGCCAGCATGGCCAGCGTGCCGGCCATCGACTGGATCGGCGCCAGCGAATTGTTGACCTCGTGGCCCAGCACGCGCAGCAGGCGCTGCCATGCCGCACGCTCCTCCTCGCGCAGCACGCGGCCCACGTCGTTGACCACCAGCAGCTGGCCGCCGCGACCGCCACTGCGCAACGCGGCGTGACGGATATCGAAGCGCCCGCTGCGACCCGGAAACACGTGCGTGAGCAGGCGCGTGGCCGGTCCTTCGAGCAGCGGAGCCAAGCCCAGCTCCGCGGCGCTCAGGCCGAACAGGCGATGACGCTCGCCGTCCAGCAGCCGCTGCGCCGCCGGGTTGAGCAGGCGCAATCGTTGTCCTTCGTCGAACACGAACACCGCGCTGTCCAGCGCTGCCAGCGTCTTGCCGAGTAGATACGAAGATTCCTCGAACTCCAGCCGCTCGCGCTGCAGCCGCTCGGCCAGCGCGTTGATGTCGTAGATCGCGTCGCCAAGCACGCCACCCTGCACGCCGCGCAGGCTGTAGTCGCCCTGGCGCAGGGCCTCCAGCAGGCCGGAAAGCGTGTACAGCGGAAACACCACACGCCGGTATTGCCAGCGCGCCAGCAGCAGCGTGGCGACAACCGCGATGGCGATGCACGTCCAGCGCAGGGATTCGTCCCATGGCGCCCAGACGAGCGCCAGCGCGGCAAGCAGGGCCGGTGTCGCCACCAGCAGACTGCCGAGCAGCACGCGCTGCTCGAAACGCGGCATGCGGCCAGCCCGCTGCGCGGAGTGCTCAGTCGGCATCGATGGCCGCGTCGCGCAGATCGTGCTTGTCCAGCCGCCGGTACAGCGACTGGCGGGTGATGCCCAACGCATCGGCGGCGCGCTGCAGATTGCCGTCGAAGCGTTCCAGTGCGCGCTGCACCAGATGCGCCTCGGCCTGCTCCAGCGTCATGCCATCGAGATCCGCCACCGGCCGCGCGGCGGCTTCGCCGAAGGCCAGCACGGCGGCGCCCACCTCGTCGTGCTCGGCGAGCAGCGCGGCGCGCTCCATCAGGTGCTGCAGCTCGCGCACGTTGCCAGGCCAGCGCCATGCCGTCAGCGCGCGCTCGGCCGAGGGCGCCAGCCGCAGCCCGTCGCGACCATAGCGTTGAGCGTTGCGGGCGAGGAAGGCACGCGCCAGCGGCAGGATGTCTTCCGTGCGATCGCGCAGCGGCGGCAGGCGCACCTCCAGCGTGTTGAGGCGATAGAGCAGGTCCTTGCGGAAACGGCCCGCGGCGACTTCCGCCTGCAGGTCGGCGTTGGTGGCGGAGACCAGCCGCACGTCCACCTTCTGCGTGCGAGAGGAACCCAGCCGCTCGAACTCGCCATCCTCCAGCACGCGCAGCAGCTTCGGCTGCTGCGCGGCCGGCACGTTGCCCACCTCGTCGAGGAACAGCGTGCCGCCGTCGGCCAGCTCGAAGCGACCGATTCGCTCGCTCTTGGCGTCGGTGTAGGCGCCGCGCACGTGGCCGAACATCTCCGACTCGAACACGCTCTCGGCGATGCCGCCCATGTTCACCTTGACCAGCGAGTGCGCCACGCGCCCCGAGCGCTGGTGCAACAGCTGCGCGACCACCCCCTTGCCGGTGCCGTTCTCGCCCAGCACCAGCACGTTGGCGTCGCTTGGCGCGATGCGCTCGATCAGCGCCAGCACACGGCGCATCGCCGGCGACTCGGCGATGAAGTCCTCACCCGCCTCGCCGCGCAGCAGCGCGTTCTCCGCCTCCAGCCGACGCTGCCGGCGCGCACCTTCGGCCAGCGCGATCTGCGCGCGCAGCACGCTGACGAGGCGCGCGTTGTCCCACGGCTTCTCGATGAAATCGGCGGCGCCGCGGCGCATCGCCTCCACCGTCAGCGGCACGTTGCCCCACGCCGTCATCGTCACCACTGGCAGCTCGGGTGCGAGCTGGCGCAGACGCTCCAGCAAATGCAGCCCTTCCTCGCCCGAAGTGGTGTCGCGCGAGTAGTTGCAGTCGATCAGCGCACAGGAAAACTCGCGCCTGCGCACCGCGTCCAGCGCCGTCGCGGGATCGGCCACTCCCACGCTGGCGATGCCCTCGGCCTTCAGCAGCAGGCGCAACGCCTCGCGCACGTCGGCCTGATCGTCGGCCAGCAGGATGGTGGGGGTCGGTTCGCGCACCATGCTTTCGCTCATTCCGGCAGTGTAGCGATCACTCGTAGCGCAAGGCGACGGCCGGATCGACGCGCAGCGCGCGCAGCAGCGGCACCAGCGTGGCCAGTACGGATACGCCAAGCACCAGCAACAGTACGGGCACGAACACCATGGGATCGTGAGCGCGAGTGCGCAGGTTGGGATCGGCCAGCAGTTTCGACCACGGCATAGCCAGCACGAGGCCCACCAGCAGGCCGATGCCGAGCTGCCATGCCAGCTGCCGCGCCACTGTACGCACGATGGCACCGTGCCCCGCGCCGATGGCGCGGCGGATGCCCAGCTCGCGCGTGCGCTGCGCCACTGCGAAGGCCAACACGCCGTACAGGCCGGCGGCGGCCAGCAGTAGCGCCACCAAGCCCAGCGCGCTGAACACGTCGGTCATGATCACGAATCCCGCGCGCACCATCGCCATGCTCCTGGCCTGGCTGCGCACCGCATACACGGCTGCCTGCGGATCGACGCCATGCACCGCATCGTCTAGCCGCGGCGTGAACTTCGCGGCATCCGCATGCGTGCGCACGACTAACCGCACTGCCTGCAGTGGCGTCATGGTGGCCGACTGGGCTAGCGGCATCAGCAGGCCCGGCCGCGCATGTTCCAGCATGCTGTCCATCTGCAGCGCCTCGACCACGCCCACCACCGTCACCATGCGCGCCCAGGCTTTGCCGGGATAGAGCACCAGCTGGCGGTTCAGGGCATCGGCGTGCGGCCACATCACGGTGGCCATCTTGGCGTCGATCACCACCACCGGCGCACTGTCCGCGGCATCGCGCGCATCGAAGAAGCGGCCCTCCAGCAACTTCACGCCGAACGTGTCCGC
This sequence comes from Rhodanobacter sp., assembly GCA_035277325.1. Lineage (GTDB taxonomy): Bacteria > Pseudomonadota > Gammaproteobacteria > Xanthomonadales > Rhodanobacteraceae > Rhodanobacter_A. The sequence continues at coordinate 6,957 of DATEKS010000119.1, forward strand.
GAAGTGCGTATCGACGATGCCCATCTGCGCGCGTGGCCAGCCGTCCGCGGGTTGCGGCTGTCCCGGCAGGGAAAAATCCTCGTGACTGCCAAGCACCGCGCCAGGCACGGTGTCCGAGGCACCGGCGTCGATCACGTCCGGCGCCTGCCGCAGGCGCTCCACCACGCGGTCGAAGAAGCGGATACGCTTCGCGTCGTCTGCGTACAACTGTGCCGGCAGGGCCACTCTGGCGGTAAGCACCTGGGTGGCATGGCTGGCCCCCGCCACAGGTTGCGCCAACAAGGCATCCAGCGCACGCACAAAGGTGCCCGCGCCCACCAGCAGCACCACGGTGAGCGCCACCTCCGCCACCACCAGCCACGTTGCCACGCGCGCGAAGCCGCCGCCGGAACCCTTGCTGCCATCGCGCAGGGCGTCCTGCAGGTCGGGGCGCGAGGCGCGCCAGGCGGGAATGCCGCCGGTGAGCAAGGTGCTGAGCACGGCCACCAACACGCCGAAGCCCAGCACCCACGCGTCGATGCCGTGCGCGAACGGCACCGTGCCCGGATGGCTGTCGATCCACGTTTCGTGCATCCAGCGGTCGCAGGCATGCGCGATCAACAGGCCCAGCGCCAGCGCCGCCGCCGCCAGCATCAGGCTCTCAACCAGCGCTCCGAGCACCAGCCGCGCACGGCTGCCGCCCAGCGCGCTGCGCAGCGCCAGTTCATGCCGCCGCTGCAGGGTCTGCACCAGTTGCAGGTTGGCCACGTTGATGCACGCCAGCAGCAGCACGAGCACACCCGCGCCGAACATCAGCCACACCCACTGGCGCAGATCCAACGGGGCATAGCTCACCGATATCGGATACATGGCCAGCCGCTCCATGCGCTGGCCCGGTGGCATGACGCGCTGCATGCGCCCCGCCCATGCGTCCAGTTCCGCGCGCGCCTGATCCAGCTGCACGCCGGGCGCCAGTCGTGCGGTCGCGTCCACGTAGCCATGTTCGCCGGGGGCGAGGCGCAGGGGCAGCCAGGCCTCCGTGCCGCCGTCGGGGAAGCGGAAGCTCGCGGGAAGCACGCCGACCACGCTGGCCCACTCGCCGTTCACCAGCACGGCGCGGCCGACGATGTGCGGATCGGCGGCGAACACGTGCCGCCACATCGCCTCGGAAAGCACGATCACGCGCGGCGCGCCGGGCACGTCGTCGGCCGGCTGCAGGACGCGACCCAGCAGCGGCTGTGCGTCGAGCATCCGCATCATCGAGGCCGTCAGCTTGCAGCCCGCATAGAACGTCGCCCCGCTACCGCCATCGAGATTGATGCCGGCAGACACCGACGCACCCATCGCATCCGCGCTGCGCAGCTTGCCGCCCAGTTCCAGATACTGCGTGCTGTCCATCTCACCGATGCCGTTGTTCGTCGGCTCGCCCACCGCCACCAGCCGCTCGGCATGCGCAAACGGCAGCGGCCGCAGGATCACCGTGTTGACCAGCGTGAACAGAAACAGCGCCACTCCCAGCCCTCCGCCCAGCACCGCCACCGACAGCAGTGCATAACCCGGCCGCTTGACCAGTCGCCGCCACGCCTCGCGAAACTCTCGCACGATCACCATCACCCCCCCCTCAAGGCGCGCATTGGCGCCACGCGCGCCGCGCGCACGGCCGGCAACAGGCAGGCCAACAGGCCGGCGGTGGCAAGCACCACGCACACCGCCAGCACAACCGGCAGATCGAACACGTTGCGCTGTATCTGCATCAACACCGTACTGAGCATCCCCGACAGCAGCAGCGCGAGAGCGAATCCGGCAATCAGACCGATGGCGATCTGCAGCAACCCGCCACGCAGCACGACGTACGCTAGACGCGATGGCGACGCACCCAGAGCCAGGCGCACGCCAAATTCTCGCTCGCGACTGGCCACCGACACCGCCATCACCGCGTACATGCCTACTCCCGCCAGCACAAGGGCAAGCACCGCGAAAACGCCGACCAGCAGCAGGTTCATCCTGGTGTCGTCGGTGGTGTCGCGAACGATGTGCTGCATGCTCTGCACGTTGGCAACGGGCTGATTGGGCGCAACCTGTGCGACCACCGCAGCCAGCGCTCCGCGATAGTCGTTCGGGTCACCGTTGACGCGCAGCGCGAAGCGCAAGGGATTCCCGCTGCGGTAGACGTCGAGCAAACCGTCCGGCACCTGGGACAGCGGCACGTACAGGATGCCGTCCTTGCTGCCCAAGGGGCCGAACGGGCTGATCGTGCCTATCACCCCCACGATACGGGCGACGAACGGGCGACCACCGTCACTGGGCGCGGGCGAGCTGAACTCGATGCTTTTGCCCAAGGCGTGGCCGCCATACATGCGCTGGGCGAGCGCCTGGTTGATCACCGCCACCCGCTCCGATCCCTTGCCGTCCGTGGCGAGAAAGCCGCGTCCCTCGCGCATGGCGATATCAAACGTCGTGAAATACCCGGGTTCCACGCCACGGAACTGCGGCGAGTTGGCCAACGGCTGCTCCCCAGGCTCGCGGATATTGCCGAGGTAGAAATTCTGCGAATAGTCGCCCGCCGGCAGGCTGGTGCCGACCGTGGCCAGCGCCACGCCAGGTTGCGCGCGGAATCGTTCCAGCAGCCTCCGGTCCAGATCGTGCACGGATGCCGCATCGGGGTAATTCGCCCGCACTGGCGCCAGATCGAAGGTCAGCACGCCCTGGCTGCTGAAACCCAGGGGCGCATGCGCCGCATCGTAGAGCGCGTGCAGAAACAATCCTGCCGCGCACAGCAGACATGCAGCGATCGCGACCTGTGCCGTCACCAGCACGCGCCCCAGCAAACTGCCGCGCTGCGCCATGCCGCTACGCCCACCTTCACGCAATTCCTCCATGGACGTCGTTCTGGCCAGTCCGCGCCACAAACCCAGCAGCACCGCCAAAAAGGTGCCGGCCAGGCCCAGGCCAAATGCCGTCAGCACGACCGAGGCATCGATCGACAAAGGACGGCCGTCCAGCCAATCCGGCGGAATCAGGCCGCGCCACGCAATCAGGGCAGTAACGGCAAGTACAGCCCCCAGTAGCGAACCGCCGACGCCGACCAGCAGCCCCTCGGCCGCGATCGGCATGGCGCGACGCTGCCACGATGCGCCCAACGCGTCGCGCACGGCAGCATCGTGACTGCGCGCCAGCGTACGCAACAACAGCAGATTGGCGAGATTGACCATGGCCAACAGCAGCACCAGCAGCGCGCTAGCCAGGAACATCGTCAACACCGGTCGCGTCTGGACCTGCAGCGCCGTTCCAAGTGCATCGGCCCGGAAATGCTGGCGTGACCAGTAGGCGCCGTCTGGGCCGCTCAACGCACCGCTGTCCGCAAGCATCGCGTGCATCCGCACCTGCAATTCGCCACCCACCGAGGCAGCATGGATCCCTGGCGCAAGACGGGCGATGGCCCGGTAATTGGGGCCGTCGTCCGTGCTGTTGGCCGGCAACGCGGCAGGCAACAGCAAGTCGCCCTGGTGCAGCCCGACATGCTCCGGCAATACGCCGACGATGGCGTAGGGCTCGCCTTCGATCGACATCGTGCGACCCAGCACGCCTGGATCGCCACCGTAACGGCGCATCCAGAACCCATGGCTCAGGATGACCACCTTCGGACCGTTTGGCTGATCCTCCTGCACCGTGAAGTTGCGTCCGAGCGACAACGGGACGCCCAAGGTCGGCAGCAATCCGCGGTCCGCATACAAGGCCGGGACCAGCTCGGGCTCGCCGCTCCCAGCGATATTCAGGGAGGCCGGAAACCGCGTGGCCAGCCCCATGGACTGCACGCCCCGCAGCGACTGCGCATGCTGGTATTCCTGCGGGGATATCCAGTAGGCGACGCCGAACTTCTCCATGCCCAATTGCACGAGGCGCGAAGCCTGCTGATACGGCAAAGGCTTGAGCAATACCCGGTCAATCAGGGTAAGCACCGTCGTGCTGGCGCCCACTCCCAGTGCCAGCACGACCATCGCCAGCAACAGGAAGCCGGGCCTGCGCAGGCTCGCGCGCCAAGCACGCCAGATTTCCGTGAGCAGGATCGTCATGGCCCCTACTCTCCCCGAAGCGCATGCATGGGCGCGGTGCGCCCTGCGCGAACCGCAGGCGCAAGGCAAGCGAGCAAACCTGCAATGGCGAGCACGGCACAAGCGGCCAGGATGGCCCAAGGGTCGAACACGCTGCGCCCAAGTTGCACCACCACCGCGCGCAGCACGCCAGATCCGGCCGCACCCAGTGCCAACCCTCCCACCAGGCCCAGCACGATCTGCAGCAAACCACCACGCAGCACCAGCAGCAGCAGGCCGCGTGGTGTCGCACCCAGCGCCGAACGCACGCCAAACTCCCGTTCGCGCGCGGCGACCGCCACCGCCATCACCGCGTACATGCCCACGCCGGCAAGCAGCAGGGCCAAGCCGCCGAACAGGCCGATCAGCATAAGGTTGAATTCGGTGTCGGTAATGGTGTTGTGCACGACGTACACCATGCTGTACACGTGATCGATGGGCTGGTCGGGCGCCACTTCGGCCACGGCCTGCTTGACGGCATTGCGATAGCCCTCCGGCTGCCCGTGCACCTTGATGGCGAAACGCATCGGTTCGTACATGCGGAACACGCGCAGGCCGTCGTCGGGCATCTGCGCAAGCGGCAGGTACAGGATGGGCACCACCGAGTCCGGGTCTTCCGGCCCGAACTGGTAGGTGTCCGCCACGACACCCACGATCCGCGCCGAGAGCATGCCCGTGCCCGAACCCTGCTGGATCGTCTGGCCCAACGCGTGGCCGCCGTAGTACTGGTCGGCGAATTTCTGGTTGACGATGGCTACCTGCTCGCCACCACGCACGTCGCCATCGACGAACAGTCGCCCTTGGCGCAGGTGGATGCCGAATACCTTGAAGAACCCCGGATCGACACCGCGGAACTGCGCGTTGAACTCCTCGCCGCCCGGCACGTGCAACCCACCCGTGTTCCACTGCTCGCGCCAGCCACCCGATGGCAGGTTGGTGCCTCCGGTGGCTTGGCGGACGCCCGGAATCCGGTCCAGCCGTTCGATCAACCGCTTCGACAGCAGCTGCACTGAAGCTGCGTCGGGATAGGTCGCCTTGACCGGGGCCAGTTCGAAGGTGAGCACCTCGCTCGCGTCGAAACCCAGGTCGACCCGCGAGGCGGCGAGCAGGCTGTGCAGGAACACGCCGGCCGTGCACAGCAACAGCGACGCCAGCGCCACCTGTGCGATCACCAGTACCTTGCCCAATAGGCCGCTGCGACGCCCCAGTCCACTGCGACCGCCCTCCCGCAGGCTGTCCATCGACAATGCAGCGCTGCCGCGCCACAGCCCCAACAGGGTGGCGACCACCGCGCCGAACAGACCGAGCGCGATAGCCAGCCCCCATGCGGGCCATCCCAGACTCAGGCCATCGGGGCGGGTCCATTCCACGGCCATCCAGTCGACCGGCATCCAGACCCGCAGGGCCAGCAGGCCGAGCGCGGCCAGGAGCTGCCCCAGCAGCAGGCCGACCAAACCGATCAGCACACCTTCCGCGATCGAGGGCAACGCCACCCGCCAGAGCGAAGCGCCAAGTGCGCCGCGCACGGAAGCTTCGTGACTGCGCCCCATCGCGCGCAGCATCATCAGGTTGGTCAGGTTGACCATCGCGATCAACAGCAACAACGCAGCGCAGGCCAGCCACATCAGCGACGTCGCGCGCTGGTTCGAGTGCTCCTCCGCACCGAAGTCCTGTGCGCCGAAATGGGCGTCATGCCAGTAATCGCCACCATACGCGCGACTGCCTTCCGCGGTGTAGAAAGCGTGCAGGCGCGTGTCCACCTGCGCACCCAATGTCCGTACCGTGGCACCCGGCGCCAACCGCGCCACCACGGTGTAGTTGGTGCCGTCGTCGCGCGAATGCGCTGGGAAAGCGGTAGGCAACGCGATCGAAGCCTGTCCCAGATCGAATCCCGCTGGCAGCACGCCGACGATCGTGTGTGCCACACCCTCCACTTCCATGGTCTGGCCGACCACCGCCGGATTGCCGCCGAAACGCCGCAACCAGAACCCGTGGTACAGGATCACCGCCGGCGGCCCGTGCGGCTGGTCTTCCTGGACCGTGAAGTTGCGACCCAGCGCAGGCTGCACGCGCAACGTAGGCAGCAGGCCACGATCCATTTCCAGTGCAGGCACCTGGACCGGCTCGCCGCCACCGGCAATATTGGTGGCGGTCGCGCCGCCCTTGAAGATGCCGAGCGATCCGACTCCCGGCAGATTGGTCAGTTGCTGGTACTGCTGTGGCGATGTGCCCGCGACGACGCCCTGCTGCATGGGCCCCAGCGCCACCAGCCGATGCGGTTCGGGATAAGGCATTGGCCGCAGCAGCACGCCGTCGATCATGGTGAACACGGCGCTGGCCGAACCCACGCCCAGCGCCAGCACGCCCGCCGCCAGCAGCAGGAAGCCGGGCCGGCGCAGGCTGGCACGCCACGCACGCCAGATCTCGGCGAGCCAGACTTTCGCCGGCGCAACGTTCACGCACCCACCTCGATGCGCTGGCCGATCAGCGCGTCGAGGCGCGATTCGTCCTCGCGGCGCAGACGGTCGAAGGTTTCCTCGTCCACCACGCGGCCGTCGAACAGGCGCACCTTGCGCTGGGCGAGTTCCGCGTAGCGCGCGTCGTGGGTGACCATGCAGATGGTGGCGCCGCCCTTGTGCAGTTCGTCGAGCAGGGCCATCACTGCCTCGCCGTTGCGCGAATCGAGGTTGCCGGTGGGCTCGTCGGCAAGCAGGATCGCGGGCCTGCCGACCAGTGCGCGCGCCACCGCCACGCGCTGCTGCTGGCCGCCGGAGAGCTGCGCGGGGTAATGGCGCATGCGGTGCGCCATGCCCACTCGTTCCAGCGCTTCCTGCACGCGGGCACGGCGCTCGCCGGCGTCGATGCCGCCGCGGTAGGTGAGCGGCAGCTCGACGTTTTCCTGCACGGTGAGGTCGCCGATCAGGTTGAAGGCCTGGAAGATGAAACCGATCTCCGCGTTGCGGATGCGTGCGCGCTGCGCGGCGTTGAGCGCGGCAACGTCGTGGCCGTTCAGCACGTAGCTGCCGGAACTAGCGGTATCGAGCAGGCCGAGGATCGACAGCAGCGTGGTCTTGCCGCAGCCGGAGGGGCCGGAGATGGAGACGTACTCGCCGCGCTCAATGTTGAGGTGCACCTCGCTGAGCGCATGGGTTTCCACCTCGTCGGTCTGGAACACCTTGCGGAGGTCGG
>DATEKS010000120.1:0-8637 GCA_035277325.1 Rhodanobacter sp.
GCCGAGAAGGACGCGCTGGAAGCGACCAAGTCCGACATCGGCTGGGGCAGCCAGATCCGCAACTACGTGCTCGACCAGAGCCGCATCAAGGACCTGCGCACCGGCGTGGAGCGTTCCGACACGCAGAAGGTGCTGGACGGCGACCTCGACGAGTTCATCGAGGCCAGCCTGAAGTCCGGCCTGGATGCGGGCGCCAAGCGCGTCGATGCCTGACCGGGTTCCGTTGACCACTGACGAGGTAGCCAGCATGAATGCCAAGAAGACCTGCAGCATCCTGTTTGCCTGTGCCGCGTTGGCGGCGTTCGGGGCGAGCGCGCAGAGCGCCGGGCAGGACATCAAGCAGGGCGCGAAGGACGTCGGCCATGGCGTTGCCAATGGCGCGCGCGCGGTGGGCCACGCCACCCGCGACGTGACGAAGAAAATCGGCCATGGCGCCAAAGATGCAGGGACCGGCATCGGCCACGGCGCGAAGAAGGCCGGCGTCGCCGTCGGTCATGGCGCCAGGGATGCAGGCAAGGCCATTGGCCACGGTGCGAAAGAAGGCTGGGACGCCACCAAGCACGCGACCAAGAAAGTGTTCGGCAAGGACGATTGATCGTCCTGGCTATTCATTCCCTGTCCCGTTCGCCCTGGGCGTAGGCCCGCAGGGCCGGAGTCGAAGGGCTGCACCACCTGGTGCTTCGACTCCGCTTGCTGCCGCAAGCTACGCCCAGCACGAACGGAGATGTCGGCTATTCCATAAAGAATCCAGCATCAGCCGGTGCGAACACCGGTCACCACGGAAACCCCATGAGCGAGACCACCGATACCCAGCCTGTCTTCGACGAGAACAAGTTGATCGCCGAACGCCGCGAGAAACTCACGGCGCTGCGCGGGCAGGGCATCGCGTTTCCCAATGACTTCAAGGTGGACAGCTTCGTCGGCGACCTGCAGGACGAGTTCGCCGACAAGGACAAGCACAGCGCCGAGGCCATCGAAGCGGCGCAGCGCCGGGTGAAGGTGGCCGGCCGCATCGTGCTGAAGCGCGTGCAGGGCAAGGTCAGCTTCGCGCAGGTCCAGGACATGACCGGCCGCATCCAGCTGTTCATCCATCAGGGCACGGTGGGCGAGGGAGCCTACGAGGCGTTCAAGGGCTGGGACATGGGCGACATCGTGGGCGCCGAAGGCGTGCTGATGCGCACCAAGACCGGCGAGCTGTCGGTGAAGGTGGACGTGTTGCGCCTGCTCACCAAGAGCCTGCGTCCGCTGCCGGACAAGCACCACGGCATGGCCGACGTGGAGCAGCGCTACCGCCAGCGCTACGTCGACCTGATCGTGACGCAGGAAGCGCGCGACACCTTCCAGAAGCGCTCGCGCATCATCGGCTTCATCCGCCAGTGGCTGGAGGCCGCGCCGCGCCGCTTCATGGAAGTGGAGACGCCGATGATGCACGTGATTCCCGGCGGCGCCACGGCCAAGCCCTTCATCACCCACCACAACGCGCTGGACATGGACCTCTACCTGCGCGTCGCGCCGGAGCTGTACCTCAAGCGCCTCGTGGTCGGCGGCTTCGACCGCGTCTACGAGATCAACCGCAACTTCCGCAACGAGGGCGTGTCGACCCGGCACAACCCCGAGTTCACCATGCTCGAGCTGTACCAGGCCTACGCCACCTACAACGAGATCATGGACCTCACCGAGAACGTGATCCGCGAGACCGCGAAGCAGGTCATCGGCACGACGGCGCTGACCTGGGAGGGCGCCAGCATCGACGTCGGCCCGGCGTTCCGCCGCTGGACGATGGAAGACGCGGTGCTGGAGCACAACCCCGGGATCAGGCGCGCGGAACTGCGCGATCGCGCCGCGATGGCCGCGCACGCGCAGCGCCTCGGCGTGCAGGTGAAGGACGGCTACGGCTGGGGCAAGCTGCTGCTGGAGATCTTCGAGAAGACGGTGGAGCACACCCTGATCCAGCCCACCTTCATCACCCAGCACCCGGTGGAGGTCTCGCCTCTGGCGCGCGAGAACGACAGCGACAAGGGCATCACCGACCGCTTCGAGCTGTTCGTCAACGGCAAGGAACTCGCGAACGGCTTCTCCGAGTTGAACGATCCGGAAGACCAGGCTGCGCGCTTCAAGGCCCAGGTGGAAGCCAAGGACGCCGGCGACGACGAGGCCATGCACTTCGACGCCGACTACATCCGCGCACTGGAAGTGGGCCTGCCGCCCACCGGCGGCCTCGGCATCGGCATCGACCGCCTGGTGATGCTGCTCACCGATTCCGCCTCGATCCGCGACGTGCTGCTGTTCCCGTACATGCGGCCAGAAGCCTGATTTTTGACTTTTTTGTCGGGCATATGTGCCCTATTTTTTCCGAGGGGTGGACAATGAACAAACAAGAAAATGGCAGCAGATTGCGCTTATCTTTATTAGCTATTGCTTTCGTAACAATCTCTGGCTGTGGTAGCGCAACTCTAAAGCCAGAGATTCCTGTCAATCGGCCGTTGGCGCCTGCAGTCATTTATGTGCCGAAATGCGTGAGTGATGAGTCTGGCTTGTGGGGGGCAATGGGCGCTGCAGACAGAGAGTGGGGGAAAGGGATCTGTGCAGCTCTTGGGCCAGCCTTGGCGGTGCGTGTATCTGGGACTAATAATCAGTTCAAGCTGGCTCAAGCGGAGCCGAATGCAAGCAAGGACTCTTCTGACGACAATGGCTTTTCCAGATTTTTTCACGCAGCAACCAAAAAAGTGGAGCAGTCGTTCAACATCGTTCCAAATGTTGGCCTGGAAAAATCTTTGGGCGCGAAGTACAGGGTGATTCTTGCGCAACCTACGTCGTACAGGGTAGTTAATAATAACCTGTCTCATGTTGTTGCAGATATGTGGTTTGAAGTCGTAGATATAGATTCCAATAAAGTAATTTTGCAGACATCACTTCAGCCCGATGGCGCCGGAATTAAAGGGGCTTCAAATCTTGCTGATAGACTTGTTCGTGGATTGGAGGGGCCTCGATGCGAAACATTGAATGGGTGGTCCATCAATGGGGCACTAAAAGATCCAATGCGGAATAAGTGCGATACATTCGCCCTTCCTTCGAAAGAATAGAGAGAAACACACAGAATAGAGGGCAGAGTCGCTTTTTCAGACTGACAGGTGTCGGATGTGTCGCCGCAGCAGCAGGTTCTGTAACACGGTCACGCTGCCCGAGCCCAGCCAGTACAGCCCCAGCCCGGCGGCCACGTGCCACACCATCAGGAACGAGATCACCACCGGCAGCCAGTGCAGAAGGGTGCGTGCCTGCTCGGGCAGCATGGGGTTGAACAGCATTGCGGCCATGCTCACGGCTGCCACCAGCAGCGCAAGCCACAGGTCGGGCCGCGCCAGTTTCGGTATCCACAGGAAGGAACCCATGCTGGCCACGCCCTGGCGGATCGCTGCGTAGATGCCCGCGCTCATCGGCGCTTGCACCAATGCGGTGAGCAGACCGCTGACGAACCCGCCGGCGATGCCGTGCTCGCGATACAGGGACTGCACGGCGGCGGCATGTGCCGCGGGGTCCTTCGCGTGGCGCTCGCGCAGGCGTTCCAGTTGCGGCTTCAGCGCCGCCAGCCTGCGCTGGCGCAGCCAGCCCTGTTCGGCGGCACGCAGCGTCATCGGCAACAGCGCCAGGCGCACGGCCAGCGCGAGTGCGATCACGGCGAGGCCGTAGCTGCCGTCGAGCCATGCCGCCAGCTGGTTCAGCAGCGCGGCGATCCCGTCCACGAACATCGTCCACATCTGGCGCTCTCCCCACCATATCGTTGATGACGCCACGCAGAATGGGCATCGTCGCGACGGCTTCAAGTGGGGAGAGCCCATGATTGGCGGCACAGTCGGGTAAAATTACGGGCTCGCCTTGCAACGGAACCTTGCCATGTGGTTTGCGATCATCGCCCAGGATCATCCCGGTACGCTGGACAAGCGCCTTGCCGCCCGTGCCGAGCACCTGGAACGGCTGAACAAGATGCAGGACGAGGGGCGCCTGCTGCTGGCCGGTCCGTTCCCGGCGATCGAGTCGGAAAATCCTGGTCCGGCGGGCTTCACCGGCAGCTTGATCATCGCCGAGTTCCACACGCTGGCCCATGCGCAGCGCTGGGCGGAAGCCGATCCTTATGTGGCCGCCGGCGTCTATGCCGAAGTGAGCGTCAAGCCGTTCCGCAAGACCCTGCCATGAGCGAGACGATGGCCGAGCAGATCCGTGCACGCCTCGCGGCCGCGTTCTCGCCCAGCGAGCTGGAGGTGGTGGACGAGGGCCATCTGCACCGCGGCCACACGGGGGAGGGCAAGGGCCACTTCCGCGTGCGCATCGTCAGCCCCGCGTTCGCCGGCGTGCTGCCGATCAAGCGCCACCGGATGATCTATGCCGTGCTGGATGACCTGATGAATCGCGGCATCCATGCGATGTCGATAGACGCGAAATAAATATGCATTCATAAACAATATGATGCAATGCATTTCTGCAGTGAAACATCATGCAGAAATGCATTGCGGCACCGTCCCTCCTTTGGCACAGTGCCTTGTCGCCCGAACTCTCGGGCGCCCCACGATTTCCCAGCGATGACCGCATGCGCCTGACCACGATCAAACTTGCCGGCTTCAAGTCCTTCGTCGACCCGACCACCTTGCATCTGCCGGCCAACATGACCGGTGTAGTGGGGCCGAACGGCTGCGGCAAGTCCAACATCATCGACGCGATCCGCTGGGTGATGGGCGAGAGCGCGGCCAGCCGCCTGCGCGGCGACTCGCTCACCGATGTGATCTTCTCCGGTTCCACCTCGCGCAAGCCGGTGGGGCAGGCCACGGTGGAACTGATCTTCGACAACGCCGACGGCACGGTGCAGGGCGAGTACGGCCAGTACGCCGAGATCTCGGTGAAGCGCCAGGTGACGCGCGACGGGCAGTCCTTCTACTTCCTCAACGGTGCACGCTGCCGCCGCCGCGACATCACCGACCTGTTCCTCGGCACCGGCCTCGGCCCGCGCAGCTACTCGATCATCGAGCAGGGCATGATCTCGCAGATCATCGAGGCGCACCCCGAGGAACTGCGCACGCACCTGGAGGAAGCCGCCGGCATCTCCAAGTACAAGGAGCGCCGCAAGGAAACCGAGAGCCGCATCAAGTCCACCCGCGAGAACCTCGACCGCGTGAAAGACGTGCGCGACGAGGTGGACAAGCAGCTCGAGCACCTGAACCGCCAGGCCCGCGCCGCCGAGCGCTGGAAGGCCTACAAGGAAGAGCAGACCCGCAAGGAAGCCGAACTGCGCGCCCTGGAATACCGCGCACTGAAGGGCCAGCACGATGGCGAGGGCGCGGGCCTGTCCGCCGCCGAGATCGAGATCGAGAAGCAGCTGGCCGGCCAGCGCGAGATCGAGGCGCAGATCGAGGCCATGCGCGAGCGCCACACCGAGGCCGGCGAGCACATGAATTCGGTGCAGGCCGAGGTCTACAAGGTCGGCGCCGAGATCGCCCGCGTCGAGCAGCAGGTCCGCCACAACAAGGAAACCGCCGAGCGCCTGCAGCGCGCCCAGGGCGAGGCCGAGCGCGAGCACGCCGAACTGGCCGAACACATCGCCGGCGACCGCAGCCAGGTCGAGACGCTGCGCATGGCGCTGGCCGAGGGCGAACCGAGGCTCGAAGCCCTGCAGCAGATGCAGGACGACACCGCCGAGGCCCAGCGCAGCGCCGAGACCAAACTAGCCGACTGGCAGCAGCGCTGGGACGCGCATACCCGTACCGCCGGCGAATCCAATCGTGCGGCCGAAGTGGAGCGCACCAAACTCAACTACCTCGACCGCCAGGCGATCGATCTTTCCAGGCGCCGCGAGGCGCTGGAAGCGGAGCAGAAGGCCACCGACCTCGCCGCACTGGATGCCGCCGCCGAGCAGATGCATCTGGAGCACGACACCCAGCGCGAGAAGGTGGAATCGCTGGGTAGCCTGCTCGACCAGCACAAGACCACCCACGAGAAGGTGCTGGACGAGGAGCGTCAGCTGCAGTCCACGCTCAACGAGGCGCGCTCGCAGCTGCAGACGGCACGCGGCCGGCAGTCCTCGCTGGAAGCCCTGCAGCACGCCGCGCTAGGTCAGGAGGAGAACGCCGCCAGCCAGTGGCTGGCACGCCTCGGCCTCGATAAATCACCGCGTCTCGGCGAAGCCCTGCAGGTGGAAGCCGGCTGGGAAACCGCAGTGGAAACCGTACTGTCCGGCTTCATCGACAGCGTACTGGTGGACGGCGCACACGCGCTGGCCGCCGAATTCGGCGCGCTGGAGAACGCCGACGTCGCCTTGCTCGATGCCGCCGAGGGCGGCGCCAATACCGCGGGCACGCTGGCCGCGCACGTGCGCGGCCCGGCGGCGGCCATCGCCGTGCTCGGCCACGTGCTCGTCGCCGAGTCGCTGGACGAGGCGCACCAGCGCGTGGCTGGCCTGTCCGCGTTGGCGCCCTACCAGTCGGTGATCACCCGCGGCGGCGAATGGCTGGGCCCGGGCTGGGCACGCGTGCGCCGTGCCCAGGGCAACCAGGTCGGCGTGCTGGCGCGCGAGCGCGAGATCCGCACGCTCACCGAGCAGGTCGCCGCACTGGAGGCGCGCATCGAGGAATGCACCGCGCAACTCGACGACCTGCGCACGCGCAAGTTCGAGGCCGAACGCGCGCGCGACGACACCCAGCGCGAGCTGTACAACGCGCACCGCCGCGCATCCGAACTGGCCGGCCAGCTGCAGAGCCATCGCGGCAAGTTGGAAACCGCTCGCGCTCGTGGCGAAAAGGTCGCCGGCGAACTGGCCACGTTGATCGAGCAGTTGGACGAGCTGCAGACGCAGACCCGCGAGGCGCGCGCGCGGCTGGACGAATCGGTCGGCCACATGGGTGACCTCGAGGACCAGCGCCGCGAGCTGGAGAACGAACGCCGCGCGCTGCTGGAAACGCGCGAGGAAGCACGCATGAACGCGCGCGAGGCTGCCGACCAATCGCATGCGCTGGCGCTCTCGCTGGAATCCAAGCGCTCCTCGCTGGCCTCGCTGGAGCAGGCGCTGGCACGCATGGAAAACCAGCTGCGCCAGATCGAGGCGCGCCGCGGCGAGATCGCCGAGCAGCTCGCCGCCGGTTCCGACCCCATCGCCGAGCTCGAAGCCGAGCGGCAGACCTATCTCGACCAGCGCCTGCTGGTGGACAAGCAGATGGTCGAGGCGCGCCGCGCACTGGAGGAGTGCGACATCGCCTTCCGCCAGCTGGAGCAGCGCCGCCACCTCGCCGAACAGAGCCTGGCCAGCCTGCGCGAAAGCCTGTCCGAGAAGCGCCTCGCCGCGCAGGCGTTGCAGCTGCGCGCCGAGCAGTTGGCCGAAGCCATCGCCGCTTCCGGACTGGAGCTGGAAACCCTGCTTGCCGAACTCGCCGAGGATGTCGACGCCACGCAGTGGAAGCAGCACCTGGCCGATCTCGCCCAGAAGATCGCGCGCCTGGAACCGGTCAACCTCGCCGCGATCCAGGAGCACGCCGAGCAGAGCGAGCGCAAGACCTACCTCGACAACCAGCTCGCCGACCTCGCCAGCGCGATGGAGACGCTGGAAGGCGCGATCAAGAAGATCGACCGCGAGACGCGCCAGCGCTTCAAGGAAACCTTCGACAAGGTCAACGCCGGCGTGCAAGAACTGTTCCCGCGCCTGTTCGGCGGCGGCCACGCCTATCTCGAACTCACCGGCGACGACCTGCTCGACACCGGCGTGGCGATCATGGCGCGCCCGCCCGGCAAGCGCCCGTCCAACATCTCGCTGCTCTCCGGCGGCGAGAAGGCGCTCACCGCGGTGGCGCTGGTGTTCGCCATCTTCAACCTGAACCCCGCGCCGTTCTGCCTGCTCGACGAGGTGGACGCGCCGCTGGACGAAGCCAACGTGGGTCGCTTCTCCAGCATGGTGCGCGAGATGAGCGAGCGCGTGCAGTTCATCTTCATCAGCCACAACAAGGCCACCATGGAAGCGGCCAGCCAGTTGTGCGGCGTGACCATGCGCGAGCCCGGCGTGTCTCGCCTGGTGCAGGTGGATCTGGCTGAAGCGGCTAAACTGGCTGGGACCGCCTGAGCTGCCGTCGACGCGCTGGCATGAATTGAAGAGCGGGTCCGGAAAGTCGCCGGACCCGCGGATTCGAACACCGAACCCAAGCGGTGCTCGAGCTATACGAGGAACCGATGATGACGCTGCAACCCGTGCTTGCCCTTGCCTGGAATCCGGCGGTCGGCATACCGCTGCTGGTCGTCGGCGTGGTCGTGCTCGCCCTGATCTGGCTGTTCGGCCAGCCGAAGAAGGAGCAGCAGGGCAGGCGGCGCGCGCCGACCGGGCAGGGCGCGCATGGTGGCGAACGCCGCGAACCCACGCTGGGCGAAGCCGGCGACGAGGATGGGCTCTCCTTCAGCGCCACTGACCCCGTGCTGGCCGATGAACCGGCGCCGCAGCAGGGCGAGCTGGACGTCGGCCTGCGCGAGGAACTTGAACGCCTCGGCGCCACGCTCGCCGGCGAGCGCAACGCGCCGCTGTCGCGCGGCAAGCTGGCGGGGCAGGCCGCTTCAATTGTCGACGCGCTGCGCGCGCCGTCGTCACCTCCGCCGACGACAGCGACGCCGGCCGCT
>DATEKS010000121.1:0-16669 GCA_035277325.1 Rhodanobacter sp.
ATGCGCGCTGCGGCTGCGGATCGCCCTCGCGGTGGCTGGCGCGCTGCTTCAGGCGCGCGCAGTCCTCGGCATGCCACGCGGCGCGGTCGCGCTGGCGCAGGCGCTCGGCGAGCTGGGCGTGGATGGATTCCAGGTACACCACGTCGAGCGTGGCGTAGCTGCGCTGCGAGGCGGTGAGCGGGCGCTGCATCCAGTCCGAGCGGGTCTCACCCTTGTCCAGTTCGTCGCCGCACAGTTCGGCGACCAGCGCGCGGTAGCTGATGCCCAGTCCCATGCCGGCGAAGGCGGCGGCGATCTGGGTGTCGAACAGCGTGTGCGGGCCATCGGGCAACAGCGGCGCCAGCGTTTCCAGATCCTCGCCGGCACTGTGCATCACGGTGACGGCGTCGCCCGCTCCCAACCCGGGTTGCAGCGCATCGCCGATCGCGAACGCGAGCGGGTCGACCAGCGCGTGGCGGCCGTGGCAGCCCAGCTGCAGCAGGGCGAGCTGCGGATGGAAGGTGTCGCGCCGCATGAACTCGGTGTCCAGCCCGACCACGGCGTCCGCCGGCACGTCGGCCAGCCAGGCTTGCAGCGTGGCGCGGTCGGCGATCCAGTCGGCGGTGACGTCGGGCAGGGGCATGCAGGTTCCTTGAAAATCTCGGGGCGTGGATTGCCCCGTCATCGGTCGTGACATAAGGTGAGCGGGGAACGATAACAGGCCGATCCGGGAACGCCCAAGCATGCCGAGCAACACCACGCTGCATCGCCAACGCACGCTCGGCGGCGTGGTCGGCATCATCGTGCTGGCCTTCGGGCTGGGCTACCACTTTTTTCCGCGGCTGTTCCACGCCGAACCTGGCGAAGTCGTGCGCCGCAGCGTGCCGAGTGCGCCGGCGGCGGCGCCCGGCGGCGCGTCGACGGCAAACGCGCCGGCCGCCGAGGAACTGAATGCCGGGCCACCGCTGACCCTGGCGCCCACCGCGGTGATCGCCGCGCGACTGAGCCGCGGTCACGAGGCGCTGCCGAAGCAGCTGACGCCCGACCCGCCGAAACTGCGTGCGTTGCTGGACCGTGCCGACAAGGCGCTCGCCGCCGGCCATCTGGGCGGCGACAAGGACAGCGCCGCCGCGCTCTACCTGCAGGCGGCGAAGGAGAAGCCGGACAGCCGGCGCGCCGCGCAGGGCGTGATCGACGTGCATGCGCGGCTGGTGGCGCAGGCCCAGCGCGACATCGCGCTGGGCAACGCCGAGGATGCGGGCGACCAGCTGGCGGCGCTGCAGCAGTTGCCCGGCAGCGCGGACGACGTGGCGCGCCTCGCGGCCGCGCTGAAGACGCTCACCGACGTGCGCCCGCTGCTGGCGCAGGCGGCCGGACTGCTGCAGCAGGGCAAGGCGGACCAGCCCGCAGGCCGCAGCGCGCTGGACATCTACCGCCAGGTGCAGCAGCTCGATCCGCAGAACGCGGTGGCCGAGCAGGGCGTGCTCGACGTGCAGCACGTGGTGCTGGACCGTGCGCTGGCCGCGGTGGCGCAGAACGATTTCGCTGGCGCGGACAAGGTGCTGGCCGAGGCGCAGGCGATCCGTCCCGGCTCGCAGCAGCTGCATGACGTGCGCCAGCGGGTGGACGACATGCGCACGGCCCGCGCCAGCGGCGTGCTGAGCCAGGCGCATTCCGCGCTGGACGCCGGCAACCTCGCGCTGGCGAAGCAACTGGCCGCGCAGGCCGAAGCGATCAGCCCGCAGCTGGACGGCCTCGCCGCGTTCGAGCAGCAGCTGCTCAACGCGCAGCTCTATGCCAGCCACAAGCCCGGCCAGGTATTCAGCGACCGCTACGTCGACGTGCCGGGGCAGTCGCCGGCGCTGGTGGTGGTCCCCACCGGCAACTTCCTGATGGGCGCGGCCGACGACGACAGCGGCCGCAACACGGCCGAGCAGCCGCAGCACAGGATCAGCATCGGGCAGGGCTTCGCGATGGCGCGCAGCGCGATCACCGTGGGCCAGTTCCGCGAATTCGTGCGCGCGAGCGGCTACGTGCCCGACTCCGTGAAGCAGGGCGGCGCCAGCGTCTATGACGAGCGCAGCGGCGCCATGCGCGACGACGGCAGCGCCACCTGGCAGGACGACTACGCCGGCCACCGGGCCGAGGACAACCTGCCGGTGGTCAACGTTTCCTGGAACGACGCCAAGGCCTACGCCGACTGGCTTAGCCAGCGCACCGGCAAGAAATACCGCCTGCCCAGCGAGGCCGAGTTCGCCTACGCGCTGCGCGGCGGCACCACCACGCGCTACTGGTGGGGCGACGGCACGCCGGGCCGCAAGGTGGAGAACCTCACCGGTTCGAAGGACCGCTCGCCCAGCGGCCGCCGCTGGAACCACGCGTTCAACGGCTACAGCGACGGCTACTGGGGACCGGCGCCGGTGATGAGCTTCGCGCCCAATCCGTTCGGCCTGTACGACATGGGCGGCAACGTCTCCGAATGGGTGGCCGACTGCTGGCACGACAACTACGTCCATGCCCCCGTTGACGGCAGCGCCTGGCTCAATCCAGGCTGCGGCGTACGCGTGCTGCGCGGCGGTTCCTGGGGCAGTTCGCCCGACCAGGCACGCTCGGCGTGGCGGCAGGGCGCCGACGCCGGCGTGCGCAGCGGCCGGGTCGGCTTCCGGGTCGTGCGCGAGTTGTAGTCCGCGCTGCACCGGACTACACCAAAACCGCTAATTTCGAGGTAGATTGTGCAGGCCGCATGGCCATCGCCTCGCTGGAGGCGGTGCCTTACTCACCACGATGGATGCCCAATGGCTACCAAGACCACTGCCAAGAAAGCCCCTGCCAAGGCCGCCAAGCCGGCGCCGAAGGCTGCCCCCGCCGCGATCAAGCCGATCAAGGACACGCTCAGCAAGTCCGGCCTGATCTCCCACATCGCCCAGCACGCCGGCGTCGAGACCAAACACGTCAAGGCCGTGCTCGCCTCGCTGGAGCACACCGTGCTCGGCGCCGTGCACAAGAAGGGCGCCGGCCAGTTCACCCTGCCGGGCCTGTTCAAGATCAACGCGATCCAGGTGCCGGCCAAGCCGAAGCGCACCGGCATCAACCCGTTCACCAAGCAGGAACAGGTGTTCGCCGCCAAGCCGGCCACGGTGAAGGTGAAGGTGCGTCCGCTGAAGAAGCTGAAGGACGCCGCGCTCTGATGCGCGCCGATGCCTGCCGGCGTGCCGCCGGCAGGCATCGCCTCATGGCCCGGTCGACGGGCAGCACACGGGCCGCGCAAGCGGCCCGTGTCGCATCCGGCCATGCCGTCGGCTTCCATCGATCCGCCCGCAACGGCCGGTGCACGCGTTGCGCGGCATCGATCGCGCTGCAGGCAGCCGCCCGGGCTTAGACTGGCCGCCACGAGTCCATCAGCCAGCGAGGAACCGCGCGTGCCAGCCCCCATGTCGCAAGCAGTCGATGCGCCACTCGCGCATGCCGCCATCTTCCTGGTCGTGACGGTGAACCAGGGGCCGCAGCATCGCGACGCCGTGCGCGCGTTCTGCGGCGACCTGTCCGGGTTGCTGCGTGCGGTGGGCTTCCGCGATCTCGACGGCCGGCTGTCCTGCGTCACCGCGTTCGGCTCCGACGCCTGGGACCGGCTGTTCGGATCACCGCGGCCGAAGGAGCTGCATCCCTTCCGCGAGATCCGCGGCAAGCACCATGCAGTCGCCACGCCGGGCGACATCCTCTTCCACATCCGCGCCAGGCATATGGACCTGTGCTTCGAGCTGGCGATGCAGATCATGTCCCGGCTCGGCGATGCCGTCGCCGTGGCGGACGAGGTGCACGGCTTCAAGTATTTCGACAACCGCGACCTGCTCGGTTTCGTCGACGGTACCGAGAATCCGGTGGGGCAGGAGGCGGCCGGCGTCACCGTGATCGGCGACGAGGACGCGGCGTTCGCCGGCGGCAGCTACGTGATCGTGCAGAAGTACCTGCACGACTTGAAGGGCTGGGACAGCCTGCCCGTGGAAGCACAGGAAAAGATCATCGGCCGAATCAAGCTCTCCAACGTCGAGCTCGACGATGCGGCGAAGCCGAGCTGCGCGCACAACGCGCTGACCACCATCGTCGAGGACGGCGAGGAACTGGACATCGTGCGCGACAACATGCCGTTCGGCGACGTCGGCAAGGGCGAGTTCGGCACCTACTTCATCGGCTACGCCAGATCCCCGCGCCGGATCGAGCAGATGCTGCAGAACATGTTCGTCGGCAACCCGCCGGGCAACTACGACCGCCTGCTCGACTACAGCCGCGCCGTCACCGGCTCGCTGTTCTTCGTGCCGTCCGCGGCATTCCTGGAAAGCCTCGCGGACTGAGGGCCGGGCTTCCGCAGGCACGGTGTCTTGGAGGTGCCACTGCCAACCGCGCCGGAATCAACGACGATGGCGATCGCCGCAGCAACGTGGTAACGGTGTTCGCCTGCGTTGTGCAGGATCCGGGTGTTCATGGGGATGTCTTGTTTTCTCAGGCCAGCAATGCCTTGGTGAAATGCAGCCAGGCGGGCGTGCCCGCCGCCCAGATCGCAACGTGGTCGTTTGCGATCACCAACACCCCGCCGATCGCGAACGCCGGATGCAGGCGGCGATAACGGAACGTGTCGACGGCAATGCAGGCGAGGACGAACAGGTTGCGCACGGTCGAGGCATCCACCGTCCACGACATATAGACACTGATGAAGCGCGCCAGCGCCGCATCAAGCAGCAGAAACATCGCGAGCAGCATCAAGCGCTTGTGCCATTCGCTGCGCCGCTTGCGCAGGAAGAGCGCCGCACCGACCAGCACGGCGAAGGCAAGCATGTTGAAAAGTCCGAATGCCAGAAACAGCGGTTTTGATATCCCCGGCGGCATGTGGCCTTCGCCGAGCCGGCAGGCGGTGATCAGCGTTGCCGTATCGGCCACGACGACCGCCACCGCCAGCACCGCGCCGAAAATTCCCAGGCGCATGTGCAGATCCACGCGATGGCGAGCGACCAGCAGCACCTGCACGAAGAACAGCGCGATCCAGCTCAGCATGATCAGCCCGTGCACACGCACCAGCACGCTCAGGCTGCCGATGTGCGAAAGCAGCGGAACATCGATGCTGAAACCTGCGAGCACCACGACGATGACGCCGATGGCCGCGAAGACGTAGAAGCGGTGCTCGGGGGCAAAGCGCGAGGCGACGTGGTTCATGACGGCACCTTGACTGAGTTGAAAAGTCGATTGATCACGACACCAACCCTGTTGCGAATTGAATCCAGGCCTGGGTCTGGAAGCCGAGATAGGCGAGGTGGGTGACGGCGAAAATCGCGGGTGCGCCGATCGCGAACGCGGGATGCAGCCGGTGGTGGCGGAATGTGTCGTACGCCACGCAAAGCAACACACACAAATCGGCGATCAGCAGTGCTTCCAGATTGCTGTCCAGAAACTGGAAACGCGCGATCGGAAATGCAAGCAGGCTGAGCGTCGCCAGCAGCATCAGGCGCTTGTGGAAATCAGTTCGCGTCCGTCGCAGCGCGATCGCGCAAGCCACGAATACGGCGAACAGCAGCATGATCGCGAGATCGAAACCGACGATGAGGGCAAAAAACGGTATGGCCCTGGTATGGCCGTGCACCTCGCGCGTCAGCGCATGGAAGGCAACGTACGGACCGAGAATCAGCATGGCCACCGCCAACGTTGCGCCAAGGACACCAAGCCTGCGGTGCAGGGACACGTGATTCGTTTCGACAAGACAGGTCTGCACGAAGAACAGCACGAACCATGCGAACATCACCGCGCCGTGGATGTGCAACAGCAGCGGCAGCGGATCATGGAAGAAGAATCCGCGCAGGAAATACGTGCGCGCGAAGCCGGCGAATACGATGGCGACGGCGCCAAGCGCGGCACCGACGAACAGCCGTCGATCATGCAAACCGCGTGATTTGGCGGATGTGGCGCTCATGGCGAACTCCTTGCCGCATGGGACGGCACCAGCCTTTGCCGGGCAGTGCTGTCTGCACTATGTCTCGATGATTTGCCGCTCATGGCCGCGGCGGCCACCGGTAGGAAACATGCCCCTGGCCCTTGCCGCGGATGTCCCCGTCCTGTTCCTCGCGCAGCAGGCGGCCGCTGGATGTGGAAATCCAGATCGTGGCGATCGTGGATCCTGTACTTCCGATGTATCGTTCGCGATACACCACGGCTGGCTGGCCATCTGCTGTCTCGTCATGCAGATAGGCGCAGCTGTGCCGGCCGAAGGCGTAGAGCGCCGGCGCGTCCATGGTGAAGTCGTAACCGGACGTCGTCTTCTGCGCGCCGACGCTGGTCCTGACGCTGGCGTCCAGGATCTTGCGGCAGGCGTCGTCGGCGGCGCGGGCGCCGACGCTGGTGATGGCAAGCAGCAGCGCGGCGATCAATGGGGAAGTGTTCATGGCGCTTTCCGGAGAGGTCGCCCCGGCGGGCAGGCCGGGGCGACAAGGCCATCACGTCTTCGTGCAGGTTTCCTCGTCGGTCTTGATCCACTTGCCGTTCTTGTCGCGCATCATTCCGGTGTGGCCGGCGAAGCCGCCATGGCCACTGGTGAAAGTGTCACGGAACGCGGCGGGCTTGCCGGCATCGCCTTCATCGAACGCGATGCTGTCGCCATCCCATCCCGCACTGGTGCCGATGCTGTAGGTGCCGGCGGCGTTGTAGACGCCCACGGCCACGTAGCGCTTCTTCGCCGCGTCGTAACCGAAGTACTGGACGACGCGGAACGGCTTCGGCGCGGCGGCACTCTGGTCCTCGTTGTAACGGACCACCACCCAGTGGCCATCGAGCGCCCGCTCGGCGGTGTATTTGCCGGTGGTGGCGTGGGATGACTTCATGTCCTTGCCAAGGGTGTTGCCGGTGCAGCTGCCGCTGCCGACGAAGAAGCTGGCGAGCTGGTCCGTAGGCGCGGGCGATGTGCTTTCCTGCGAAAAAACCTGCGCGGAGCCCATCGCGGAAGCACAGACCAGGGCGATGAGGACGGAAGATGCGGAGTGCTTCATGGTGATTGCCTCCTGGGTGCAATGTATGTCGCGGCAGGTTTTGCCGGGCCGCCGCCACGGTGGCGGAAACGGGTGCGTGCTTGCGCCGTGGCGTGGCCGGTGACGCGCCCCGCGTTGCGCGTCCGTGGTTTCCCGGAATGCCCCCCTTTGCCGGGCGAGACTGCGCGCCCGGGAGACCCTTGTCCCTGCTCTGAGGCAGGTATTTTTCTGGCAGAATTGCTGCCAGTTCCCTGCCGGGAGCGGGCCGCCTTGTCGGCACAGGAATACGGGGTCTACCGATTCGCCAGTTGCGAGCTCGACCCGCGCGAGCACCGCCTGCTGGTGCGTGGCCAGCCGGTCGCACTGACACCCAAGGTCTTCGAAACCCTGGTGTTGCTGGTCGAGCGCGCCGGGCACGTGGTCAGCAAGGACGAGCTGATGGCTGCGCTGTGGCCGCGCGGCTTCGTGCACGAATCCAACCTGACCAAGCACATCTGGTTGATCCGCCGTGCGCTCGGCGATGACGAGGGCGACAACCGTTGCATCGAGACGGTGCCGAAGTTCGGCTACCGCTTTGTCGCGGAGGTGTGCCGCGTTCCCGGTGACATCGCACCGGATGCTGCCGTTCCTTCCCCGGCGGATTCGGCTTCCCCGGCGCCGCCCGCAGCGGCGACTGCCTTGCCGTCGGATGCCGAGGCGGCACTCGCGAAGTTCCGGCACGACGAAACAACCGGATCTGCGGTCGCCGCCGCACCCGCCCGCCCGCGGCGCCGCTGGCCAGTGGCGGCGGCCGCCGGGGTACTGCTGGCGTGCATTGTGCTCGGCGGATTCCTGCTGTGGCATTCGCGCCATATGGCCGTCGCGCGGGATGCGACGGCGCTGGATGCAGGTGCGGTGGCGGTCGTCGGTTTCAACAATCTGTCCGGCGATGCCGGACATGCCTGGCTCGGTCCCGCCATGGCGGAAATGCTGGCCACGGAGATCACCATCGGCGGCAAGTTGCATGCGCTGCCCGACGAACTGGTGCGACCCGCGTGCACTGATCTGGCGCCGCCGGAGATCGGGGGATATGCGCCGGCCAGCCTCGCCAGGCTGCAGCGACGCCTGGGAGCGCATTACGTGTTGAGCGGCTCCTATCTTGTTTCTGGCGCCGCGGACGCACCACAACTGCGACTCGATCTCGCCGTGCAGGACACGCGCAACGGCCGCACGGTGGCGACCTTGTCGCGGAGCGGCCCGGTGAACAGCTTGCCGCAACTGATCGCGCAGGCCGGCGTCGACCTGCGCGGCGATCTCGGGCTGCAGCCAGCCACGCCCGAGACACTGCGGCTCGTCGCGGACGCGCAACCGCCGACCGCGGAAGTTGCGCGTCACATCGGCATCGCGCTAGACGCCCTACGGAGGTACGACCCGGCACGCGCCCGCGACGAATTGCTGCAAGCGGTCGCGCAGGCGCCTGGTTATGCGCCCGCCTATATGCACCTGGCGCGTGCCTGGTCGATGCTCGGTTACCGTGCCAAGGCGTTGGCCGCTTCCAGGCAAGCACTGGCCAACACGGAAGGCCTGCCGGAAGAAACGCGATTGCAGGTTCAGGCGCAGCAGGCTGCCTTGCAGGGCGACGCGCCGCAGAACGTTGCCGCTTTCGCGAAGCTGGTGGCGTTGCGTCCGCAGAATCCCGATTACCGTTTGCAACTCGTCGCGGCATTGAATGAAGCCGGCCGCTACGACCAGGCCAACGCGGCGCTGGCCGAACTGCGCAGGTTGCCCGTGCTGGCAGGCGATCCGCGCGTCGAACTGGCGGCGGTCGATGTGGCGACCACGCACGGCGGCATGGCTGCAGCGGCGTCGCATGCGCGCCTCGCATTGCAGCAGGCACAGCGACGCGGTGAGGCCGGATTGGTTGCCGAAGCGCAGCTTCGGCTGGGGATCGCGTTGGATCAGGGCGATCAGGCCGAACCGATGCTGCGCGCGTCGGCGGAGGGGTTCCGCCGGCTCGGCAATCCGCACGGCGAGGCCCATGCCTGGCAGAACCTGGGCAATCTGCTGGGCAATCACAACCAGCTCGCCGCGGCGCGCGAAAGCTACCAGCGCGCGATGACGTTGTACCAGGGCATTGGCGACCTCGGCGGCGAGGCGGCGATCTACGACAATCTCTCGATCATGCTGTGGAGTGCGGGTGACCGCGATGGCACGGAAACCGCTCTGAGGCAGGCACTGGCGATTGGTCGCGAAACCGACGACAAGGTGCGGCAGGCGTGGAGCTTGACCGGTTTGGCGACCGTGCTGTCGGACGAATCCGCCGGCGACGAAGTCGCCGCCATGTACCAGCAGGCGATCGCGCTTGACCGCCAGGCCAACCGGCGTTCGCATCTCGTGTTTGCGATGGCTAACTATGCGGATCTATTACGCGTGCGCGGTCAGCTCGATGAAGCGCGCACAGTCTGCGGGCAAGCCATGGACATCACGCATGAACTGGATGCCGCCGGCCAAGGCGGGGCAACACGCTTCGAGTGCGCACAGGTCTTGCTGGATCGCGGCGAGGTCGCTGCTGCGACAGCTGAACTCGACAAGATCAAGGGCGCGGCCGTCGCCAGCAAGGACGCCTTCACCGCTGCCAACACGGAATTTGTATTGGGGCAGATCGCGATGGGGCGGGCGCGGTGGCGCGATGCTCGAAAACTCCTGCAGGAATCGCTGGCTGGCTGGACTGCCCAGCAGGAAGAACCCGGGATCGCCAATGCCAGTGCGTTGCTCGCGCTGTGTGCCGATGCGCTTGGCGACAAGGCAGGTCGCGAAAGCCTGACTGCGCGCGCACGCGATCTGCGCGCAGCGATCAACCAGCGTCAGGAAGTGTTCCTGCTGGACGTTTCATTGGCCGAGCTGCGCGCATATGGCGGCGAATACGACGTTGGGCTGGCACAGTTGCGTGCGCTGGCCGACGATGCCGCGAAACGCAGCTGGGCCAGTCCGGCCTTCGAAGCGAGGCTGGCCGTGCAGCGTGTCCTCGACCGCGATGCGAATCGCGCAGTTGCGCAAGCCTATCGTCGCGTGCTGAAGGCCGATGCGCAAAAAGCTGGTTATGGCTGGGTAGCGCAGCGACTGGTGCTGACGCAGGACACTCCTGCGGGCACGCGTTGAGCCAGGCGGTACGCGTGGCTGGACTGCGGAGCAAAACAAAGGCCCCGAACGGGGCCTGGGTCGTTGGTACCGGTGATAGGACTCGAACCTACACTCTGTCGCCAGAAGCGGATTTTGAGTCCGCCGCGTCTACCATTCCGCCACACCGGCATGTGGATTGCCCATTATGCCGGCTTCAGTGCACCGGGTCGAGGCCCAGCTGGCGCTCGCAGCGCTCGTAGCCGTGGTCGCCGCCCAGCGGCTGGAACACCGCGCAGTGGGTCATGTTGCCGGAGTAGATATGCAGGCTGACCGCGATGTCGCGGTC
Source organism: Rhodanobacter sp. (assembly GCA_035277325.1). Classification (GTDB taxonomy): domain Bacteria; phylum Pseudomonadota; class Gammaproteobacteria; order Xanthomonadales; family Rhodanobacteraceae; genus Rhodanobacter_A. The sequence goes on from DATEKS010000121.1 coordinate 10,429, forward strand.
GCTGGGGTTGCGGATGGTGTGGTATTCGTGCGGCGGGATCAGGCTGCCGGCGGAACCGGGGCCGGCCTGCACCGAGCCCACGGGCTGGAAGCGGTAGTGGCCTTCCGCATCGTCCGTCCGCTCGTATTGCACCACGTCCAGCGCGCCGCGCCATACGCCTTCCACGCACCACATGCCAGCGTGGTCGTGGATCGGGGTGCCCTGGCCCGGGCCCCAGGTCATCGCCACCACGCAGTAGCCGTGATCCTCGCTGCGGTACAGCTCGCGCCGTGCGTAGCGGCCCTCGGCGGTTTCCAGCACGCATTCCGGCAGCTGGATCTCGTTGCCGCGGATCAGCTTGCACAGGCTGTTGCGCAGGCTGTCGGTGATCGCCGGCGTGCTGCCTTGGGCGACGGCCGTGTCGATCGCGGCTATCAGCTGGCGACAGCCTGGGAATTCGGTGGTGAGCATGGCGTTCTCGGGAAGCTGGCTGGGTGGCGCCATTCTACCAGTGCGCTGCAGGCGGATTCCGCGCGGTTCAGAGTCGAGCCAGGAAGCCGCCGATCGCGCGGCTGTAGTTCTCGATGTCGACCAGGAAGGCGTCGTGGCCCTGCGGCGAATCCAGCGCCACGAAGTCCACGCTGGCGCCGGCGGCTTCGAGACCCTCCGCGATCTGTTCCTGCTGCTCCAGCGGGAACAGGATGTCGGTGCTGACGCCGATCACCAGCGCGCGCTCGATGCGGATGCGCTTGAGGCCTTCCATCACGTTGCCGTTGCCGTATTCGGCGGTGTCGAACCAGTCGCTGGCGCGCGAGAGGTAGAGGTAGCTGTTTGGGTCGAAGCTGCGCACGAAGCGGCGGGCGTGGCCTTCGAGGTAGGACTCCACCTGGAACTCGAAGCCGAAGGGTTCGTCCTCGCGCTGCTCGGCATCAAGGCGGATGCGCGCGAAACGGCCGTTCCACTCCATCGCCGAGCGGTAGGTGATGACACCCAGCTTGCGCGCGATGCTCATGCCCATGTCGGGGTAGCGTTCGCCGTCGCCGCTGCTGTCATGGGCATGGATGTCGTAGCCGCCGTTGGCCCACTGCGGGTCGAGCCGGATCGCTTCGCGCTGCAGCGAGCGGATCGCGATGGCGAAGGGCTGCGCCTGCGGCGCGGTGTCCACGCTGACGTGGGCGCGCACCGTACCGGGGTGCAGCAGCATATAGGCCAGCGCGGCCATGCCGCCCATCGAGCAGCCGATCAGGCAGGCGAGGCGCTCGATGCCGAGGCCGTGCACCACTTCGTGCGCGGCATTGGCGACGTCTTCCAGCGACAGTTCGGGGAAGTCGAGCCGGTACGGCTCGCCGGTGGCCGGGTTGGTGGAGGCGGGGCAGGTGGAGCCCTTGTCGCTGCCCAGCGAGTTCACGCAGATCACGAACCAGCGATCCGTGTCGATGGCCTTGCCGGGGCCGGCCATGCCTTCCCACCAGCCCGAAGCGGGGTCTTCCGCGCTGGACATCATGTGTGCGCTGGGCGACAGGCCGGTGAGCACGAGGATGGCGTTGTCGCGCGCGGCGTTGAGCGTGCCCCAGGTTTCGTAGGCCACGCGCGCGCCGTGCAGCGCGCCGCCGCGCTTCATCGGGAACGGCGAAGGCAGGGGGCAGTACTGGCGGGCGTCGGCCATGCTCAATGCACCTTGTCGATGGCGATGGCGATCGGTGTCTTGCGGTCGGTGTCGACGATGCCCGCGCTGCCTTCCAGGTCGCCCGGCTGGGCGATCGGCTCGCCGCTGTGGCTGATCCGCGCCGCCACCACCACGCGCGCCACCGAGGAGAGCTTCAGTTCCGGTGTCATCGCCATCGCATCGGTGAGCGTGATCGTGGCCGGCAGCGCGTCGGCCGCCAGCTTCGCCACCGCCAGCGGCATCGGCGGGCCGCTCACCGCGCGGGCGTAGACGTAGAGCTGGTCGCCCGGCTGCAGCTTGTCCTTGAGCGTGGGTGCCAGGCTCACTTCCACCTTCAGCGCAGCGCCCTGGCTGGTGGCGGGCACAGGCTCGGTGGCGGGCTTGACGCCGGCGCGGGCATCGGCATTCGCGATCTGTTCGGCCACCGCCTTGGCTACGGTGGAACCCGGCTCCAGCAGGGGCTGCAGCTTGCGCCAGCTGGCGGCGGCGTCCGCGTACTGCGCGTGCTGGAACTGGCTGATGCCGAGCAGCCACAGCGCGCGCTGGCTGTCCGGCTGCAGCTCCAGCGCGTGGTGCAGCAGGTCGAGCGCGCGGCCTTCGATCAGGTGGTCGCTGCGCGCCATCGAATCGGTCTCGGCCCAACCCACCATCGCCGCCACGTTGTTCGGGGCTATCTTCAGCGCGTGGTCCCAGGCGTCACGCGCCTCCGCGGGCTGCTTCAGCGCGGTGGTGGCTTCGGCCAGCAGGGTCCAGCCCTGCAGGTCGTTCGGCTGTTGCTGGAGGTGGGCGCGCAACTGCGCCATGGCCTGCTGGAAATCCAGCGGCTTGGGCGCGGCTGGCACGCCGTCCAGCGCGGCGGGCGTGCCGATGTGCAGGTACAGCGCACCGGCGCCGATCGGCAGCAGCAGCGCGATGCCCAGCGCCAGCGCGAACACGCCGCGCGGGCGGCCGTGGCGCCGGCCGGTGCGCAGCAAGGGCACCAGCAGCAGGGCCAGCGCCACCGCGATCATCGCGGCGGCGGCCAGATAGAACGCGAGCTTCACCAGTCGTCCCCCGTGTCGGCCGGTTCGTTGCCGGCCGTGTCGTTGTCTGCGGCGGCCACGCCATCACCGCGGTTGCGCCGGCGTATCGCCACCGTCACCACCGCACCGCCAGCCAGAAGGATCGCCAGCGGCCCGAACCACAGCAGCCAGGTGCCGGGCTTCAGCGGCGGGTCGTACAGCACGAAATCGGAATAGCGGTCCACCAGGTATTGCTTGATCTGGGCGTCGCTCTTGCCCTGCTGCATCAGCTGGAACACTTCCAGCCGCAGGTCGCGGGCGAGGTCGGCGTTGGAATCGGCCAGGTTCTCGTTCTGGCAGACCATGCAGCGCAGTTGTTTCGTGAGGTTCTGGAAGCGCACTTCCTGGGCGTGGTCCTTGAACGGCAGCGGCTCGATCGCGCCGCTGCCGGCGAAGGCAGCGCCGGCAAACGCCAGCAGCGCGGCGGGCAGGACGAGACGCAGCCTCATGGCGCCTCCTGCCTGGCTGAATCGATCGCCGGCTGCAGTTCCTTCGCGATCACCTCGGGGGTGAGCGGGCCGATGTGCTTGTAGCGGATCACGCCCTTCGCATCGATCAGGAAGCTTTCCGGCGCGCCGTACACGCCGAAGTCGATCGCGGTGCGGCCGGACTGGTCGGCGATCACCAGGTCGTAGGGGCTGCCGTGCTCGCGCAGCCAGCGTTTGGCGTCGTCGGGCACGTCCTTGTAGTCGTAGCCCACCAGTGGGATGCCGAGCTGGCGGCCGTCGGCCATCAGCACCGGGTGCTCCTCGGCGCAGGCCACGCACCAGCTGGCGAACACGTTGAGCAGGTAGGGCTTGCCGAGCAGGCTGGCCTTGGTGACGGTCTGCTCCGGCGCATCCAGTTTCGGCAGCGCGAACGCGGGTGCGGGCTTGTCGATCAGCGGCGAGGGCACGTAGCGCGCGTCGTGCCAGCTGTTCCACCAGATGCCGAAACCGAACAGGCCCACCAACCCCATGAAGACCAGCAAGGGCACGAAACGCTTCATGCCGGCGACTCCTGCGGCACGGCCGTGCTGCCGGCTGTGGCCGCCTCGGCAGCGATGCGCCTGATGCGGAAGCGGCGATCGCCGGCGCAGACGAAGCCGCCCAGCATCATCAGCACGCCGCCGCCCCAGATCCAGCGTATGAACGGCTTGTAGTACAGGCGCAGCGCCCAGGCGCCCTCGATGTTGTTCGCATCCATCGGCTCGCCCAGCGCCACGTACAGGTCGCGGAACAGGCCGGCGTCCACCGCCGACTCGGTCTGCACCTGCTCGTGCGCGTAGGTGCGCTTCTGCGGATGCATCACCGTCAGGATGCGGCCGTCGCGCAGCACGGTGACCACGCCCTGGTCGGCGTGCCAGTTCGGCCCGGTGGTGCGATGCACGCCGTCGAAGCGGAACACATAGCCGGCGATGGCCTCGCTCTGGCCCGGCGCCATGCGCACGTCATGCGTGACGCTCAGCGATTCGGACAGCAGCACGCCGATCACGAACACGGCGACGCCCAGGTGCGCCAACAGCATGCCGGCCATCTCGGCCGGGTAGCGGCGGCCGCGCGGCATCTCGCGCCAGCGCTTGTACGCGTACAGCAGCACGCCCACCGCGATCCACACCGCCGCGGCCACGCCGGCCACGGCCCTGGGCTGGCCCTGCACGAAGAACGCCGCCACGATCGCGCAGGCCACCGCGGCGATGCCCGCGCGCAGCGCGATGGCTTTCAACAGGCCGCCGTCGGCCTTGCCCCAGTGCAGGAACGGTCCGAACGGCAGCAGCAGCACGATGGGCGTCATCAGCAGCGGGAACAGCAGGCCGAAGTAGGGCGGTCCCACCGAGATGCGGCCCAGGTGCAGCGCATCGCCGATCAGCGGGAACAGCGTGCCCAGCAGCACCATCGCCGCCGCGGTAGCCAACATCAGGTTGCCGATCAGCAGCGCTGTCTCGCGCGAGACGATCCGGAAAGGCTTGCCGCCCGCCACTTTCGGCGCGCGCAGCGCGTACAGCAGCAGCGAGCCACCCACCACGATGGCGAGGAAGATCAGGATGAACACGCCGCGGCGTGGATCGGAAGCGAACGCGTGTACCGAGGTGAGTACGCCCGAGCGCACCAGGAAGGTACCCAGCAGCGACAGCGAGAATGCGAAGATCGACAGCAACAGGGTCCACGCGCGCAGGCCGCCGCGCTTCTCGGTGATCGCCTGCGCGTGGATCAGCGCCGCGCCCACCAGCCACGGCATGAAGCTGGCGTTCTCCACCGGATCCCAGAACCACCAGCCGCCCCAGCCCAGTTCGGCGTAGGCCCACCAGCTGCCGGCCACGATGCCCAGGGTGAGGAAGCCCCAGGCCGCGTTCGTCCACGGCCGCGCCCAGCGCACCCAGGCCTGTTCCACCTCGCCGCCCAGCAGCGCGGCGATGGAGAACGCGAACGCCACCGAGAAGCCCACGTAGCCCATGTAGAGCACGGGTGGGTGGAAAGTCATGCCCGGATCCTGCAGCACCGGGTTGAGGTCGGCGCCGTCGACGGGCATCGGCAGCAGCCGGCCGAACGGATCGGAGGTGAAGATGATGAAGGCGAGGAAGCCGATCGCGATCAGCCCCATCACGCCCAGCACGCGCGCGGCGAACACCTCGGGCAGCTTTTGACTGAGTGCGGCCAGCGCCACTGTCCACAGGTTGAGGATCAGGATCCACAGCAGCAGCGAGCCCTCGTGCGCGCCCCACACCGCGGCGATGCGGTAGTACCAGGGCAGGGTGAGGTTGGAGTTGTCGGCGACGTACTGCACCGAGAAATCGAAATGCAGGAAGGCCCACACCAGGATCAGGAAGGCCGTCGCCACGAACACCGCCTGGCCGGCGGCGGCGGGACGCGCCACGGCCATCAGCGCGCGGTTGCCGCGCCACGCACCCAGCAGTGGCAGCACGCCCTGCGCGATCGCGAGCAGGAAGGCGAGTACCAGCGCGAGCTGGCCGAGTTCGGGAGTCATGGGCTCTTGTCCTGCGCGGCGGCTTCCTTCACCTTCGCGTCGGCATGCGCCTTGGCCATCGCGTCCTTCAGTTCCTTCGGCATATAGGTCTCGTCGTGCTTGGCGAGCACCTCGGTGGCCACGAAGCGGGCGCCGTCCATGTGGCCGGTGGCGATCACCGACTGGTTGTCGCGGAACAGGTCGGGCAGGATGCCGGTGTACTCCACTGGCATCGCGCCGCCGGCATCGACCACGGTGAAGGTGACCTGCAGCGAGTCCTTGCTGCGCTGGATCGAACCGGCCTTGACCATGCCGCCGAGGCGAAAGGTCTTGTACTGAGTTGCCTGGCCCGACTGCACCTGGCTCGGGGTGAACAGGTAGTTCATGTTCTGCTGCAGCGCATACACGCCCAGGCTGATCGCCAGCGCGGCGGCGATCGCGATCACGATCACGATCGTGAGCCGGCGCTTGCGGGTGGGGTTCATCGGCATGCTGTGTTCCTGCCCCTCAGGGCGAAGGTGTGACGGAAGAGGGTGGGGTGCGGCGCTCCCGTGCAGCCTGGCGCGCCAGCCGGCTGCGCAGTTCGCGCAGG
>DATEKS010000122.1:0-36174 GCA_035277325.1 Rhodanobacter sp.
GCCGCTGTAGCTATTGGTGCCGCTGAGGGCGAGTGTGCCGGCGCCAAGCTTGGTCAACGAACCGCTGCCGGAGACGATGCCCGCGAACGTGCCGTCCGTGCCCTGGTTGAAGATCAGCGAGGCATTGTCGGTGATGTTGCCCTGCAGGCTGGTGGTGTCACCCTGCAGTGCGCCGGCGCTGATCGTGGTGCCGCCGCTGTAGGTGTTGGCGCCGCTGAGCGTCAGCGTGCCGGCACCGAGCTTGGTCAACGAGCCGCTGCCGGAGACGATGCCTGCAAACGTGCCATCCGCGCCCTGGTCGAAGATCAGCGAGGCGTTGTCGGCGATGTTCCCCTGCAGACTGGTCGCATCACCCTGCAGCGTGCCAGCGCTGATGGTGGTACCGCCGCTGTAGCTGTTGGCGCCTGCAAGCACCAGCGTGCCCGCGCCGAGCTTGGTCAGGCTGCCGGTGCCGCTCAAGGCCTCACTGACGGTGAACACGTTGGCGGCATTCGCGATGTCGAAGCCACCGCCGGCAGCGCCGAGGGTGATTGTGTGCGCCGTGGACTGGAACGCCGTGCCGGTCACCTGGAGGATGCCGCCTTCGAAATCCAGGCCTGCGCTGGCTGCGCCGAGATTGGCGTCGGCGCTCACCGACAGGGTGCCCGCGCTCAGCGTGGTGCCCTGCGTGTAGGTGTTGCTGCCGCCAAGCACCAGCGTGCCGGCGCCGGTCTTGTTGAAACCCAGGCCAGTGAGTGTGTTGTCGATGGTGGCGGTCCAGCCGGCGCTGGCCGCGCTGCCGTCGCCGACGCGGATCTCGCTGAGTGCGCCGGGTGAGGGTACGGCCAGGCCGAGCGCGCCGCCGGTGAGCAGATAGCCGTCGCTGGCGAACTGCATGCCCAGCGCGGTTACCGCGCCGCCCGTGTTGTCGACCGTCACCGTGCCCGATGCGCCGCCGAAGATGGCGAAGGCATCGGCGGGTTGGCGCGTGGAAGTTATCGAGCCAACCGAGTCGGTCCAGTTGGCTCCCGGCACGGACCAGGTGCCGCTGCCGCCGCCCATGGCCGTGCTGCTGGCCAGGCCGTTGGCGTTCCAGAAATTCAGCATCAGGCCATTGGTGTTGATCAGGTTGATCTGCTTGCTGGCGGTGAGGTTCTGGATGGTGAAGCCCGAGGGAGGCGTGATACCGCCGTTGGTTTCGGTGAGCGTGCCGCCGTAGGTGAACAGGTTGTACAGACCGGGGCCGAAGCCGCCGGCGTCGATCGGATTCAGCGTGGCGCCGTTGATGGCGAGGTTGCCGTTCACCACCACGTTGTGGCCGGAGCCGAACGTGGTGAAGTTCGGACCGGGTGCGCCGAACGAGAAGTCGAGCACGCTGCCCTGGGCCAGAGTGAGATCGGTATTTACGGTCAGCGTACCGGTGGGATTGCCCGGTGCGAGGTGGCCGCCGCTCTGCACCGTGACGCTGCCGCCCACTGTGCCGAAGCCGCCCAGCGATGCGCTGCTCGCCACAGTGATGTCGCCGGCCACGCTCGCGCCGGCGTGAGTCGCATCGCCGACGGTGAGGCTGCCGGCTTGCACCGTGGTCAGGCCCGTGTAGGTGTTCGCACCGTTGAGCACGAGTGCGTTGGCGATGTTGGTCACGCCGCCGGTGCCTTGGATGACACCATCGAAACTGCCGCCACCGCTGCCGCCCACGCTGAGCGAGTTGGCCCCGAGATTGACCGTGCCGCCGGCGCCGGCGAGCGCGCCGATGGTCTGATTGCCACCGGCGGAGATATCGAAGGTGCCGCCACTGGCGAGCGTCAACGCGCTGCCTCCGGCGAGCGCGCCGCCCACGCCCAGCGCCAGCGTGCCGGACTGGATGCCGGTGCCGCCGGTGTAGATGTTGGCGCCGGTCAAGGTCTCGGTACCGCTGCCGTTGATCACCACGCTTCCGGTACCGCTGATGGTGCCGCCGAAGCTGCCGCTGCCGGTGGGTGCGAGGGTCAAGGCATTTGCGCCGAGGATCACCGAACTGCCGGCGACGCCGGCGAGCGCGCCGATGCTCTGTGCACCGGCGGCCGACAGATCGAGCGTGCTGCCGGAGCCGGACAGCGCGACGGTGCCGGTGGCCGCGAGCGAACCGCCGCTGCCGAGGGCGAGCGTGCCAGCGTTGACCGTGGTGCCGCCGGTATAGGTGTCGGCACCGCTCAAGGTGAGCGTGCCGGCGCCTTGCTTGACGATGCCTCCGGTGCCGCCGACGGTGCCGGCGAAGGTGGTGTTGCTGGCATCGCCCAGGGTGAGCGTGTTCGCACCCAGCGCGACCTGGCTGCCGGCTACGCCGGACAGTGCGCCGATGGTCTGGTTGGCGCCAGCGGTGCTGATGTCGAAGCTGGTGCCCGCACTGCTCAACGTCACCGCACCGGTGGCGGCGAGACTGCCGCCCGCGCCGATCGCCAACGTGCCCGCATTGATCGCGGTGCCGCCGGTATAGGTGTTGGTGCCGCTCATGGTGAACACACCGCTGCCTTGCTTGACCAGGCCGCCGGTGCCGCCGATCGCGCCGGCGAACGTGGTGTTGGTGCTGTCGCCGAAGATGAGCGTGCGCGCGCCCAGCGCAATGGCGGTGCCGGCATCGCCGGTCAGCGCCCCGATGGTCCGGTTGCCGTTGGCGCCGGAGAGGTCGAACGCGGAACCGGCGTTCTGCAGGTTGACCGGACCGGTGGACGCCAGCGCGCCGTTCGCGCTGAGTGCGAGCGTGCCGGCGGTGATGGTGGTACCGCCGGTGTAGGTGTCGGCGGCGGTGAGGGTCACCGTGCTCGTGCCGTTCTTGGTCAGTGCGCCGGTGCCGGAGAGCGGGCCGGACATGGTGAAGTTGTTGCCGCCCGTGGCGGTGAGCCCGCCTGCGTTGAGCGCGATCGCCTTGCTCAGCGTCGAGCCGCTGGCGCTGGCGGCGACACCGCCACCGTTGGAGGTGATCGAAGAGGCGCTGCCGAAGTTGGCGTCGCTGTCGAACTGGGCCACGCCGCCGTTGAGGGTGGCGTCGCCGCTGACCAGCGCGCCTGACAGGCTCCAGGTGCCGCTGTTGACGATCAGGTGCTGGAAATTGACGTAGGTGGCGGACGAGGCGCTGCCCGTACCGGTGGCGCCCGAGCCGGGACCGGCCAGCACGTTCTGTAGCACCAGCGTGTTGTTGCCGCCCGCGCCGCCGTCGATCTGCCCGGTGGGCGCGAAGCTGAGATTGATGCCGAGCACACCCAGCAGGTTCAGGCCCAGGCTGCCGCCGGCGTTGACGTCCGAACCGGTCACCGCGGTGAAGGTATTGGTGCTGTTGGTGCCCATCGACACGCTGCCGCTGATGGTGCCGGAGTTGATGAAGCTGTTGCCGGCGGCCGAAGACTCGAACGCGGTGCGGCCGGTGATGGTGCCGGTGTTGGTGAAGTTGATCTGCGCGCCACCGTAGGCGGCGACTACCGGTGCATCCGATCCCAGCAGCGAAACGCCGAGCAGGGCAGAGGAGCCGATGGTGCCGGAGTTGGCGATGCTGGTCGTGCCACCGCCGCCATTGCGCACCGCCAGCGCCATGCCGGTGAGGTCGGCGAGGTTCAAGCCGAGCAAGCCGGTGGTGCCCTTCATCGTGCCCTGGTTGCTGACAGTCACCGTGCTGCCTGGAATCGCGGTGCCGAGATTGGGATTGCCGATCACCGTGCCGGAGGACAGAAGGCTGAGTAGGCCGAGCAGGGAAGGATCGATGGTGCCGGCATTATTGAGCGTGGTGCCGTTGCCGGTAAGCGACATGGCGGTGCCGCCCAGGCCCAGCAGCACACCGGCGGAGCCGCCGCTGACCACGTTGACGGTGAGGTTGTCCGCGCTGCTCGCGTAGGACGGGGCGAGCGGGTTGGCGGCGCCGGAGCAGGTCACGGTGGCGCCGTTGGTCGGATTGATCGGCGTGCAGGCGGCCATGGCCGATTCCGCCGGCACGGCGCAGGCAGCAAGACATGCGAGTGCGAGCAGGCGGCGTGTCGGCAGTCGTCGTGGTATTCCTCCCGACGATACGACTGCGCTGCAACCATGAGTCAGTTCCGAAGCAACCTGCAGTATGTGCAGCACGCGGTTCCAGACAAGACGATAGATGCGGTTCATGGTGTTTCCCCTGGGTGCAAAAACGGATTGAGTCAGCGCTGATCGGGCATGGAACGGGCCATGCCGCGATGCGCACATCGCGCGGATTGAACTTGGGGTCGTGCCAGACAGCGTCGTTTTCGAGAACGCTAAGCAGGTGGTCCGGTAGTGACGTGGCTGAGCGCAGCTACGCAGCCGGCGGGGTGGAACCCACGCGCGGCAGACCGGAGAAGATGGATGCGTTGAAGCATGAGATCCCCCTTCCTTAGGGATGGCACAGTCGAGTGCCATGCCGCCACAGCCGCTGTGGCGAGCGGACATTACTCCGAGAAAGCTCGCTTGGGTATCCCCGGAATCGGGTAGGCGGATTCAGGTCGGACCGGCAGTGTCATCCATGCACCAGACCTGGCCAACCAGACCCGACGAGATGCGCAAATGGGGGCCGCTTTCTGGATCCCGGTGCACCGTCCGTTGACGGGCGGCGCACCGGCAAACCTCAGAATGTCCAGTCGAGGCCGATGCGCGCCGACTGGTCCCTGGCGTGCTGTCCGAACTGCCCCTGATAGCTGGCATCCACCGAAACGCTGGGCGCAACGGTAAAACCGATGCCGGTAGTGAACACGCCCGCATTCTTCGCCACCGGCAGGCCGGCGATGGCGAAGCTGCTGCCGCTCTCGAAGCGCATCGTGTCGACGGGCAGGGTGTCGCCCCAGGCATGCTGCCAGCCGAGACTGGCGTGGGCGTGCAGGCCGTGGTTCGGCGTGCCGAGGTCGAACGTGGCGCGCAGGCCCAACGTGCCGTAGCCAAGGGTGCTGTCCTGCGCGGCTACGGCAAGCCCGGCTGGCGTGCCGTTCTCCGCGATGGCCGGCGTGCTGAGCCGTTCCACTGCCAGGTTCACGAACGGCGCCAGCGTGGTGCCGCCGTGCACGAACGGCAGGCTGCCATCGACATAGGCCTGCGCGGTGTGCGCGTGGTAGCTGCTGACCGCACTGCCGTTGAAGCTGCCAAAGCCGATGAAGCGGTGGGTATCCACCTGCTGCCAGCCGTAGATCGCGCCGCCCTGCCATTGCAGCGTGCCGGTCTGCAGGCTGCCGTAGACGCCCAGGTGCTGGTCGACGATGTGTGAGGACGAGCCCAGCGCTGTGATGCGTGCCGTGCCCTCGCCGGTACCTATCACTGCGCCGAGTCGTGTCACGTTACCCACTGGTATGTCCGCGCCAAACAGCAGGCCGCTGCCGTTGGCGTCCAGTGTCGAGGCATTGCCGTTGCCATCGTGGCTGCCCCAATGACCCCACGTGGCCGTCCAGGCGGTGACGCCGTGATCGTCAGTGACGCTCAGGCCATTGGCGCTGTTGCTCTGGCCGGCGAGGTGCGCGTTGATCGCATCGCGCACGTAGTGGTCGTTGTCGGCGATCGCGGCGCGGGTGGAGGCGTGGATCTCGCCACTCAACTGGTCGAAGGCGTGGCGGGCAGTGGGTGCGTCCAGCACCACCAGTGCATCGTAGACCGGGTTGCCGAAGCCCAGCGGATTTGCCGCCGCCGCCACTGCCTGCTGGTTGGGCGTCTGCGCCACGGTGTTGAAGGTGATGTCGTTGCGCTCCAGCGACAGCGTCATCGCATTCGTGGCGTAGCTCAGCACTGGCGTGAGGAAGGCCAGGTTGACGCTGGTCGAAGCGAATTGGCCGCTGATGCCACCGGCGGCGGTGAGCACGGTGTAGTTCGTGCGCGGCGCCCAGGTGCCAGTATCGGCGAGTATCACGGCCGAACCCGCCAGACTGGCGGTGCCGCCGATGCTCAGCAGGCTGGCCTGGCCGCCGGGCGTGGCCTCCACCTCGAACACGCCGTTGGCGGCCTGGGTGTAGTTGCCCTGGATGGTCAGCGTGCCGATCGAGCCGCCGGCCCACACGGTGCCGCCGTTACTGACGTTGCCGACTATCGTGCCGTGGCCACGCAGCATGCCGCCGCTCGCCACGCCGACATTGCCGCCAAGCACCGCCGAAGGCGTGGCTGCATCACCCACTTCCAGCGTGCCGGCGCTGACGGTGGTGGAACCCATGAACGCGCTGCTGTTGCCATCCAGGATCAGCGTGCCGGCGCCAGTCTTGGCAAAACTGCCATTGCCACTGATCGCGCCATTGAAGCTGCCGTTGCTGGTCTGGTCGAAAATCAGTGCGGCGTTGTCGGCGACGGCGCCGGGCAGGCTGGTGCCGTCGACCACCAGCGTACCGGCGCTGATCGTGGTGCCCCCGGTATAGGTGTTGGCGCCGGTGAGGACGAGCGTGCCACTGCCGGCCTGCACCAGCGCGCCGCTGCCGCTGACGACGCCGGCGAAGTTCACCGCATCGCTGTGATCGAAGACCAGCGCGCCGTTGTCAGTGACGTTGCCTGCGATCGCACCCGCACTACCGCCGTTGCCGATCTGCAAGGTGCCGGCCGTGATGGTGGTACCACCGGAATACGTGTTGGCACCCGTCAGCGCTTCTTCGCCACTGGCGAGAGTGAACCCACCTGTGCCGCCGATCGTGCCGCCGAAGGTGCCGGCTGCATTCGTCACGGTCAGCGTCTGGGCGCCGAGGTTGACCGAACCGTTGCCGTCGAGCGAAGCGATCGACGCGCCGTTGCTTGTGCCTGAGATATCGAAGACGGCACCGCTGCCAACGTTGACGTCCGCGGAATTCGCGATGCTGCCGCTGCCCGACAAAGCCAACGTACCGGCGCTGATCGTGGTGCCGCCGGAATATGTGCTCGCACCGGTGAGGGTTTCGGCGCCGCCGGTGAGGATGAGGCCGCCGCTGCCACTGATCGCGCCACCGGAAGTGCCTGCTGCATTCGTCACGGTCAGCGTCTGGCTGCCGAGATTGACGCCGCCGCCGCCATCCAGCGAAACGATGGACGCGCCGCTCGTGGTGCCGGAGATGTCGAAGGTGGCATCGGTCGCGACACTCACGTCAGAGGAACCGGCAATGCTGCCACTGCCCGACAAGGCCAGCGTGCCGTTGCCTATCGTCGTCGTGCCAGTGAAGGTGTTCGCGCCGACGAGGGTAAGCGTGCCGCTGCCCAATTGCGTCAAATCACCACTGCCGCTGACGACGCCGGCAAAGCTCACCGCGTCGCCGCGGTCGAACGCCAGTGTGCCGTTGTCGGTGACATTGCCGGTGATCGCGCCCGTGGCGCCGCCGTTGCCCAGTTGCAGCGTGCCGGCGTTGATCGTGGTGCCGCCGGTGTAGCTGTTGGTGCCGGTCAGTACCAGGGTGCCGAGGTCGGTCTTGGTGAGACCCGCCGTGCCGGCGATGGCGCTGCCGATCGTCGCCGTCATGCCGGCGCTGCTGCCATCGCCCACGCGGATCATCGGGGCAGTGCTGCCGTTGGCCACCAGGGTCAGCGTGCCACCACCCAGGGTGTAGCCATTCGTGGCGAATTGCATGCCCGTCGCCGTGACGCTGCCCGCACTGTCGTCCACCGTCACCGTGCCCGGTGCGCCGCCGAAGATCGCGAAACCCGGCTGCAGCGACATCGGACCGTTCGGCACCGTACCGCTCGCATCCGTCCATACCTGAGAACTCGTGGACCAGGTCCCGCTGCCGCCGCCCATCTGCGTAGCGTTGGCCAGTCCATTCGCGTTCCAGGCATTCACCGTGTACCCGGTGGTGTCGATCAGGTTGATCTGCTTTTGTGCCGTCAAGTTCTGCAGGAACAGGCTCTGGCCGGTGGGCGCGGTGCCCAGCGCGATGCCGCCGTTGGTTTCCGTCAGTGTGCCGGCGTAGCTGAAAATGGTGTACAGGCCCGGCCCCATGCCGCCGGCATCGGTGACGTTGAGCGTGGTGTCGTTGAGGGTGAGGTTGCCGCCCACGGTCACGCTGTCGCCCGTGCCGCCGGTCTGGAAGTTCGTACCCGGCGCGCCGAAGGCGAAGTCCATCTGGCTGCCCTGCGCGGCGGTGAAGTTGCCGCCCACGGTGAGCGTGCCGATGGAATCGCCCGGCGTCACGATGCCGCCGGATTGCACATTGACACTGCCGCCGACGCTGCCGTGGCCGCGCAGCGTGGCACCGGCATCCACCGCGACATCGCCACCCAGCGCGGCGCCATTGCCTGCGACGCTGCCGATCACCAGCGTGCCGGCGGCCACCGCGGTGTTTCCGGCGAAGCTGCTGCTGTTGCCGTCCAGCGTCAGCGTGCCGGTGCCGGCTTGCGTCAGCGCACCCGTTCCCGACAGCACGCCGGCGAAATTCGCCGTGTCGCTGCGGTCGAAGACGAGAGCCCCGTTGTCGGTGACGTCGCCGGTGATCGAACCCGCCGTGCCGCCGTTGCCGATCTGCAAGACGCCGGCGCTGATCGTGGTGCCGCCGGTGTAGGTATTGCTGCCGGTCAGCGTCTGCGAACCGCCGGCGATCTCCAGCGCACCGGCCGTACCGCCGAACATGCCTCCATCGGCGATCGAGCCGCTGAACAGGCCGTTGTTATTGCCACCGGCACGGCCGATGGTGAGCGTGATCCCGCCCAACGCCACGCTGCCCGATCCGTCGAGTTGCTGGATGCTGTTACCGGCGCTGTTGGAAATATCGAAGCTGCCGTTCACCACCACGTCGCCGCTCGACGCGACGCTGCCGCCGACGCCCGCCACTGCCAGTGTGGCGCCGCTGTCGATGACCGTGGCGCCCGTGTAGGTATTGGTGCCACTCAAGTACTGCGTGCCGCCAGCCACCGTCAGTCCGCCGGTGCCGCCGACGCTGCCGGAGAAAAAGTTCCCGAAGGCAAGAACCCCAACGGTATCGTCGGCATGGGTCACCGTCAGCGTCCGTGCGCCCAGCGCCACCGTGCCGTTGCCGTCCAACGTGGACACCGATGTCCCGCGGCTGGTGGCACTGATGTCCAGCGTGCCGCCGTTCCAGACGAAGAGATATCGGCTCGACGCGATGCTGCCAATGCCCGACAGCGCCAAAGTGGCGCCGGAGATGCTGGTGCCGCCGCTGTAGGTATTGGCGTCCGACAGCGTGAGCGTGCTGCCACCGCCGAGCGTGCTGCTGACTACGTTCAGGGCGCCGCTGCCGGCGATCACGCCGCTGAAGCTGTCGTTCTGCCCATAGACATCGATGGTGCCGGTGCCGGTGCCCAACACGATGGCGCGGCTAGAGGTGATGCCCGCGGTGGTCTGCAGCCTGCCGCCGTTGAAGGTCAGCGTGCCGGTGCTGGTCCCCAGGTTGCCGTCGCTGGAAATCGACAGCGCGCTGCCGCTATTGATGGTCGTGCCGCCGGCGTAGGTGTTGGCGCCGCTGAGCGTCAGCACGCCGGTACCGGAGGCGGTCACCGTGCCGCTGCCGGAGACCACGCCGGCATAGGTGCCATTACTGGCCTGGTTGAACACCAGCGCAGCGTTGTCGGTGATGTTCCCTTGCAGGCTGTTCGTATCGACCTGCAGGGTGCCGGCGCTGACGGTCGTGCCGTCCGAATAGGTGTTGGCACCGCTGAGCGTCAACATGCCGGCACCGGTCTTGGTCAGCGTGCCGCTACCGGAGACCACACCGGCGTAGGTGCCATTGCTGGCCTGATTGAACACCAGCGCGGCGTTGTCGGTGATGTTGCCTTGCAGGCTCGTCGTATCGCCTTGCAGCGTGCCGGCGCTGATGGTTGTGCCGCCAGTGTAGGTGTTGGCGCCGGTGAGGATCAGCGTGCCATCGTCGATCTTGGCCAGGCTGCCGTTGCCGCTGATCGTGCCGGCATACGTCGCCGTCGTGGGGCTGTTGGCATTGCCGCTGCCCTGGTCGAACACCACGGCGACCGTGGCACCGGCGGTCGGCTGGAACACGATATTGCCGGTGAGCGCGGTCGCATCGCCCTGCAGCGTGCCGCCGGCGATCGTCCAGTTCTCGCCGGTCGTTCCGTTGTTGGCGCCGGAGCCGGTCAGCGTCCACGTGCTGTTGCCGGTCTTCGCGAAGGCATCGAAGCCGACGTACTGCGTGCCGGTGTAGCCGCCGGGCAGCACCGGCACGATATCGGAGGCGTTGAACGTGCCGTTGCCGGTCGCCCCGCTGCCGGTGCTGTTGCCGCCCAGCGCCAGCGTGTCGCCGCCGTCGATGGAGACCACGTTGCCGGTGAAGCTGTAGTGGTTCTCCAACGTCAGGATGTTGCCGCCGCCGGAAAGTTCGACCGCGTCGCCTTGCACCGCGTCGCCGCTCAGGCCGCCGCCTATGTGGCCGGCGGTGACGATGGCATTGTTGCCAGTGGCCACCACGCCAATGCCAGCCGCTCCCCCGGATACGCCAAGATACGGGTCGAAGACATAGCTGCCGCCGTTGCCGCCGGTGATGCGGCCGCTGCCGCCATTGGACAGGGTCGAACCTGCGGCCAGCGTAATGCCCGCCCCGCCATTGCCGCCTTCGCCCCGGCTCGTGGCGACCGTTGCATCTCCTCCCGGGCCGCCTGAGCCGCCTGCGACGAGGCCGTTATTGCTGACGACCGAACCGCTACCCACCGTCAAGCCCGTACCGCCGTCGCCACCGAAAGACACGGTGTGCGCCATGTTGATCCCTTGCCCGGTGCCGCCTTCGATGCTGCCCGTGTTGATCACGGTCGAACCGTCACCCAGCCTGGCGCCACTGCCGCCGGAGCCACCGACTACGCTGATACCGATCTGCTGAGCCAGGATCACCAGATTTCCGCCGTCGCCGCCGCGCACCGCGCCACCGTTCACCACTTGGGAACCAGCGCCCAAGGCAAGGCCTGCGCCACCGTCGCCAGAGGCCGTGGATTCTATGGTCTGGGCTGTTGCACCACCCTTGCCGCCGGTGATCGTGGCGCCGGGGTCATTGATGACAGTAGCCGCGGTCGCCGAAAAAACGGCGGTGCCGCCCGCACCGCCACTGCCCCCTCCATGAACGGTCACGCCTCCGCCGGGGATGGGGGTTATCGTCGCACCGGCAAGGCCGCCTTCACCGCCTTGCCCCCCTGCGATCAGCGCATCATTCATCACGCTGGCCGAGTTGGCGAGCGAGATGCCAAGGCCACCGGCACCACCCGCTGCGCCGGTAGAGCTCGACCCTATGACGGCACCACTGGAGGCGCCACCGGTGCCGCCGGCGCCACCTTGGACCTGGCCGTAGTTCGCGACGGCGATGGCATCGGCCGCCACGCCAGTGCCTCCAAGCCCGCCTGAACCGCCAGGGGGAGCCACTAGGCCGCCGCCGCCTTGGCCACCAGTGCCACCGGCGCCGCCCAGCAGTGTTCCGTCGTTTTCCAGACTGTAACCACCGGCCTGCGAACCCGTCGCCTTGACACCGGCACCGCCGTTGCCGCCGCTGCCGCCCAGTCCTCCCGCGCTGCCGCTTTCGCCGAGCCCGCCGGCTCCGCCTGCGCCGCCCTGAAACGTGGCGCGGATGAATGCGCTGGTGTTGTTCAAATAGGCTGCAGCCCCGCCGTTGCCGCCATCGCCGCCATTGCCGCCATAGAAACTCGATATGTTGCTGCTGCTGCCGCCGCCGGCTCCTCCCGCTCCGCCGCTGACTGCGCCGGTAAAGGTCATCAGGTCCGATTGAAGGATGGCCATGCCATAACCGCCCTGGCCGCCGCCACCGCTGCCACCCGCGTTGCCTGCCGATGCCGACGTTCCTGCGCCGATGCCCGTGCCGCCGGCTCCGCCCATGCCTCCTTGTCCGCCGATGAACGTATTGGACAGCGTGGTACCGGTGAGCCCGATGGCACCAAAGGCATTGGCACCGCCGCCGCCACCGCCGCCGCCGCCGCCGCCATAGGTTGTGCCTGAAGCCGACACGCCGTCGCCACCCGCACCGCCGGCGCCACCGGTGATGACGGTGACGCCACCCCCGGTGCTGCTGGTCCAGCCGGTACCGGCCACGCCGCCGAAGCCCCCGGCGTTTCCTGCGGAGCTGCTGCCGCCAGCGCCACCGGCGGCACCCATGCCGCCGCCGCCGCCGCCGTATCCGCCGCCTTGAACGGTCTGCGCACCGGCGCTGGATACGACGCCCGCGGCGCCATTGCTTCCCACCCGTCCCGTAACACTGCCTCCCGCGCCACCCTTGGCGGTGGTCCCCGCAACGGCGCCGCCCGATGCCAGGAGAGCGGCGGCGCATGCCAGCATCAGTGCACGCTGGCGCAGTACCCCCGAACCCAGGCCTGCCGCGCCACCGCTGGACTCACCGATATGCGTGAGTTCCGAAGCGACTTGCACGATGCGCAGCGCGCGGTTCCAGACGAGGCGGTAAATGCGGTTCATGGCAATTCTCTTGGGGTGCGGCGAAATGGCGGGTCGGCGATCGGCGAGGCGATGTGCGTCAGACGATGCGCAGCCCCGCAGGCAGGCGTTGCGGGTCGTTCCAGAAGGCATCGCCGGCGAAGCGCTGGAACAGGTCGGGCGGCAGCAGGGTCTTGCGCGGCTCGGCCTTCACCTGGCCACGCACGGTGTGCAGGCCTGGCGTGCCGGCACGACGGTCGAACTCGGCCACGTCGTACTCGACGTGCTGGAAGTCGTGCGGGAAGAGCGGCTCGCCGATGAAGTCGTAGACCGCTTCCAGCGCGCGGGCCGGCTGGCTGGCGAGGGTTTCGTACCGCACCAGCAACAGGCGGTCGGCCTGGGCGCCGTAGCAGGCCTGCTTCAAGGCGTCGTAGGCGGCGCCCACCATGCCGTCGGCACCGGCCACGCCGTTGGCGCGGGTGTACACGGTGCCGCCCGGCGTGTAGTTGAAGATCGACGAGGGGCTGTAGAGATTCGTCTGAACCAGCCGCTCGATGCTGTCGACGATCCACGGCAGCTCGCGCACGCAGGCGATGACCTTCGCCTGTTGGAACAGGTCGGCGAGGGCTGGCATGCGCGCACACCAGGTGCGGCTGGTGTCGAACACCACTTCGGCGGGGTTGTCGGCGTAGTATTCACTGAACAGTGCGCGCAGGATGCGCCGGCGCTTGGCATCGTCGAGGAAGACGGCGAACTCGTTGCGTTCGCTCATCTCGCCGAGCAGCGCGCCGAACATGCTGGCCAACGGGCTGCTCATGCCGGCGTGGAAGCGCGGGTTCTGCCGCAGCAGGGCGGCCAGCAGGGTGGAACCCGAGCGCGGCAGGCCCGAGATGAAATGGATAGGCTGCAACACGGGTTTGCCTTCCCCTGGATGGCGCACCTGATTCTTGGGCGCTGCTTTTGCGAGCGGCGCCACACTGGTGGCGCCACACTAGTCAGGAGGGGAAAGCTTGGGTATCCCCGAAATCGGGGGGTGACGGCCGTGGTAGTGAGGGGCGCGAGGTTCCCGACATCCAGGGTCAGGCTGCGGGGCAATCCAATTGCAGAGCAGCGCCTGTGCCGGGCGCCGCTCGCACGTCGAGCTGGCCGCCGAGGCGAATGGCGCGGCTGCGCAGGCTGGTAAGGCCGGCACCGTGAGAACCCTGGTTGGACGGATCGAAGCCACGACCGTCATCGCGGACTTCGGCGCGCAGCCGCCCGTGCTCGTGGCGCACCCGCAGGTCGACCCGGCGGGCGCCGCTGTGCTTGAGCACGTTGGTCAGCGCCTCCTGCAGGAAGCGCAGCAGGTCCAGGCTGCGGGCGGCGCCGAGGTGGCAGTCGTCGAGGCTGTCGAACTGCCAACGACTGTCGATGCCGGTAGCCTCCAGGCGCTGGCTCCAGCGGTGCCGCAGCGGCGCCAGCAGGCCGGCGAGGTCGGTGTCCTGCTCGTGGGTGGTGGTGTCGATCACCAGGCGCAGGTCGTCGCGCAGTTCCTTCAGCGTGGCGACGGTGTGTGCGGCCTCGGGCGAGGGCGGCGACTGTTCCAGTGTCGCGATGGCGCCCAGCAGGCTGCCGCCGAAGCCGTCGTGCAGGTCACGCACCAGGTTGAGGCGTTCGCCGATACGGGTGTTGGCGAGCGCCAGCGTGTGTTCGCGCGATAGCGTGTCGGCCAGTTGCGTGGTGGCCACATCCACCTCATGGCGCAATTCAGCGTTGAAGCCTTCGATCCGGCGCATCGCAGCAGCGAAACGCCAGGCTACGGCGAAGCCCATGCCGACCAGAGTGAGTGGTGAGGTCACGGCACCGATGTCGTAGTTGCTGGTGTGGATGACCTGCAGGTAGACCAGCACGTCGAGCACCGAAACCAGCGTGGACACCAGCAGGCAGGCGCCCATTACGCGCAGGTCGACGCGCGGAGTACGCGCGGCGTGCCACAGGAAAAGCAGGATGGCCGCGTAGTTGGGCACCAGCATGGGCATCGCCCACAGCTTGAGCGAAGTGCCGGCGAGGTGCGGCGCAAGCAGCGAGGCGAGCAGACCAGCGACGGCGTACAGCAGGAGCAGGATTTCGGTGCGTCGCCAGCGCTGTTCGCAGAAGCGCAGCAGGAAGACACAGAAGGTGGCGGCCTGTGCCACGTAGAGCGCGCCGTTGAATGCCTCCCAGCCGTCCGTGCTGGCGAACGGCCATGGGCTGGAAGCTACGAGATTCCAGGCGTAGCCGGCGTTGAACAGAGTGGTGAGCGCGTACCAGCCGAACACGGACTCCCGCCGGCGCAGCAGCCAGAACATCAGGAACAGCACGCCCAGCACCGCGCTCAGCGCAAAGTTGAACAGGTGGATGTTGAAGCGCCAGAACATGGCCTGCCGGTAGGCGGCCTGGATCACATCGGGGTCGCCGACACTGACCGTGCCCAGGCCGGGCTGGTAGGCAGCCAGGCCGGAGACGCGCACCAACAACGTGTTGTCGCCCGCGCGCAGCAGGGGATTGTCGAGCAGGAAATACTGCGGCGCGACCCAGCGCCGCGACAGCGGCTCGAGCAAACTGGGGTCGCGATAGACCAGGCTGCCGTTGACCCAGACCGCATCGGCCATGCAGGCGTAGTCCAGCAGCAGGCCAATGGGTGCGTTCGTGTCACGCTGGGTCCAGTGCAGCCGGTACCACACTACGCCATCGTGGCGTGGCCAGTGCTCATCCCAGTAATCCATCAGCTTCACCGGCAACCAGCCGGTGGTCGGCGGCGTAGCGGCATCCCAGTCGGAAGGCGCGGCCTCGGCCTGCTGCAGCGTCTGGATCTGTGTCGATGGCGACTCGCCCTGTTCCTGTCGCACACAGCCGGCCAGCACCGCCAGCAGGCCGAGCAGCAGCATCACGCGCCAGCGCGCCATCAGCGCAGCAGCCCGCGCGACTGGGCCTCGAACACGGCGGCGGTGCGCGAATTCACCGCTAGCTTGCGATAGATCGCCTTGGTGTAACCTTCGATGGTGAAGCGCGACAGCGTGGTTAGCTCCGCGATTTCGCGGTTGCTGTAACCGCGCGCGACCAGTCCGAGGATCTCGGTCTCGCGTTCGGACAGAGCGTGCCCGGCGCTGGCCGCGGGCGCCGCGGCCGGCAGCAGGGTGAGGATGCGCCGGGCGACGAAGGGGTCGATGGGCGCGCCGCCGCGGCGGATGCTTTGCAGCGCGAGTTCCAGCTCGACGTCTTCGCGTTCCTTCAGCAGGTAGCCGATCGCGCCGGCCTGCAGGGCGGCAAGCACGGTTTCCTCGTCGCCCCAGGCGGAGACCACCACGGTCGGCACGTCGGGGTGGTGGCCGTGCAGCCAGCGGATCAGCTCGATGCCGCTGCCGTCGGGCAGGCCGATGTCGACCAGGGCGAGGCGTGGAACCTGGGCGGCGATCCGCGCCTTGGCCTCGGCGATGCTGCCGGCGGTGGCGATGTCGCGCACGCCGCTGTTGCCCAGCCCGGCGAGCAGGCGCGCGAGACGCCGCTGCGTCGTGGCGTCGTCCTCCACGATCAACGCCGGATCGAGTTCGATTCCGTCGGCTGCCCCCATGCCCTGTATCCGCCCCTGTCCTGTGGCGCCATTATGCGTGGATCGCGCCGCAGCTTCATGCGGCCGGGCGCGGCATGCCCGGCGCTCAGTCGGGCCGGGCGAACGCGTCGCGCGTGAGGTTCTCCGGCGCGCCGTCGGTGCAGACAACGTCGTCCTCGATGCGGATGCCGCCGTAGGGGCGGAACGCGTCCACCTTCGTCCAGTCGATGTCGGCGGCGGCCGGCTTGTCGCGCAGTTCGGCCAGCAGCATGTCGATGAAGTACAGGCCCGGCTCGATGGTCACCACCATGCCGGGCTCCAGCCCGCGGGTCATCCGCAGGTAGGGGTGGCCGGCGGGACGCGGGATGCTGCCGCCGCGCTCGCTCTGCTGGAAGCCGGCCACGTCGTGCACCTGCAGGCCGATCGGATGGCCGAGGCCGTGCGGGAAGAACGCGGAGGTGACGCCGGATTCCACCGCGCTCTCCACACTCATGCGGATGAAGCCGTGCTCGCGCAGCACGCCGGCGATGACATGGTGGGCGTGGATATGCAGTTCGGGATAGCTCTGGCCCGCGCGCACCTGCGCGACGAAGCCCTGTTGCGCGGCATCCATGCTGTCGACCAGCGACTGGAACTCGTCCCCGCCTGTACCGGCGTAGGTGCGGGTGATGTCGCTGGCATAGCCCGCGCAGCTGGCGCCGGCATCGATCAGGAAGGAGCGGTGCGCGGCGGGTGGTGTGCGGTCGAAGTGCGTGTAGTGCAGCACCGCGCCGTGTTCGTTGAGGCCGACGATGCTGGCGTAGGGCAGCTCGGCGTCGATCTGCTTCGCGGCGGTGAGGTAGGCGAGATGGATGCCGAATTCGCTTTCGCCGGCGCGGAACGCCCGTTCGGCGGCGCGGTGGGCGCGTGCGCCGATGCGGTTGGCCTCGCGCATCAATGCCAGCTCGTACGGTGTCTTGTAGCTGCGATGCCAGTGCAGGTAGTCGAGCACGTCCTGCGGGTTGTTGGCCGTCACGCCGTCGATGGCGGGGCAGGCCGGCGCGAGCACCGCGCTGCGCCCCTTCGGCAGCTGCGCCACGGCTTCCGCCGCGCTGCGCACGGTGACGATGTCGAAGTGCTCCACCCAGTAACCGTTTGGTGCCTCGGGCACCACGTGCCAGTAGTCGCGCGGTTGCACGAACACCAGCTTCGGCTTGCTGCCGGGCGTGTAGGCGATCCAGCTGCCGGGCGCATCGGTCAGCGGCAGCCAGTGCTTGAAGTGCGGGTTGGCGACGAAGGGGTAGTCCTGGTCGTCGAGAAACTTGCGAAGCGGCGTGCTCGCGGCGACCAGCAGATGGTCGAAGCCGCCCAGCGCCAGCGCCTGGTCGGCGCGCGCGCGCAGCGTGGCGAGGTGCGCGGGGTAAAGCGAGGCGAGCGGCGCGTTCATGCGGATTCCGGGTGGGGACGTCGGTCTGCCAGTGTAGCGCGTGGCGGCGGCCCGGCCCGGCGGATCCTGGCGGTGCTCAGCCCTGCCGCAGCCAGCGTTCCAGCAGTTCGCCGTGGGCGTGGCTGATCGCGATGATGCGATAGCCGGCCCAGTACTGACCAGGGCTGGCCGCTGGCTCGTGCCACTGTTCCTGCAGGCCCAGCTCGATGTTGCCGCTGGCGTCCGGCAGCGGCATGCGCACCTGGTAGATACCTTCGTTGCGCGGCGCATGCCCGCCGATCAGCATCAGGCCGCTGGCGGAGAGGTTGCAGAGGTGGCCGAGCGGCTGCTCGGTGATCATGTCGATCGCCACGATGCCGGCATCGACCGGCTTGCGCGGGGCGCGGCGTTGCTCGCGGGTGCTCATGGGCGGGCTCCGGGCAGGGGGGCATCGCCGGTGCGCAGGGTGCCGGTAAGCGCATGCCAGGCGCGGTCGAGCAGGCGGTCGCGCTGCGGCGGCAGCTCGCGCACCTGGCCGGCGGCCATCGTGCGGGCCAGCTCGCGCAGGTTCAGTTCCTCGCCGCGCTGGCCGCGCCGGGTGACGAACAGGCTGTTGCCGGTGACCGGCGAGAACCAGGCCAGCTTGCGCCGGGTGATTTCGCCCGTGGCCGGGTCGGTGAATTCGAACCAGCTGCCGTAGGGCAGCTGGCGCAGGCGGTTGTGGATGCGCGCCTCCTGCGGACCAAGCGGCGGTTCGCGGTCGCCGGGCGTCGCCGTCGTTCTGGCTTGCTGCGACTCGCCCAGGCGCTGGCGCTGTTTGAGGCGCAGCGCGAGGTCGGTGGCGCTGGGCAGGTCGTGGGCGGGTGGTGCCGCGACTGGCGCGGGCGTCGTCGCTCCCGCAGTGGGCACCGGCACCGGTGCGGCGGAGTGCTCGCCCGGGGCATGGGCCATGGCAACACCCGCCGTGGGCGCGGTGGTTGCCGCATCAACGGCAGCGGAAGCATGAGCAGGCGCGGACTTTTCAGGCGCTTCCGCCGGCGGCATCGGCGACGGCGTCACGACGGCGTGCACGGGCGCGGCTACCTCCTCGCCGACCAGGCGCGACGCCACCTGGCCAGCTTCCTCGGCATGCATGCCGATCTGTTGCAGGCCGGCCTGCACCTCGCGGCGCAGCAGGCTGGTGTCGTCCACCGGCAGGCGGCCCAGCAACTGGTCGGTGACGCGAAGGCGCTGGGCGACGGCGGGGCTGTCCTCGCCGTGCTGCAGCAAGGTGAGCGCCAGCACGTCGGCCCAGGCGCGGTCGAGCAGGGCGCGCAGCAGGCCGCGCGGCGGGCTGGCGGCGAAGCGTTCGGCCAGCAGCTCGACGGCGCGGTGGCGGGCCAGGTCCAGCTTTTCACGGCCCTGCATCGCCTCGACATGGCGGCGCTCGGAGGTCTGGGCGCGGCGGTTCAGCTGGGCGAGATGGTGTTCGATGTCGGCCAGCAGGCTGGTGTAGAGGCCGGCGCTGGGCGGTTCGCGCCGTGCGCGCTCGACCAGCTGGTGCAGTCGCGTGGCGAGCTGGTGGTCGGCCTCGCCGTCGGGGCCGTCCAGCCAGTCGTCGGCGGCCTCGGCCACGGCGCTGAGCAGCCGTCGCGCGGGGTGTTCGCGCTGGTCGAAGAAGTCGCGGTCGGTGACGGCGAGGCGCAGCATCGGCAGCTGCAGGTCGTCGAGCATGGAGCGGGCATGCGGGCCGTGGTGCAGCTGCCGGCCGATCTGCTCGAACAGCATCGCCACCAGTTCCACCGTGTCGTCCTGCTCGGCGCTGAGCCGGGTCGGTACGGCTCCCTCCGGCTTGCCGGCGTTGAGCTGCAGCAGCAGCTCGTCGCGCAGGCGCTGGGCGCTGCGCAGTTCGCGGCTGGCCTGGTCGGTGACCTGGGCCAGGTGCTGCTGCAGGGCGCCGAGCGCGGTCTGCAGTTCGTCCGCTGTGGCCGCGCGCCCGATGGCCGCGGTGCCGCTTACGCCGACGCGGCGCTGGGCAAGCAGATCGCGCAGGTTCTCCAGCACGTTGATCGGTGCCTGCGGCGCGCCGGCTGCGGTTTCGGACGTCATCGCGGCGGACGTGGCTTCGCCCGCGGCGGCGCCGCGAGCGGCGGGCGCGGCACGCGGCGGTGCATACGGGCGCAACTGCGGCAACAGGCCGTCGCCCTGCAATTGCGTGTTGACGACCTCGTAGAGCGGTCCCGCCGCCACGATCACCGTCTGCTCGAAACTCTGCAGCAGCAGCAGCCTGTGTTCCGGCGGCAGGTCCAGGCTGGCGATCGCGCTGCGCATCGCGTCGGCAAGGCCGGCCGGGGCGATCGGCAACGCCGCGCCTTCCAGCGGCGCGGCACCGACCAGGACCGCGAAGCGGTAGGAGAGTTCGGTCAGCAGTGGACCGTGATGCGCCTCGCCGCGCGCGGTGAGCTTGTCCAGCGTGGCGGTCAGCTCGTGCTCGCCGCGTTCGAGCAGGCTCAGCGGCTGGTGCGCGAGTGCCTCGTTGGCGTTTTCGTCGACCTCGCCAAGCTGCGCGAAACCCTTGCGCAGGTAGTCGGCATAGGCTTGCATGAAGACCGGGCGCTGCAACTGCAATTGCGCGCGGCTGTCGAAGCAATGCTGCTGTTCGAGATGGCTGCGCGAGCGTTCGGCCTGCAAGTACAGCTCGTGGTCGAAGCGGTCCAGGCAGGCTTGCAGCGCCGGCTCCAGCCATTGCCCGCACAGCGGGCCGATCACGTTGAGCAGGCGCTGCGTGCGCACGGGCCAGCGGCCGCGTGCGCGGCCACCCGTGGCGGTGGTCGAGTATCGGTGCAGATGCTCGGCATCCATGACGCGTTTCCGTCGATTCCCCTGCGGGGAAGTGTAGGCTGGTTGCCGCAGGGCCGCCACGGTTCGCGGCGTGGTTTCAGGCAAGAAAACTTGCGATCACGTCGTTGAGGAAGCGCTGGCCCAGCGCGGTGGTCTGCAGACGTTCGCGGTCGTCGGTCAGCCAGCCTCGGCGGCGCGCCTCGGCCAGCGGGGCGGCGATGCGTTCCGGCGGCAGGCCGGTGCGCCTGGCGAAGTCGGCCAGCGGTACGCCGTCGATCAGGCGCAGCGCGTTGAGCATGTACTCGAACGGCAGTTCGTCGGCGCCCACCGTGCTGTCGCCGCCGATGCGCGCGGCGCCGCCGGCGGCTTCCATGTACGCGCGCGGGTGGCGGGTCTTCCAGCGCCGGCGCACGTGGCCGGCAGCCGCGTCGCTGAGCTTGCCGTGGGCGCCGGCCCCGATGCCGAGGTAGTCGCCGAAGCGCCAGTAGTTGAGGTTGTGCGTGCAGCGCCGGCCAGCCTGCGCGTAGGCGGAAATCTCGTACTGGCCGTAGCCGGCTTCGGCCAGTCGCGCCTCGCAGGCCTCCTGCATCGCCCAGGCGTGGTCGTCGTCGGGCAGTGGCGGCGGATTGGCGGCGAACGCGGTATTCGGCTCCAGCGTGAGCTGGTAGTGCGAGATGTGGGTGGGGGCCAATGCGATGGCGCGTTCGACGTCGGCCAGCGCGCCATCCAGCGACTGTTCGGGCAGCGCGTACATCAGGTCGAGGTTGAGGTTGGCGTAGCCGGCGTCTTGCGCCGATTTCACCGCGGCCTCCGCCTCGGCGGCGGAATGGATGCGGCCGAGGCGCTTCAGCTTGTCGTCGTCGAAGCTCTGGACGCCGAAGGACAGCCGGTTCACGCCGGCGGCGAGATAGCCGTCGAAGCAGCCGTGCTCGACCGTGCCGGGATTGGTCTCCAGGGTGATTTCGCAGTCGCGCGCGAACGGCAGGCGCGCGCGGGCGCCCTCGAGGAAGCGGGCGATCAGCTCGGGCGCGAACAGGCTGGGTGTGCCGCCGCCGAAGAACACGCTGACGATGTCGCGGCCACGCGCGGCCGCACCGAAGTCGGCGAGGTCCGCGTCGAGGTCGGCCAGCAGCAGTTCGATGTACTCGGCATACGGCGGCGCGCCGCGCAAGCCGTGCGAGTTGAAGTCGCAGTACGGGCACTTCTTCACGCACCAGGGCATGTGCACGTAAAGCGCCAGCGATGGTGCGACAAGGCTCATTGCCAGTGCAGCTCGTGCAGCCGTTCGCGCAGCCGGGCCAGCGCCTGGCCGCGATGGCTGAGACGGTTCTTCAGCGCGTCGTCCATCTCGGCCACGCTCTGCGCGTAGCCGTCCGGCAGGAACACCGGGTTGTAGCCGAAGCCGCCGCTGCCGCGGCCCTCGGTGAGGATGCGGCCGTACCAGCGACCTTCCGCGATCAGCGGGGCCGGATCCTCGGCATGGCGCAGCAGCACCAGCACGCCGATGAAGAAGGCGCCGCGCTGCGCCTCCGGCACACCGTCCAGCGCGCGCAGCAGCTTGGCGTTGTTGGCCGCGGCATCACCGTGGCCGCCGCTGTAGCGTGCCGAGTACAGGCCGGGCGCGCCGCCGAGGTGGTCCACGCACAGGCCCGAGTCGTCGGCCAGTGCGGGCAGGCCAGTGGCGCGCGCGGCATGGCGCGCCTTCAGCAGCGCGTTCTCGACGAAGGTGAGCCCGGTCTCCTCGGCGTCGTCCACGCCGAGATTGGCCTGCGGTACCACCTCGAAACCGCTGTCGGCGAGCAGGGCGCCGAATTCCTTCAATTTGCCGGGGTTGCTGCTGGCGAGGACGATGCGTTGCATGAGGTCATTCCGTAAGCAGATCGAAGGCGGGGGCATAGTCCACGCGGCCGCGGCGGCCGTCGAGGCCGCCCGGGTGCAGCGCCAGCGCCATGAAGGCATCGCCGCCGCCGTAGATGTCGTGCAGTCCCGCCGCGGAGGCGGGCGTGAAGCCGGATCGCACGTACCAGGCCGGATCGCCCAGCACCACCACCAGCGGCGTTTGGCCGTCCTGGCGCAATGCGGCCAGCGACGCGTCGACCAGCGCGCGGCCGATGCCGCGACGCTGCCACGCCGGCAGCACGCCCACCGGCGCCAAACCCAGTGCCCGGCCGTCGTCGCCATGTTCGATGCGCACGGGCGAGTACGCCACGTGGCCGACCACCTGGCCGTCCACCTCGGCGAGCCATTCCAGCGCGCTGTCGCCGTCGTCGCGCAGGCGCTGCACCAGCCGGGCTTCGTCGTCACGCCCGAAGGCGGCGCGATGCACGGCGAGCGCCGCTTCCAGATCCTGCGAGCCCGGGCGCTGGCGGCGCAGGATCGGTGTCACGCCTGCGCCAGCGCCGCGCGCTGCGTGGCCACCAGTTCGGCGATGCCTTTTTCGGCGAGGCCCAGCAGCGCGTCCATCTCGTCGCGGCGGAAGGCGTGGCCTTCGGCGGTGCCCTGCACCTCGATGAAGCCGCCGCCGTCGTTCATCACCACGTTCATGTCGGTGTCGCAGTCCGAATCCTCGGCGTAGTCGAGGTCGAGCACGGGCATGCCCTTGTAGATGCCCACCGAGACCGCGGCGACCGCGCCCACGATCGGGCTGCGCTTGAGGTTTTCGCGCTGCATCAGCGCGTTCACCGCATCGACCAGGGCCACGTAGGCACCGGTGATCGCGGCGGTGCGGGTGCCGCCGTCGGCCTGGATCACGTCGCAGTCCAGCGTGATCACGCGCTCGCCCAGCGCCTGGCGGTTGACGCAGGCGCGCAGGCTGCGGCCGATCAGGCGCTGGATCTCCATGGTGCGGCCGCCCTGGCCACCGCGCGCGGCTTCGCGCTGCATGCGGGTATGGGTGGCGCGCGGCAGCATGCCGTACTCGGCGGTGATCCAGCCCTCGCCCTTGCCGCGCAGCCACGGCGGCACGCGATCCTCGATGCTGGCGGTGCACAGCACGCGGGTGTCGCCGAAGCTCACCAGCACCGAGCCTTCGGCGTGACGGGTGTAGTGGCGTTCGATGGCGACGGCGCGCAACTGGTCGCTGGCGCGGCCGCTGGGGCGGCCGCTTGGACTGGATGGCTGGTTCATGGGGGCCGTTGGGCAAGGCTGGGCGGGAAAGTTTACCATTGCGGCCTTTCCCGTCGCCCGCAGGCCGCCGATGATCCGCAGCATGACCGCCTACGCCTCCGCCGAAACCGGCGGCTCCGCCGGCACGCTGAGCTGCGAGCTGCGCACGGTCAACCACCGTTACCTGGAAATCTCGCCGCGCCTGCCGGACGAGTTGCGCAGCCTGGAATCCGCATTGCGTGAGCGCATTGCGGCGAAGCTGTCGCGTGGCAAGGTGGACGTGACGGTGCGCAGCCGCACTGATTCGCCGCGCGAATCGCTGCAAGTCAACAACGCGCTCCTACATCAGCTCTCCGAGCTGAACCTGGACATGGCTTCGCGTTTCCCCGGCATGCAGGTGCAGTTCACCGAGCTGCTGCGTTTCCCGAGTGTGTTGCAGCAGGAGGTGGCCGATCCCGAAGCACAGCAGGCCGCATTGTTCGAGGTACTCGATCGCGCGCTGGATGCGTTGACTGCCACCCGCGAGCGCGAAGGCGCCAAGCTGGGGCAGATCCTGCGCGAGCGGCTGGATGCGATCGAGCGCATCGTGGCCCAGGTGCGCGCGTGGATGCCGGAGATCCGCGCCGCGCTGCGCGCCCGGCTGGAGACGCGACTGGCCGACCTCAAGCAGCCCGCCGACCCCGGTCGGCTGGAGCAGGAACTGGTGCTGCAGATCACCCGCAGCGACGTGGACGAAGAGCTGGACCGGCTTGCCACCCATATCGGCGAGACGCGCCGCGTGCTGGACCTGAAGGAACCGGTGGGCCGTCGCCTCGACTTCCTGATGCAGGAGTTCAACCGCGAGGCGAACACGCTGGGCTCCAAGTCGGTGGACGCGCGCAGCACCAATGCCGCGGTGGAGCTCAAGGTGCTGATCGAGCAGATGCGCGAGCAGGTGCAGAACATTGAATGAGTGCATCCGGCAAGCCTTGGCCCCTCACCCCAACCCTCTCCCCGGAGGGGAGAGGGGGCAAACGTGCTGCGCGCTTTCATGAGTATTGAAGCGGGCACGCTGTTCGTGGTCGCCGCGCCCTCGGGCGCGGGCAAGTCCACCCTGGTCAACGCGCTGCTGGAGCGCGAGCCGGCGATCTCGCTGTCGGTGTCGCACACCACCCGGCCGCCGCGGCCGGGCGAGCAGTACGGGCGGCACTACTATTTCGTGGAGCGCGCGGAGTTCGAGCGCGAGGTCGCCGAGGGCGTCTTCCTCGAGCATGCCGAAGTGCACGGCAACCTGTACGGCACCTCGCGCACCACGGTGCAGGAGCTGCTGGCGCAGGGGCGCGACGTGCTGCTGGAGATCGACTGGCAGGGCGCGGCGCAGATCCGCGCCAGCAAGCCCGACTGCGTCAGCGTATTCATCTTGCCGCCCTCGCGCGCCGAACTGGAGCGCCGCCTGCGCGGGCGCGGCTCGGACGCGCCGGAGGTGATCGAGCGCCGCCTCGCCAATTCGCGCGGCGAGATCGCGCACGCCCATGAATTCGACTACATCATCGTCAACGACCGCTTCGAGGATGCGCTGGACGAGCTGCAGGCCATCGTGCGCGCGGTGCGCTTGCGCAGTTCGCTGCAATGCCGTCGGCACGAGGCGCTGATCGCCGAGCTGCTGGCCTGAATACCGCCGAGCGCCCGGCTTGGCGCTGTATCGCTGCTCCGCTAACGTAGCCCGCCTATGAACGCCGCCGCCACCTCCGACGACACGCTGATCCGCATCCGCGGCCTCACCACGGTGCTCAACGGCAAGAAGGTCTTCGACGCGCTGGACCTGGACATCCCGCGCGGCAAGGTCACCGCGATCATGGGCCCCAGCGGCACCGGCAAGACCACGCTGCTCAAGCACATCACCGGGCAGATGCGCGGCGACGCGGGCGAGGTCCGCGTGGACGGGCAGAACGTACCGGACCTGGGACGCGAGGCGCTGTACGTGCTGCGCGAGAAGATCGGCTACCTGTTCCAGAATTCGGCCCTGCTCACCGATTTCGACGTGTTCGAGAACGTGGCCTTCCCGCTGCGCCAGCACACCAGGCTGCCCGAAGTGCTGATCCGCAACATCGTGCTGACCAAACTGCAGGCGGTGGGCCTGCGCGGGGCGGCGCAGCTGATGCCGAGCGAATTGTCCGGCGGCATGGCGCGGCGCGTGGCGCTGGCGCGGGCGATCGTGTTCGACCCCATGCTGATCCTCTACGACGAGCCGTTCGTGGGCCTGGACCCGATCGCGCTGAACCAGGTGCTGAAGCTGATCCGCACGCTCAACGAGACGCTGGGCATTACCAGCGTCCTGGTCGCGCACGAGCTGGAGGCGATCAAGCAGGTGGCCGACCACATCTACCTGATCGCGAACGGCAAGGTGGTGGCCGAGGGAGATCCGAAGACGATCGCCGACGACGGTTCACCGTGGACGCGGCAGTTCTTCGGTGGCGAGGCGGACGGCCCGGTGCCGTTCCAGTACCCGGCCGGCGATTACGCCGAGGCGCTGGGCTTTCCGCGAGGTGGCGCATGAACGCAAGCATCGGACGCGACAACGTGGTGACCCAGGCACTGTCGCAGATCGGCGCCTGCGGCCTGTTCCTGCTGCAGGTCCTCGCCGCGATCCCGCGCAGCCTGCGCCACGCGCGCGAGACGGTACGCCAGCTGTGGTTCGTGGGCGCGATGAGCCTCACCATCATCATGGTCTGCGGCCTGTTCGTGGGCATGGTGCTGGCGCTGCAGCTCTACCACGTGCTGTCGATCTTCGGCGGCACCGCGGCCACCGGCACTGTGGTGGCGATCTCGATCTACCGCGAGCTGGGGCCGGTGGTCACCGCGCTGCTGTTCGCCGGCCGCGCCGGCACCGCGATCACCGCCGAGATCGGCCTGATGCGCGCCACCGACCAGATCGCCGCGATGGAGCTGATGGCGGTGGACCCGCTGGCCTACGTGGCGGCGCCGCGTTTCCTCGCCGGGCTGATCGCGATGCCGCTGCTGTGCTGCGTGTTCTGCGCGCTGGGCATCTTCGGCGGTCACCTGGTGGGTGTGACTTGGCTCGGGATCGACAACGGCACGTTCTGGTCGAACATGACCGCCACCGTCGACGTGTGGCAGGACATCGTCAACGGCGTGGTCTGGAAGAGCCTCGCGTTCGGTGCCGCGGTGGCGCTGATCGCAGTGTTTCAGGGCTATACCGCGCCGCCCACCAGCGAGGGCGTGGCCTATGCCACCACCCGCACCGTGGTGGCCTCGTCCATCGCCATCCTGGCGCTGGACTTCGTGCTGACCACGTTCCTGATGTGATTCGCATGACGACCCGACTTTCTTCGAGGATGTTGCCGTGAGCCAGAGAAAATCCTATGCCGTCGGCACCGGCCTGTTCATCGTGCTCGGCTTCGCCGCGCTGGCCTATCTCGCCACCCAGACCAGCTCGGTGGCGAACCGCCACCAGGGTGCCAGCTACACCATCGACGCACAGTTCGAGAACATCGGCCAGCTGAAGGAGCGCGCCCCGGTGAAGATTGCCGGCGTGCGGGTGGGCCAGGTGCAGTCGATCGCGCTGGAACCGGGCAAGTCGATAGCCGACGTGAAGCTGGCCATCGACAAGCGCTACGACACGATCCCCGCCGACTCGGTGGCCACGATCTTCACCAGCGGCCTGCTCGGCGACCAGTACGTGGGCATCGAGTACGGCCACGCGAAGCAGTACGTCGCCGATGGCGGCAAGCTGGGATTGACCCGTTCCAGCCAGCCGCTGGAGGAGATGCTCGGCAAGTTCTTCGGCGCCGGCGGTTCGGCCGACGCGATCGGCGGCAGCTACGAGGTCACCGCGCATTTCAGCAACGTGGGCACGCTGTCGGCCGGTTCGCCGGTGAAGATGGCGGGCGTGGCGATCGGCCGGGTGCTGTCGGTGCAGGCCGAGCCGACCAAGCTGGATGCCGTGGTGACGCTGGCGATCGACAAGCGCTACAACCAGATCCCCGACGATTCCTCCGCCGCGGTGTTCACCAGCGGTTTGATCGGCAGCCAGTACGTTGCGATCCAGCCCGGCGGTTCGCCGGACATGCTGAAGAACGGCGACGAGATGATCCTCACCCAGTCGGCGATGCAGTTGGAAGACCTGATCGGCAAGTTCCTGGTCAACGGTTCCGGCAGCGGCGACAAGAAGGATGCCGGCTCGTCCACCACCCCCGCCGGCAAGCACTGAGCCGGTTCCCCGCACACAGGAGTTTTCGCATGATGCGTCATCTGGCTCTCGCCATCGCCGTGGCCTTCGGCGGCGCGCTCGCCGCGCCGGCCTTCGCGCAGCAGGCCGCCCTGCAGGCCGCCGCCCAGCAGACCCCCGCGCAGGTGGTGCAGGGCATCGCCAAGCAGCTCGACGCCGAGGTGGGCGGCCACAAGGCCGACCTGCAGAAGAACCGGGAAAAGCTGATCGGCATCATCAACCAGGTGTTCCTGCCGCACTTCGACGTGGACTATGCGGCGATCCTGGTGCTCGGCCAGCACGCCCGCGAGGCTTCGCCCGAGCAGCGCGCGCAGTTCGCGAAGGCGTTCTACAACTCGATCACCCACCGCTACGCCGAGGGCCTGCTCAACTACACCAACGGTGCGGTGAAGGTGCTGCCGTACAGCGGCGACCTCAACGACAAGCGCAGCGTGGTGCGCACCCAGGTGGCCACCGGCGACGGCAAGACGGTGTCGGTGGACTTCGCGTTCCGCAAGACCGCCAGTGGCGAGTGGAAGGCCTATGACGTGATCATCGAGGGCATCTCCTACATCACCAACTACCGCAACCAGGTCGATGCGGAGATCCGCAAGGCCGGCCTCGACCAGCTGATCAAGAACCTGCAGACCCAGGGCGACCAGGCGCTGAAGGAGATGGAACAGAGCGGCAAGGCCCATGGCGGCTGACAACACGCTGCGGCTGGATCGCGGCACGCCGGGCACCCTGGTGGTGTCCGGCGCGCTGAGCTTCGCCACTGCAGCCTCCGCGCTGCAGGTCCTGAACGAGGCGCTGCGAGCCGGCGATCGCTCGCTGCTCGATCTGGCCGGAGTAGCCAATTGCGACAGCGCGGGGCTGGCCTGCCTGCTGGCGGTGCTGGCCGAGGCGCGCGGCCGCGGCCAGACGCTGGCCCTGCAGCACGTGCCGGACGGGCTGCGCACGCTGGCCCGGGTCAGCGGCGTGGAGGCCTTGCTGGCGCCGGCCTGAAGCGCCGGCCCTCGATGTGCATACGAAAACGGGGCCGACGGCCCCGTTTTCGTATGCAGCCGTGCGGCTGATCAGTCCTTGGCCGGTGCCGGTTTCGTGGCGTGCTGCTGCTCCCACTGCTTCTGCTGCTGCAGCAGTTCGTCGGGGTCGAAGCCCGGCTGGTCGACGCCCTGCATCTTCTCGATCACATCGGCCGGCGGATTGCCGTCGTACAGCATGTACAGGCGGCGCTGGCGGTAGGCGTCGCGCAGGAAGGCGTAGGGATCGTACGCCGTCTGCAGGAAACCTTCGGCATCGATCAGCTGCGAGCGCATCGACACCACGTACAGCACCTGCGGCAGGTAGTACTGGCCGTAGCTGAAATAATGGGTACGCGCGACGATGCTCAGCGGGTCGAAGAAGTAGCCGTCCACCGGGTAGTGCCAGACGTCGCGCACCGTGGAGGGGCCGAGCAGGGGCAGCATCAGGAAGTCGCCTTCGGGCACCCCCCAGCGTGCCAGGGTGATGCCGAAGTCGGTGGTCTGCAGCGGCAGGCCCATCTTGGTGGCCGGGTCGAAGATGCCGCCCACGCCGATGGTGAGGTTGATCAGGAAGCGGCCGGTGCTGCCCAGCGCCTCGGAGGGCCGCGCCTGCAGCAGGTCGTTGGCCACCGTGATCGGCATCTGGATGTTGGTGAAGAAGTTGTTGACCGAGCGCCGCACCGGCGGGTTGGTCACCTTGCGGTAGCCCACCGCGGCCGGGCGCAGCACCGCCTTGTCCAGGGTGTCGTTGAACGCGTAGACCTTGCGGTTGACCTTTTGCAGCGGATCGTCGGTACGCGGCGGTGCGATGGCGCAGCCGGCCAGCAGTGCCACGGCGAGCAGGGGCAGGCCGCGGCGAGGAAAGAGGGAGCAAAGCAGGGAAAGCGTCGGCATGGGGTCGCGCCAGGATGGGGACGTGGCTGGAAACGCTGGAACTTGAATAGTGTACTGTCTGGTTTTATATCCTGCACGTGTTTCGCCCTGCTTTCGCGAGCCAACGGCGAAACCGCTTATGGTACGCGCGGCTTGCATTGCCAGGCCAGCGTCGGCTGCTCTACACTGATGACCTGTATAAGTCTCTATTTTTTTGAGGATTTGGCATGGCACGCATTACCGTGGAGGACTGCCTCGAGGTGGTCGACAACCGATTCGAGCTGGTGTTGATGGCTACCAAGCGCGCCCGTCAGCTCGCCAAGGGTGCCGAACCGGCGGTCAATCCCGACAATGACAAGCCCTCCGTGCTGGCGCTGCGCGAGATCGCCGGCCGCCGCATCGACCAGGCCACCATCGACGAGATCGACAAGGCCGAGCGTGAACGCGCCGAGCGCGAGGCGCTGGAATGGGCCGCCGCCGAAGTGGATGACGACCTCAAGGTCGGCGACGATTGATGGAGGGCGGCTGTAGACCGCGCATGCATCGCATCGGGGCGGCCGATGCAGTTGCACGCGCGGCCGGCCGCGTTCCGCCGTACCGCATGACCGCGCCGCCGGCGCGCTTTCGCCGGCGCGTCCAGCCATGACCGCCGCCAGCACGCCAGTTGCCACCGATCCCGCCGCGCTGCCGCCCTATGTGCTGGCGCTGAAGGATCAGCTCGGCTATCTGCCGGAAACCCAGCTTGAGCGCGTGCTGCGCGCATTCCAGGTCGGCGCGCAAGCGCATGCTGGCCAGACCCGCAAGAGCGGCGAGCCCTACATCACCCATCCGGTCGCCGTGGCCGGCATCCTCGCCGAACTGGGCATGGATGCCGAGACCATCATCGCGGCGATCCTGCACGACACATTGGAAGACACCGCGCTCAGCCGCAGCGCGCTGGCCGGCGAGTTCGGCGAGACCGTGGCCGAACTGGTCGACGGCGTCACCAAGCTGGACAAGATGCGCTTCGGCAGCCGCCAGGAGGCCGATGCGGAAAGCTTCCGCAAGATGCTGCTGGCGATGGCGCGCGACCTGCGCGTGATCCTGATCAAGCTGGCCGACCGCCTGCACAACATGCGCACGCTGGGTGCGAAGGACCCGCCCTCGCGCCGCCGCATCGCACGCGAGACGCTGGAAATCTACGCGCCGATCGCCCAGCGCCTGGGCATGAACAAGATCAAGGCCGAGCTGCAGGACCTCGGCTTCCGTGCGCTGCATCCGGACCGCTACCGCGTCATCAGCGAGCGCATCCGCGCCGCGCTGGGTAACCGCCGCGAGGCGATGGGTCGGATCGAGACCGCGCTGTCGCAGCGGCTGGCCGCCGAGCACCTGCCGGCGCGCGTGGTGGGGCGCATCAAGTCGCCGTGGAGCATCTACTCGAAGATGCACGGCGAACACAAGAGCTTCGCCCAGCTGATGGACGTGTACGGCTTCCGCGTGGTGGTCGAGAGCGCGATGAACTGCTACATGGCGCTGGGCGTGGTGCACGGGCTGTACAAGCCGGTGGACCGGCGCTTCAAGGACTTCATCGCGATCCCCAAGGCGAACGGCTACCAGTCGCTGCACACCGTGCTGCTCGGCCCGTTCGGCGCGCCGATCGAGGTGCAGATCCGCACCGCCGAGATGGATTCGGTGGCCGAGCGCGGCGTGGCCGCGCACTGGGCCTACAAGACCGACTCCGGCCCGGCGAACAGCGCGCAGGCGCGCGCCCGCGAGTGGCTGTCCTCGCTGGCCGACAGCCAGATCAACACCGCCTCGTCGGCCGAGTTCATCGAGAACGTCAAGATCGACCTGTTCCCCGACGAGGTCTACCTGTTCACCCCGCGCGGCGACATCCTCTCGCTGCCGCGCAACGCCACCGCGCTGGACTTCGCCTACGCCGTGCACACCGACGTGGGCGATCACGCGGTGGCCGCGCGCGTGGACAAGAAGCTGTTGCCGCTGCGTACGCGGCTGGAATCCGGCCAGCTGGTGGAAATCATCACCGCGCCGTCGGCGGTGCCGAACCCGGCGTGGCTGGAGTCGGTGGTCACCGGCAAGGCGCGCACCGCGATCCGCCAGTATCTCAAGCACCTGCAGCACGAGGACGCGGTGGACTTCGGCCACCGCATGCTCGATCGTGCGCTGGAGACGCGCGGCAGCAGCCTCGACGCGATTCCGTCCGAGGTGCTGGACCGTTTCCTGCACGAGATCCGGCTGAAGCGACTGGAGGAACTGCTGGCCGAGATCGCACTGGGCAACCGCATGCCCGATGTGGTGGCACGCCACCTGCTCGCCCTGCGTGACGGCCAGTCCGACGACGCGGCACCTGGCGCCAGCCCGGTGCACGAGAAGATCCGCATCACCGGCGCCGAGCGTGGCGTGCTCAGCTTCGCGAACTGCTGCCATCCGCTGCCGGGCGATCCGATCATGGGCTACCTGTCGCCGGGCAAGGGCATCGTAGTGCACCGCGAGGAATGCCCGAACGTGGCCGAGCTGCGCAAGTCGCCCGAACGCTGCGTGGCGATCGAGTGGGACCACGACGTGCAGGGCGATTACCGCGCCGAACTGCGTATCGAGGTGATCAACCGCCCCGGTGTGCTCGCCACCATCGCCGCGGCGATCGCGGCGGCCAACTCCAACATCGAGAACGTGGAATACGCCGAGCGCGATCTTGCCGCCGCCACCCTGCTGTTCGTGATCGAAGTGAAGAACCGCAAGCACCTCGCCGACGTGATCCGCCGCGTGCGCCGCACCGGCGTGGTGAGCGGCGTCTATCGCTATCCGCTGTAGGAACGCGCCCTGCGCGTGAGTGGCGCGGTGGCGCGGCTGCGCCGAAGCTTTTCGCGCACGGGGTGCGCTCCTACAATCGCCGCTTTCCCCGCGAGGTTCTCCCCATGTCCCGCAGCATCATCGCCACCACCCAGGCTCCCGCCGCGATCGGCCCGTATTCGCAGGCCGTGCGTGCCGGCGACACTGTGTATTTCTCCGGTCAGATCCCGCTCGACCCGGCCACCGGCAACGTGGTCGAGGGTGACATAACGGCGCAGACGCGACGCGTGTTCGACAACCTGGTGGCGGTGGCGCAGGCGGCCGGTGGCTCGCTGGCGCAGGTGGTGCGCGTGGGCATCTACGTCACCGACCTGGCGAACTTCGCTGCGGTGAACGTGGTGATGGCCGAGTACTTCCAGGCTCCGTATCCGGCACGTTCCACCATCGAGGTCTCCGCGCTGCCCAAGGGCGTGCAGGTGGAAGTGGACGCGATCATGGTGCTGGGCTGATCCGTTCGCCTTGGCGATGAACGTCGCCATCGCGGGCGCCGACACGGGTCTGCAGCCCGTGTCGTCCCTGCCGGGCGTGGGCCCGGCGCTCGCGGCCCTGCTGCAGAAGCTGGGGCTGGAGCGCGTGCAGGATCTGTGGTTCCACCTGCCGCTGCGCTACGAGGATCGCACCTGCGTCACCGCGATCGCCGACCTGCATCCAGGCCAGAGCGCGCAGGTGGTGGGCACGGTCGAGGCGGTGGAGCGCGGCTTCCGCTATCGCCCGCAGCTGAAGGTGGCGATCGGTGACGATTCGCGACAGACCCTGCAGCTGCGCTTCTTCCACTTCAACCGCGCGCAAGCCGAGCAGCTCGCGCCGGGTGCGCGTCTGCTGTGCTTCGGCGAAGTGCGCCACGCCGCGCAGGGCCTGGAGATGGTGCATCCGCAGTATCGCCGGCTCGGCGCCGGCGAGGCCGTGGTGGTCGAGGACAGGTTGAGCCCGATCTATCCCACGACCGAGGGGCTGGGACAGAAGCGGCTGGCTGGCGTGATCGCCAAGGCGCTGGCGCTGCTGCCGCCGGAGTCTGCGCTGGAGCTGATTCCGCGCGGCCTGTGCGCGGCGCACGGCCTCGCCTCACTGCGCGAGGCACTGCTCACCGTGCATCGTCCGCAACCGGGTGCACGGCTGGATCTGCTGCTGCACGGACGGCATCCCGCGCAGCAGCGGCTGGCCTTCGAGGAACTGCTGACCCAGCACCTCAGCCTGAAGCGGATGCGCGCCGCGGTGCAGCGGCGCAAGGCGCCGAAGCTCGCGGTGGCGGGCGCGCTGCGCCGGCAGCTGATCGCATCCCTGCCGTTCTCGCTCACCGCCGCACAACAACGCGTGGATGCAGAGGTGCGACACGATCTCGCGCAGGCCAGTCCGATGCTGCGGCTGGTGCAGGGCGACGTGGGCTCCGGCAAGACCGTGGTCGCGGCGCTGGCCGCGGTGGCCGCGGTGGAGTCGGGCCACCAGGTGGCGCTGATGGCACCCACCGAACTGCTCGCCGAGCAGCACCTGCGCAACTTCCGCCACTGGCTCACGCCGCTGGGCGTGGACGTGGAGTGGCTGGCCGGCAAGCAGCAGGGCAGGGCGCGACAGGCGGCGCTGCGCCGCGTCGCGGAGGGCGCGCCGGTGACGGTGGGCACCCATGCGCTGATGCAGGAAGGCGTGGAGTTCGCGCGCCTGGGCCTGGTGATCGTGGACGAGCAGCACCGCTTCGGCGTGCAGCAACGCCTCGCGCTGCACGACAAGGGCGCCGACCGCGCGCGCGGCGAGGTGCCGCACCAGCTGGTGCTCACCGCCACGCCGATTCCGCGCACGCTGGCGATGAGTGCCTACGCCGACCTCGACGTTTCCGCCATCGACGAGCTGCCGCCCGGGCGCACGCCGGTGCAGACGGTGGCGGTGTCCAACGCGCGCCGCGCGGAGGTGATCGAGCGCATCCGCGTGGCTTGTGCCGAAGGGCGCCAGGCCTACTGGGTGTGCACGCTGATCGAGGAGTCCGAACAGCTGCGCGCGCAGGCCGCCGAAGTGGCGCATGCGGAGCTTTCCGCCGCGCTTGCGGGCTGCAGGGTGGGCCTGATCCACGGTCGCCTGAAGCCGAAGGAAAAGCAGGCGGTGATGGACGCGTTCAAGGCCGGCGAACTGGCCGTGCTGGTCGCCACCACGGTGATCGAGGTGGGCGTGGACGTGCCGAACGCCAGCCTGATGGTGATCGAGAACAGCGAGCGGCTCGGTCTGGCCCAGTTGCACCAGCTGCGTGGACGGGTGGGGCGCGGCGCGGTGGCCTCGAACTGCGTGCTGCTGTACCAGCCACCGCTCGGCCAGCTGGCGCGCGAGCGGCTCGCGATGATGCGCGAGACCAACGATGGCTTCCGCATCGCCGAGAAGGACCTGGAACTGCGCGGCCCCGGCGAAGTGCTGGGCACCCGCCAGACCGGCCAGCTCAGTTTCCGCATCGCCGATCTCGTGCGCGATGCCCACCTGCTGCCTGCCGTGCAGCAGGTGGGCGAGCGTCTGCTGGCCGAGCATTCGCGCGAGGCGGATCGGCTGATCGCACGCTGGATCGGTGGCGCAGCGCGCTATGCGCGGGCGTAGTGTTGGTATTGCGCGAACGCAGCGGGCAGAGGTAGCAACGGAATTGCCAAGGGCATGCTGAGTTAGACTTGCCGACTTTTCCGAGGAAATGTCGGCCATGAGCAAACCGCAACTCCTGATCGACACCGACCCGGGCGTGGACGACGCGCTCGCGATCATGATGGCGCACGCACATGCCGACATCGCTGCACTGAGCGTGGTCGCCGGCAACGTGGGCCTGGGCCATACTGTGCGCAACGCGCGCATCCTGCGCGATCTGCTGGGCGCCGCGTTTCCCGTGTTCGCCGGCTGCGCCACGCCGCTGGTGCGTGTGCCGGAGGAGGACGCCGCCTTCGTGCATGGCATGGATGGCCTGGGTGACGTCGGCTTCCCGGAGCCGGAGATGGCTGCCGATGCCGAGACCGCCGCGCTGGCGCTGCTGCGGCTCACCCGCGAGCGCCCCGGCGAGCTGACCCTGGTGGCTCTGGCGCCGCTGACCAACCTCGCGCTGGCCTTGCGGATCGACCCCACGCTGCCGCAGCGGGTGAAGCGGCTGGTGGTGATGGGCGGTGCGGTGACCGGTCGCGGCAACACCGGCAAGGTTCCTGCCGAGTTCAACATCGGCTTCGACCCCGAGGCCGCGCACGTGGTGTTCGAGGCGTTTCCCGCCTTCGACCTGGTCGACTGGGAGGCCACCCTGCGCCACGGTTTCGACGACGTCGAATTCGACGCGTGGCTGGCGGCGGGCGACCGGCGGGCGGAATTCTTCGGCCGGGTGTTCCGCACCGCGCGCGACTACAACGCGAAGCACGACCGCCGCGGCGTGGTCGCCGCCGACGCGTTGGCGATGGCGGTGGCGATCGACCCCGCCATCGTGACCCACAGCGAGACCCGCGCGGTGGCGGTGGAACTGGACGGCCGCCTCACCCGGGGCGCCACCGTGGTGGACTGGTCGAACCGGCTGGGCCGGCCGGCGCAGGCGCGCATCGTGCTGGAGGTGGACCAAGCGCGGTTCGCGGCGATGGTGCGCAGGGCGTTGGGTGCGGCTTGACGCAACGCCGCACGGCTGGTTACACTTTCCCTCTTTTCACGTTGCAACAGAGCCCGTCATGAAGCCCGATATCCATCCGAATTACCGCCCGGTGGTGTTCCAGGATCTGTCGTCCGACTTCGCGTTCCTGACGCGTTCGACGATCGCCGCCAAGGAAACCGTCAAGTGGGAAGACGGCAACGAGTACCCGCTGATCAAGGTGGATATCTCCAGCCATTCGCACCCGTTCTACACCGGCAAGCAGAAGACGCTGGACGTCGGCGGTCGCGTCGACAAGTTCCGCAAGCGCTACGCGCAGAAGTAAGCGCGTTCCGCCGCCGCGTTGCGCGGCAGGTGGCGACGACGAATCCACGCACGGGGCAGGCCAACGCCTGCCCCGTGCGTTTTTGCGTCCATGATCCTTGGCGCGCTCCTTCGGCCACCGTTGCGCGATGTCAAAAATCACTCCAGGCGAT
>DATEKS010000123.1:0-8241 GCA_035277325.1 Rhodanobacter sp.
GAAACCTTTAACCGCTTCCTCGGCCAGCGGTCATGCTCCGGTCACGAACAGAATTTATTTTCCATGATTACTATTTTGTGCAATGCAAGTTGCAAATGGGTATAGGCGCACGCATCCTTGCCTCATCAGCGCGGCACCGCCTTCCGCTGGCGTCGCTGCGACCGCGCCGGGTGCAGTGCCTTTTCCTGTCGTCGATTTGCGTAGGGGGAGAGCGTGAATGGTGACCCGCAGACAATTCCTGCAAGGTGCGGCCTCGCTGGCGCTGCTTGGTAGCCGGCCGGGCCTGTCGT
The DNA here is from genome assembly GCA_035277325.1 of Rhodanobacter sp. Lineage (GTDB taxonomy): Bacteria > Pseudomonadota > Gammaproteobacteria > Xanthomonadales > Rhodanobacteraceae > Rhodanobacter_A. Next base: position 291 of record DATEKS010000123.1, read on the forward strand.
CGGCGTTCGCCGCCACCGGGCGCGCCGCGCCCGCGGCCGATGCGGCGGCCACCGGCTGGACCCGCTACGTCGACGTGTTCACCGGCACCGGCGGGCACGGACACACCTATCCCGGCGCCGCGCTGCCGTTCGGCATGGTGCAGCTCAGTCCCGACACCCACGAGAGCGGGTGGGATGCCGCGTCCGGCTACCACCGGGGCGACGGCTCGATCATGGGCTTCTCGCACACCCATCTCAGCGGCACCGGCATCGGCGACATGCTCGACGTGCTGCTGATGCCTGCGCAGGGACCCGTGCTGCTGCAGCCGGGCATCCGCGGTCTGCCGGACCACAACTTCCATTCGAAGTACGACGGCGTGGCGAATCCCGGCGCCCTCTTGCCGGAAAACCATGCGCAACCGGGGCGCGGCTACCGCTCGCGCTACGACCAGGCGTCCGAACAGGCGCAGCCGGGCTACTACCGTGTGCGCCTCACCGACCACGACATCCTCGCCGAACTGACGGCCACGCTGCGCGCGGGCCTGCACCGCTACACCTTCGCCAACAAGGGCGTGGGGCATGTGCTGCTGGATCTCGCGCATGGCTACCACACCGACCCGGCGCAGCCCGCGAACATCACCGATGCCGAGCTGCGCGTGGTCGGCCACGACACCCTGGTCGGTGGCCGGCGCGTGCATGCCTGGGCGAACGGCCGGCATATCTATTTCGCGCTGAAGCTGTCGCGCCCGTTCACGCGCGCCGAACTGTATTCGGAAGACAGGCCGCTGCAAGGCGCGAAGGAGGCGAAAGGCACCCACCTCAAGGCCGTGCTGCATTACGCCGACGCGGGCAGTGCGCCGCTGTTGGTGAAGGTCGGCCTGTCGGCGGTGGACGCCGATGGCGCGCTGCGCAACCTCGACGCGGAAATCCCCGGCTGGGATTTCGACGGCGTGCGGCACGCCGCGACCATCGACTGGGAACGCGAACTGGGCCGCATCCGCGTCAAGGACGCGCCCGCACCCGTGCTGAAGACCTTCTACAGCGCGCTGTACCACACCCTGCTGGCGCCCACCCTGTTCAGCGACGTCGACGGCCGCTACCGCGGCATGGATCAGGCGATCCACCAGTTGCCCGAGGGGCGACACAACTACAGCACCTACTCGCTGTGGGACACCTACCGCGCACAGCATCCATTGCTCACGCTGGTCCAGCCGGGGCGCGTGCCCGACCTGGTCGACGGCCTGGTGCGCATGGCGGTCGAGAGCCCGGACGGCCCGCCGGTATGGCCGCTGCAGGGCATCGAGACCGGCTGCATGATCGGCTACCACTCCGCGGTGGTGCTGGCCGAGGCGCATGCCAAAGGGTTCAAGGGCATCGACTACGCCAAGGCCTGGCCAGTGTTCCGCAAGCGCGCGATGGACGACGACTACCGCGGCCTGCCGTACTACCGCAAGCTCGGCTACCTCCCCAGCGACAAGGAGGCCGAGGCCGTCAGCAAGACGCTGGAATACGCTTACGACGACTGGGCCATGGCGCATCTGGCCGAGGCGGTGGGCGCGCACGACGACGCGAAGGCGCTGCGCGCACGCTCGCGCAACTACCGCCACCTGTTCGATGCCAGGGGCGCGTTCATGCGTCCGCGCGGCAGCGACGGCAAGTGGCTGGAGCCGTTCGATCCGCGCGGCATGGGCCACTCGAAACAGTGGCGCGACTTCACCGAGTCCAACGCCTGGCAGGCCACCTTCCTCAACCAGCACGACCTGTACGAGTACATGAAGCTGTTCGGCGGCGACGCCGCATTCGCGCGGAAGCTCGACGGCCTGTTCAACGCGGACCCGACGCTACCCGCCGACGCGCCGGCGGACATCGCCGGCATGGTCGGCCAGTACGCGCACGGCAACGAACCCAGCCACCACGTGGCCTACCTCTACGCCTACGCCGGCGCGCACCACAAGACCCAGGCGCGCGTGCGCATGCTACTGGAAAGCATGTACGCGGCGGCGCCGGACGGCATCGCCGGCAACGAGGACTGTGGCCAGATGAGCGCGTGGTACGTGATGAGCGCGCTGGGCCTGTACGCGGTCGACCCGGTCAGCGCCATCTACGTGTTCGGCAGCCCGCTGCTCGGCCACGCGGAGATCGACGTCGGCGGCGGCCGCGTGCTCACGGTGGAGAGCCGGGGCAACGGGCCAGGTCGCCCGTACATCCAGTCGGTCACATGGAACGGCCAGCCATGGACGAAGAGCTGGATCGGGCATGCCGAGCTGGCCGCCGGCGGCTAGCTCGAGTTCCAGATGGGCGCCACGCCGAACGAGCGCTTCGGCGTCGCGACGTCCGACCGACCGCCGTCGTTCGGCAGCGTGGCCGGTTGATCGCCAATGCACGCGTACACGCTCCCGCTTTCCCCATGCCCGGGCCGTCGGTCGCGCCGACGATAGCCGGGGCTTCGACACGCCCCACCCGCCACATCTTCAGTCGTTCCACATCCTGTGGGTCCAACATCCAACCGGAGATTCGCGATGCGTCCCAATACCGTCAGTAGCGCGATTCGCACTGCCTTGCTCGGCAGCCTGCTTCTCGCCAGCGCCGCGCCCGCTTTCGCCCAGGACAGCGGGGCAGCCAGCCAGGCCACCACCAGCGCCGACAAGACCAAGGCCAAGGACCTCAATACCGTCGTCGTCACCGCCCGTTCCGGCGTGGAGACCCGCACCAAGGCCGAGACCAGTTACTCGATCACCACCATCGACGAGGACCGCCTGCGCATGCAGGCGCCGACCTCGGTCACCGAGGCGATGAAATCGGTGCCCGGCTTCTGGGTCGAGGCCTCCGGCGGCGAAGCCAGCGGCAACATCCGCGCGCGCGGCATCCCGGTCGACGGCTTCGGTTCGGTCACCCTGCTGGAAGACGGCCTGCCGGTGCAGCACGACCCGGCGCTGGGCTACCTCAACGCCGACCAGGCGTTCCGCCTCGACGAGACGATCGAACGCATCGAGGTGGTGCGCGGCGGACCTTCGTCGGTGTTCTACTCGAACGCCCCGGCCGGCGCGATCAACTTCATCCCGCGCCGCGCGGGCGACACGCCCGAAGGCATCTTCAAGTACACCACCGGCAACTACGGCCTGAACCGCGCCGACTTCTGGTACGGCACGCCGGTGGGCGACGGCTGGAAGTTCGGTGTGGGCGGCTTCTATCGCGTCGACAACGGCATCCGCAACCCGGGCTTCAACGCCAACGAGGGCGGCCAGATCCGCATGAACATCGCCAAGGATTTCGAGCACGGCAGCTTCAGCGCGGACATCAAGCACATGGACGACGACGTCGCCCTGTACCTGGGCATCCCCATGCGCACCACCGCCAACGGCGACATCCGCGCGGTGCCCGGCTTCAACGGCAACTTCGGCACGCTGGCCGGCCCGGAAACCGAGCATGCCATGATGAAGGAGGCCAATGGCAGCCTGTACGACTTCGACAACAGCCTTGGCACGCACGTCAAGCGCGACCAGCTCACGCTGAAGTTCAACCACGACCTGGGCGCCGACTGGAAGCTCGCCGAATCGATGCGCTACAGCGACACCAAGACCCAGCGCAACGGCATGTTCCCCAACGCGCTGTCCAGCGCGGACAGCTTCCTCACCTCCGCGTCGAACCTCAAGGCCTGGGCTCCCTACCTGCCGGCCGGTACCACCGGGCTGGAGCTGCGCTACGTCGACAATCCATCGCAGGTGTTCGACAACAAGGGCCAGAACGGCAACGGCCTGGTGGTGATCGGCGGCCTGCGCGGCGTCACCATGCCGCTGCAGGAGTTCGACAACGACCTGCGCCTGCTGCGCAAGTTCGACATCGGCGGCCAGACCCACGACGTCACCCTGGGCTACTACTACGCCCATTTCAACCAGGGCTTCAGCCGCTACTCCTCCACCGTGCTGCTGGATGCGCGCGACCGGGCGCGCCTGCTCGACCTGGTGGCGGTGGGCGCCGCCGGCCAGCCGCTGGGCACCATCACCGACAACGGCTTCTACAGCTACGGCTACGAGTGGGAGAACGCCAACGGCAGCTCGGCCACCAACGCGTTCTACCTTTCCGACGAATGGCAAGTCACCGACGCGCTGCGCATCGACGGCGGCGTGCGCTGGGAACACGTGGACACCAAGGGCTGGGTCGAGCTGAAGCAGAACGTGAACCTCGGCACCTTCCCCACCTCCAGCATGAAGACCGGCACCGGCCAGATCGTCAACTACGACCACGGCTTCCACAAGCTGGGATGGACGCTGGGCGTCAACTACCAGTTCTCCGACCGCTCGGGCGTGTTCGCGCGCTGGACGCCCACGTACCGCCTGCCCAACCTCAGCACCTACATCACCAACGCGAACGCCACGCCGCTGATCCAGACCATGAAGCTGGGCGAGGTCGGCTACAAGTTCTCCAACCGCTGGCTGGACCTCTACGCCACCGCGTTCTACACCAAGTACGACGACGTCGGCTTCAGCAACTACGTGTTCAACCCCAACAACAACACCTCGGTGGCGCAGACCGGCTACGCCAGCACCAAGACCAAGGGCCTGGAGCTGGAGACCACCTGGTACCCGGTGGACTGGTTCGACGTGCAGCTGACCGCCACCTACCAGGATCCGAAGTACGAAGGCCTGCGCTACACCGACAAGGATTCCAGCGGCGGCCCGGTGCTGCGCAACTACACCGGCAACCAGCTGATCCGCGTGCCGAAGATGAGCTACCGCGTCGTGCCTGGCCTGAACCTGCTCGACGGCAGGCTGCGCCTGCAGCTGGCCTACGAGCACGAAGGCGAGCGCTACGTGGACACCGCCAACTCGGTGAAGCTGCCGTCCTACTACGTGCTGAGCGCGAGCGCCCGCTACGACGTGTTGCCGAACTTCTCGGTGTTCCTGTACGCCGACAACATGACCAACTCGCTCGGCCTCACCGAGGGCAACCCGCGCGCCGGTGAACTGGCCAGCGCCGACGTGGGCGCGAACACCTTCATCGCCCGCCCGATCCTCGGCCGCGCCTACCGTGCTGCTTTCATGTACCGGTTCTGAGGAATGAGGAATCTGGCCCCACCGCGCCGGTGCCTGCTGGTTGCCGCCCTGCTGCTGCTGCCATGGACGGCGGCCCTGGCCGCGTGCGACCTCGAAGTGCAGTCGCCCGGCTGCGACCTGGCCGCGCTGGACCGCACGCTGCACATGAACGACCTGCAGGCGGTCGGCACGCACAACAGCTACAAGCAGGCGATGCCGCCGGCCGAACTGGCCGCCCACCGCGCCCGCGACCCGCGCGCGGACGGCATCGACTACGGCCATCGTCCGCTCGGCGAACAGCTCGACCACGGCGCCCGCACGCTGGAGCTGGACGTCTACTACGACCCGCACGGCGGCTACTACGCGCACCCGCCCGGCGCGCTGCGCAAGGGCTACGCCCAGTCGCCGTGGTCGCCCGAGGCCACCCGGCAGATGCAGCAGCCGGGCTTCAAGGTGATGCACATGGCGGACATCGACTTCCGCAGCAGCTGCCAGACCTTCGTCGCCTGCCTCACGATCATCCGCGACTGGTCGCACGCGCATCCGCGGCACGTGCCGATCATGCTGCTGATCAACGCCAAGGACGATCCCGAAGGCCCGGGCGCCGTCGCCCCGCTGCGCTTCACCGAGGCCGCGTTCGATGCGCTGGACGCGGAGATCCGCTCGGTGCTGTCGCCCGCCGACCTGGTCACGCCGGACGACGTCCAGGGTGATTACCCGACGCTGCGCGACGCGGTGCGGGCCGGCCACTGGCCCACCCTGGGCCAGGCGCGCGGCAAGGAGTTCTTCGTGCTCGACGAGCACGGGCGCAAGGTCGCGCTGTACCGCGGCGCGCGGCATTCGCTGGAAGGCCGCGTGATGTTCGTCAACACCGGCGAGGATTCGCCCGCCGCGGCCTACCTCACCCTGAACGATCCGCTGGGCGAGGCCGCCAGGATCCGGCGCGACGTCGCCGCCGGCTATATGGTGCGCACCCGCGCCGACGCGGACACGGTCGAGGCGCGCCGCAACGACACCCGCCGCCGCGACGCCGCCTTCGCCAGCGGCGCGCAATACATCTCCACCGACTACATCTGGCCCGACCCGCGCTTCGGCCCCTACCGCGTACAGTTGCCTGACGCCGGGGCGGCGCGCTGCAATCCGCTGCGCGCCCCCGCCTGCCATGCTGCCGCCGCGGGAGGGCATCCATGAGTCCGCGCCATCGACGATCGGGCCTGCTGCTGGCCGCCCCCTTCCTGGCCGGCCTGCTGCTGGCCGGTGCGGTGACCCTGTCTGTCGCGGCCGATGCCGCAGCCGGCCCGCCGGCTGCGCACGAACGGCCCGACCTGGTGCTGCACGGCAGCCTCGACGGTAGCGACAACCACAGCTACCGCGCGCTGCCGTTCACCGTGCCCGCGGGCACCGGCCGCATCACCGTGCAGTTCGACTACAGCGGCCATGATGAGGAACACACCACGATCGACCTGGGACTGCTCGGGCCGGACGGTTTCCACGGCCAGGACGGTTTCCGTGGCTGGACCGGCGGCTCGAAGCGGCTGTTCACCGTGGCCACCAGCGACGCCACGCCGTCGTTCCTGCCCGGGCCGATCCGCCCGGGCCGCTGGCGCCTGCTGCTCGGCATCCCGAACATCCGCAAGGACAGCCACTCCACCTACACCGCCGAGATCTGGTTCAACCGGCCCGACGATCCCGCCTGGGAACCGGCCGTGCTGAACCCGCCGCTGCGCGACCAGCCCGGCTGGTATCGCGGCGACCTGCACATGCACACCGCGCACAGCGACGGCAGCTGCGCCAGCCAGTCCGGCAAGCGCGTGCCATGCCCGCTGTTCCTCACCGTGCAGGCGGCGCTGAAGCGCGGGCTGGACTTCGTCGCGATCACCGACCACAACACCACCTCGCAGCTCGACGCGATGCGCGAGCTGCAGCCGTACTACGACCGCCTGCTGCTGATCCCCGGCCGCGAGCTGACCACCTTCACCGGCCACGCCGGCCTGCTGGGTACGGCCGCGCCGGTGGACTTCCGCGTCGACGGCAAGCACGTGAAGGACTGGACCGCGCTGGCGCAGCAGGTCGCACCGCTGCACGGCCTGCTCTCGATCAACCACCCGATCCGCCCCAGCGGCGAGATCTGCATGGGTTGCGGCTGGACCGCCAAGCCGCCGATCGACCTGTCGCTGGTGCAGGCGATCGAGATCGTCAACGGCATCGACGCCGGCACACCCTTCTCCGGCGTGCCGTTCTGGGACGCGCAGCTGGCCAGGGGCTACCGCCTCGTCGGTATCGGCGGCAGCGACAACCACGATGCCTCGCAGGACAAGGTCGGCCTCGGTTCCAACCCGGTCGGCCATCCCGTCACCGTGGTCCACGCGCAGGCACTGTCGATGCGGGCGATCCTCGATGGCGTGCGCGCCGGCCACGTATTCGTCGATACGGAAGGCAGCCGCGACCGCCTGCTGGAAATGAGCGCGCAAAGCGGCGACCGGCACGCAGCAATGGGCGACGCCATTCATGCCGCCGCCGGCACTGCGGTACGCGTCGACATCCACGTGGCGCATGCGGCGGGCGCGAAGCTGGTGGTGTTGCTGGACGGCAAGCCCTACGCGCCGTCCGTCGACACCGCGCTGGGCAGCGCCGACCAGCATGTCGGCTTCGACTGGCACAGCGACGGCAAGCGCCACTGGCTGCGCGCGGAGGTACGCTCCGCCGCCGGCGTGCCGCTGCTGATCGGCAACCCGATCTACCTCAATGCCGACTGAAGCCGGACGCTCCGCGCGCAAAGGACCCGGGGAGGTTCCGATGACACGCTCCATCCTCTGCTTCGGCGAGGCCTTGATCGACATGCACGCGCAAGCCTTCGACGGCCGCGGCTTCGCGCAGCAGCTGCGGCCGTTCGCCGGTGGCGCGCCGGCCAACACCGCCGTGGCGGTGGCGCGGCTCGG
>DATEKS010000124.1:0-42063 GCA_035277325.1 Rhodanobacter sp.
CGGTGGCGCGCGCTGACGATCGCCGCATGAACGAAGGCGCCACGCATCGCGCGGTGGAGCAGGTGGTCCGTGCCAGCTACGGCCGCCTGCTCGCCTTCCTCGCCGCGCGCACGCGCGACGTGTCGGCCGCCGAGGACGCACTGGCCGACGCCTTCCACGCCGCCCTGGAGCACTGGCCGCGCGACGGCGTGCCCGTGCAGCCGGAAGCCTGGCTGCTCACGGCCGCGCGGCGCCGGCTGATCGACGCCGCGCGGCGCACGCAGGTGCGCCGTGACGCATTGCCCGCCTTGCTGGCCGCGGCAGACGAGGCAGAGGAACAGGCCATGCCCGATGCCGTGTTTCCCGACGAGCGCCTCAAGCTGCTGTTCGTCTGCGCGCACCCGGCGATCGCGCGCGACATACACACGCCGCTGATGCTGCAGACCGTGCTGGGGCTGGACGCCGCGCGCATCGCCTCGGCCTTCGTGGTGAAGCCGGCCACCATGGGCCAGCGCCTGAGCCGCGCCAAGGCGAAGATCCGCGACGCCGGTATCGCCTTCGAGGTGCCGCTGGCCGGCGAATTGCCGGCACGACTCGGCGCCGTGCTGGAGGCGATCTATGCCGCCTACGGCAGCGGCTGGGACGACGTGGCCGGCGCCGATCCGCGCCGTCGGGGGCTCGCCGTCGAGGCGATCGCGCTGGGCCGCACGCTGCTGCAATTGCTGCCGGCCGAGCCGGAGGTGCGCGGCCTGCTGGCGCTGATGCTGTACTGCGAATCGCGCCGCCCGGCACGCCGCGACGCGGGGGGCGCCTACGTGCCGTTGTCGCGGCAGGACACCTCACGCTGGTCGCGGCCGATGATCGCGGAGGCGGATCGCCTGCTGCAGGCCGCGCAGTGCGCGGGGCGGCTGGGCCGCTTCCAGCTGGAGGCGGCGGTCCAGTCAGTGCACGCGCGCCGTGCCGTCACCGGTGCCACCGACTGGGAGGCGCTGACGCTGCTGTACGAGGGACTGGTGCGCCTTGCGCCCACCATCGGCGCCCTGGTGGGCCGCGCCGCCGCCGTGGCCGAGGCGCGCGATGCGGCGCAAGGTTGGGCGCTGCTGCAGGCGATTCCCGCCGAGGCCGTGCGCGAGTACCAGCCGTACTGGGCGCTGGCCGCGCATCTGCTCACGCGCCTGCGACGTCACGCCGAAGCCGGCACCGCGCGCGAACGCGCGATTGGTCTCTGCGAAGACCCGGCAATGCAGGCCTTTCTGCGGCAGTCTTCCCTTTCTGCGGCAGTCTTCGCTGGAGCCGTGCTGAGCGCCGTCAGTGCGACAGCGCGAACGCGGTGAGGATCTGCGCGGTTTCCTCGGGCTTTTCCAGCTCGGGCATGTGGCCACAGCCGTTGAGCGTGCTGGTGCTGATCGCGCTGGCGTGCGTCAGGCCGTTGCGCAGGCTGTCCAGCGCGGAGATGTCGATCACCTTGTCGTCCTTGCACCACAGGCCCAGCACCGGCATGGTGAGCTGGTCCAGCCGGTTCTGCACGGCGAGGTATTGCGAAGGCTCCCGCAGCTCGTCGAACACCTTGGCGATGAAGGCGTGGTCCTTCAAGTTGCGCGCCACCAGCACGTCGACGAAGCGGCCGGGGATGTCGGGCTTGGTATCGAACACCAGCGCGGAGGCGCGCCAGAAGCCGGCACGGTCGGAGAACACGAACGGATCCTTGCCGGCCAGCGACTCGCGCGCGAACGCGTTCTCCTTGAACTTCAGTCCGAAGCTGTCCACCAGGGCCAGCTCGCCCACGTGTTCGGGATGCCCGGCGGCGTAGACGCCGGCGATCGCGCCGCCCATCGAGTGGCCCACCAGCAGGAAGCGGCCCAGGCCCAGCGTCTGCACGAAGGTCTGCAGGCGTGCGGCCTGGCTGTCGATGTTGTAGCTCGCGGTCATGTCGCGCGAGGAATCGCCCCAGCCCGGCAGGTCGGGAATGACCAGGTGGAAGTGCGGCGTGAGCTGCTTGGCCACCTCCAGCCACACCTCTTTGCTGTCGGCGAAGCCGTGCAGCAGCACGATGGTGGGGCCCTCGCCGCCCTCGTAGTACGACCAGCGCGTGTCGCCGGCCTGCACCGATTTCTTCTCCAGGTGCGCGGCCATAGCCTCGCGCGCGACGTTGGCACGGAACAGCCACTGCGGCGCGAACAGGTAGCTGCCGCCCAGCAGCAAGACCAGCACCACCACCACGATGGCGAGGAACTTCAGGCGGCGAAACAGCATGCGCTGCCAGAGCGGGCGGGCGGAGGTGTCGGCGGTGGGCATGGTGGGTCCTCGCGGGTTTGGACGCCCTGCATTTGGCAGTGAGGGTGCCGGACTTGCGGAGCGTCATCCCGGCGCAGGCCGGAATCCAGTGCCGCGGACCCTCAGGGAGCATCCAGATGCTGGATTCCGGCCTTTGCCGGAATGACGGACTTCAATTCTCTTACTTGGCGGCCGCCTGTTTCGCCCTGGCCCTGGCGAACAAGCGCTCGACCGCCTGCTGGGTCAGCGGGTGGTAGCCATCCTTCGCCTTGGCATAGACCTGTTCGGCATAGGCGAGGCCGGCGGGCGTCTTGGCGAACGCACCGTACACCGGCAGGGTGAGGTAGAGCCGGCCGATGCGGGTCATGTGCTCGGCGGCGGCGGGCCACACGGCCTTGTCGCCGGCGGCGATGGCGTGCACGTACCAGCGCATGCCGATCTCGGCGTTGTGCGTGCCGGTGAGGTGCCAGGCGGCGTCGATGGCCCGGGCCTGTTCAAGCTTCGGCGAATCGGGCAGGCGGTCGAGGAAGTACATCCACTCCTGGGTGTTCCAGTCCTTCGCGTCCAGCTTCGCGGCGGACAGGGTGCCGGCGAGGAAGGCGGCGCGCTCCTTGTCGATCGCGTCGAAGCGCGGCGAGTCGGGCAGCGGCGCGTCCTTGGGGATGCCGGCGCCGTAGACCCACTGCTGCACTTCGTCCCAGCTCATCCTGCCGGGGTACTTCTCGATCAGGTTCGGCTTGAGGTACGCCAGCATCTGCTCGGTGGTGATGCTGTGCCAGGCGAAGTGGTCGAAATAGCCCTTGAGGTAGGCGTCGAAGTGCTCGCGGCCGAATCTCTGCTCCAGCGTGCGCAGGAACCACGAGCCCTTGCTGTAGGCCACGTCGGACAGCGCGTCGTCGCCGCCCAGGCCCCTGGGATCGGGCGCCAGCTTCTGCGCGTTTTCCGGAATGTGGCCGATCGCCTTCTCCAGCCCGCGCGCGGAGATCAGGGTTTCCTCGTCGGCCTGGCGCTTGCCGTACAGCGCCTCGGTGATGCGGCCCTGCACGTAGGTGGTGAAGCCCTCGTTGAGCCAGATGTCGCGCCACGCGGCGCTGGTCACCAGGTTGCCCGACCAGGAATGCGCCAGCTCGTGCGAGATCACGCTGACCAGACTCTTGTCGCCCACGATGATCGTCGGCGTGGCGAAGGTCATGTTCGGATTTTCCATGCCGCCGTAGGGGAACGAGGGCGGCAGCACCAGCAGGTCGTAGCGGCCCCAGCGGTAGGGGCCGTACAGCGACTCGGCGGTCTCGATCATCTTCTCGGTGTCGGCGAACTCGCGCGCGGCGCCGTCCACCACCGAGGGCTCGGCGTACACCGCGGAGCGCGGCCCGGTTTCCTTCACCGCGATGTCGCCGGCGGCGATCGCCAGCAGGTAGGAGGGGATCGGGTGCGGCTGGTCGAAGCGGAAATCGCCGTCCAGCGGATGCTTCGCGTCGTTGAGCGCGCTCATCACCACGCGGATGTCCTTCGGCGCGCTGACGTGGGCGTCGTAGGTGAAGCGGATCGCGGGCGAATCCTGCAGCGGCACCCACGAGCGCGCGTGGATGGATTCGGACTGCGAGAACATGAAGGGCGCCTTCTTGTCCGCCGTCTGCGCGGGCGGCAGCCACTGCAGGCCGGAGGCGCCGGGCGAGGTGACATAGGTGATGCGCACCTGCGCCGGATGCTTCGGCGTCTCGATGGTGAGCTTGCTGCCAAGTTCCTTGTCGGCGGGCGCCAGCGCGTACTTCAGCGCGCGGGGCTTGCCGTCGGCGTCCACCGCATCGATGGAGGCGATCTTCAGGTCGCGCGTGTCCAGCACCAGCGTCGCCGCCTGCGGGTTCTTCCAGTCCAGCTTCAGCGTGGCCACGCCGTCCAGCTGCCTGTGCGGGAAATCGATCTTCAGGTCCAGGTCGAGATGCGTCACCACCACCTGGTCGGGCTGGGCGTACGAGTTCGGGTCGTTGGCGCGGGCGGCCAGCGGCAGCACGAAGGCACCGAGGGCGAGGAGGGGAAGCAGGCGCATGCAGCGGCTCCGACAGGGAAACGGAAGCGCGGAGTATGCCACCGGCGCGCCGGCAACCGCCCGTGACGGAAGGCCCGGGCGGCCGTCGGCACGGCGCTCCGGCAGCTGCCGGGGCAGCTGTTTCTCGACGGCAAAAAGGTGCAAGCTGCCGGCATGGATGCCACCGCCTGTCGCGCCCGGTGGTTTACGGTTCGTAGAGGGAAGCATGCTGGTCGACGTGGGTCCGACGGGGTTCGGCTACTTCACCGCCGCGCTGATCGCCACCACCGGCATCGCGCTCGCTTCCGGCGTGCAGTTCGCGGTGATCGGCCTGTGGCGCCGGCGCGAGACCATCCACCTCTCCTACGCGATGCTGTGCCTCTGCCTCGCCGGCCTCGCGCTAGGCAACCTGCTGTTGCGCACCGCCGACAGCCTGCCCGGGGCGACCGCCGCGCTGCGCTGGATGATCGGGATGGCGGTCCTGTCCTACCTTCCCTTCGTGGCGTTCATCGGCGGCTATACCGGCGCGGTGGTGCCCCGTCGCGTGAAGCTGGTGCTGGGCGCGTTGCTGCTGCTGTTCCTCTGGCTCAACTGGGTGACGCCGACCACCCTGTTCTACACGCAGCTTGTGACGACATCGGGCGACGTGCTGCCCTGGGGCGAGCGCCTGTACGGCATCGCCGGCACGATCTCGATCTGGGGCTGGCTGTTCCATCTGGCGAGCTACGCGCTGTTCCTCTGGGCACTGTGGCGTGCCTGGCGGCAGTACCGCCGGGGTGAGTCGATGCTGGCCCTGCTGCTGGGCATCTGCCTGTTCGTGCAGTTCGCGGCCTTGCTGTGGGGCGACATCGCGATCGACTGGCTCGGCGTGCGCTCGCCGTACCTGGATGCCTTCGCCTTCCTGCCCTTCGTGCTGCTGATGAGCCTGTCGCTGGCGGCGCAGCTGCGACAGCGCTCGATGCAGCTGGAGCGCGCGAGGCAGGACCTGGAGGCCGAGGCGCATACGCGTCGCGAGGCGGAGCTGAGCCTGCGCCACATCGCCTACCACGACAGCCTGACCGGCCTGCCCAACCGCGCCCACCTGCTGGACCGCCTCGCCGAGTGGCATGCCGACGCGCTGGCGCACGGCCAGCACGGCGCGCTGCTGCTGATCGACCTGGACAACTTCAAGACCATCAACGACGGCCTCGGCCACCACGTCGGCGACCACCTGCTACAGGCGATCGCCGACCGCCTGCTTGCGGTGGTGCCGCCGGGAGCGGTGCTCGCGCGCCTCGGTGGCGACGAGTTCGTGCTGCTGCTGGAACCGCTGCAAGGCACGCCGGCCGAGGTGCAGGCGCGCGCGCAGCAGGTCGCCACCGGCATGATCGCGCGCCTGGCGGAGCCGGTGAGCGTGGGCAACCGCGTGCTGGCCGCGGGCGCCAGCGTCGGCGTGGCGGTGTTCCCGGACGGCGAGGCGGATGTGGCCGACCTGCTGCGCCGGGCCGACATCGCGCTGTACCGGGCCAAGGCCGCCGGCCGCGGCACGGTGCGCCTGTTCCTGCCACCGATGCAGCAGGAAGCAGGTACGCGCCTGCTGCTCGAACGCGGCCTGCGCGCGGCGCTGGAGCAGGGCAGCATGGATGCGCAGTTCACCCTGCATTTCCAACCGCAGCTGAGCCCGCAGGGCGAATTGCTGGGTGCCGAGGCGTTGCTGCGCTGGTGCCATCCGCAATTGGGCGACCTGCCGCCGGCCGAGTTCATCCCGATGGCCGAGGAAACCGGACTGATCCACGCACTGGGCAACTGGGTGGTGGGCGCGGCCTGCGCCTGCCTCCGGGCGTGGGACCGCGACGGCGTGCCGTTCCGCGGACGCCTGGCGGTGAACGTGAGCGCTTGGCAGCTGGTCCAGCCGCGGCTCGCCGCCCTGTTCGCCGCGCAGGTGCGCGCGGCCGGCATCGATCCCGCGCGATTCACGCTGGAGCTGACCGAGAGCGCGTTGCTGCAGGATTTCGACAGCGCGCTGGAGACCATGCAGCAACTCGCCGCGACAGGCTTCCACCTTGCGCTGGACGACTTCGGCGTGGGCTACTCCTCGCTGAGCTACCTGCAGCGGCTGCCGCTGGAGATGATCAAGATCGACCGCGCCTTCGTCAGCGAGCTGACGCCCGAGGTCGCCAAGCCGCTGGCCGGTTTCATCATCGACGTGGCGCACCGGCTCGGCATTGTCGCGGTGGCCGAGGGCGTGGAAACCGCGCTCCAGCGCCGCGCGCTGGAACAGATGGGCTGCGACGGCCTGCAGGGGTACCTGATCTGCCGCCCGCTGGACGATGCCGGCTTCCGCCAGTGGCTGACCGAACACGAGCGCGCCCGGTCGCTGCTGCGGGCCTAGCGCAGCGGAGTCTGCGCATTGGGCTCGGCCACCCGCGGGTCAGCCGTAGCGGTCCGCCAGCTTGTCGGTGGCCTGCACCAGCGCGTCGACGATGGCCGGGTCGGCCGCGCTGTGACCGGCCAGCACGATACGCAGCTCGGCCTCGGGCCACGCCGCGTGCAGGTCGAGCGCGGTCTTCACCGGGCAGATGATGTCGTAGCGGCCATGCACGATGGTGGCTGGGACGCGGCGGATCCTCGGCACGTCACGCAGCAACTGGCCGGGTTCGAGGAACATGCCGTGGCGGAAGTAGTGCGCTTCCAGCCGGGCCAGGCTCACCGCCTTGTGCGGTTCGTCGAAATCGCCGGGCGCATCGGGGTCGTGGACCAGCGTGGTGCTGCCGCCCTCGTAGGCGCTCCAGGCGCGTGCGGCGGCGAGGCGCAGGGCTTCGTCGTCGCCGTCGAGGCGCTTCCAGTAGGCCTCGGTCATGTTGCCGCGCTCGGCTTCCGGAATGAAATCGCGGAAGCGCGCCCAGCGCTCGGGGAAGATGTAGCGTGCGCCGCCGTCCATCTCGTTGAACCAGCGCAGCTCCTCGTCGCGAGCGAGGAAGATGCCGCGCAGCACCAGGCCCAGCACGCGCTCGGGATGTGCCTCGGCGTAGGCCAGGGCCAGCGTGGAACCCCACGAACCGCCGAATACCACCCAACGTTCGATGCCCAGCTCCTCGCGCAGCGCCTCGATGTCGGCCACGAGATGCGCAGTGGTGTTGTCGACGAGGTCGGCGAACGGCGTGGACTGCCCCGCGCCGCGCTGGTCGAACAGCACGACGTGCCAGCGCGCCGGATCGAAGAAGCGGCGATGGTATGGCGCGATGCCTGCACCGGGGCCGCCGTGCAGGAACGCCACGGGCAGTGCGCCGGGTATGCCGCATTCCTCCACGTGCAGCGTGTGGCGTGCGTCCGCTGCGAGGCGGCGGTTGCGGAAGGGTTCGATTTCCGGGTAGAGCTCGCGCATGGTGGCGGTATCCGTTGGTGTGGCAAGAACCCTCTTCCCACCCCTCTCCCGTTTGCGGGAGAGGGACTCGTAGGTCGGGATTCATCCCGAGCCACGATTGGCGCGTGGTGGGGGAAGCGCGTCAGCCGAACTGCAGTGTCTCGGTGAGATCGCCCGGCGCCGGCCCGCCGGCGTCGCGCATCGCCTGGTCGCGCATCGTGATGCCGGGTAGCGGCTGCAGCCCGAAGCGGCGGTTGAGGAGGCGCTGGATCGAGCCGGTGTCGTAGACGGTGTGCTCGACGTGGTGACGTTTCGCATACGGCGAGACCACCAGCGCGGGAATGCGCGTGCCCGGCCCCCAGCGGTCGCCCTTGGGCGGCGCCACGTGATCCCACCAGCCGCCGTTCTCGTCCACGGTGATCACCACCATGGTGTGCGGCCACAGCGGGCTCTTCTGCAGCGCCTCGACGATCTGCACGATGTGCGCGTCGCCTGCGGCCACGTCGGAATAGCCCGCGTGCATGTTGAGGTCGCCCTCGGGCTTGTAGAACGCCACTGGGGGAAGCGTGCCGCGTTCGATATCGGCGATGAAATGGTTGGTGGCCGCGTTGCCGCCGGTGCCGCCGTCGCGCAGGTGGCGCGCGCGCGCGGCGCTGCCGGGTGCGAAGGCTTTGAAGTAGTTGAACGGCTGGTGGTGGATCTGGAAGTTCGGCGCGTAGGGAAAGCTGTCGTGCGTGCCGCGCACGCCCTTGCCGTCCAATGCCAGTTGCCAGCCGCCGCCGTACCAGGCCCAGCCGATGCCCTTCGCGCTGAGCCGGTCGCCGATGGTGGCGTGGTCCTGCGGCAGCAGCGTGCTGGGGTCGGCGGGATCGGCCAGCAGCGGGTTCTTCGGATCCTCGGTGAAGGCTGGCGCATAGGGCGGGCCCATCGTGTTCACCGCCCAGAAGTCGGGCGTGAGCGCCATGCGCGAGGCGAATTTCGGCCGGCCCTGCATCGCGCTGGCGGGCGAATCCTCGGCCAGCTTCGGGCGGATGCCGGTGGGATCGTCGCCCTCCAGTTCCGCGATCTGGAACTTTGCCGGCCCCTGGTCGGCGTGCGGGAAGAACGGCGGCTGCGCGGCGACGAGGTACTGGTGGTTGAGGAAGGAGCCGCCGAAGGCGCCCATGAAGAAGTTGTCGCACAGCGTGTATTGCTTCGCCAGTTGCCACAGCGCGAGCTTGTCCGCGCTGTCGCCGTAGTGGCCCATCACCAGTGCGCCGCTATCGCCCCAGGCCACGAAGCCGTCGTTCCTGCCGCCGTTGATCTGCAGCTGGTTGTTGTAGAAGTTGTGGATCAGGTCGCGGGTGACCAGCGCCTGGGGCAGCGGCTCGCCCTGCGGAGTGCGCAACGCAAACGGTGCGTTGGCGAGGCCCTTGATTGCATCCTCGGCGATCTGGTACTCGCGGTCGTACAACACCTGCTTGTGCGGCACCAGGCCGTGCCAGATCGGTGGCAGGGTGTCGAGCAGGCGGCCATCGCGGTCGCGCTGGCGGTACTGTTCCGGCGTCAACGCGGACAGCGGCTGCGCAAGGCCGGGGAAATCCCCGAACAGGTTGTTGAAGCTGCGGTTCTCCGCGTAGATCACCACCACGTGGCGGATGTGCTTGCGCAGCGCGGCATCCAGCGCGCCGTCGACGCCGCTGGCGGCGGGCGCGGCGCGGCTGGTCGCGGCGGTCTTGCAACCACCCATGGCGAGCGCGGCGCCGACCAGCGCGATGCCGCCCAGAAGCCGGCGGCGGGCCGGGTCGTCGGGCGCGCCTTCGTCGGTGGGGGCGGGGACAGGCGGCAGCTTCTCGGTCATGGCGGTTCACTTGTCAGGGCGAGAGGGCAGAGTATGCATGCCGTGCGTCGGCATCGGTCCCCGCGTCCGCACGGTGCCGGCATGGCCGGCGCGGCGGGACAGGTGCGATTCATGGACATATCGCGGGCGGAGCCGGTTCAATCCAGCGGCAGCTTGCGCGCGGCGTCCCACATCGTGCGGGTGATCGCGCGGTTCGCGTGAGGCGCCTGCAGCACGATGAGGGTGGTGGTGCTGATGCTGGCGTGGATCTTCAGCAGGCGGTCGAGCACGCTTTCGAGGTGGCCGATGGACATCGCCACCACGCGCAACAGGGCGGAGTCCTCGCCGGCGAGGCGGCGGCAGTCCAGCACCTCGGGGATGTCGGCGACGATGCTGCCGATGCGTGCGCAGATGCCGCCGTCGCAGCGCAGCCGCACCATCGCCTCGATGCGGTAGCCCAACCGCTTCGGTTCCACCACCGCGCGATAGCCGGTGATCACGCCGGCTTCCTCCAGCCGCTTCACGCGCTCGGCCACGGCGGGTGCGGAGAGCTTCACCTTGCGGCCGAGCTCGGCGTAGCCCAGGCGCGCGTCGCGCTGCAGGGCCTCGAGGATGTGCCAGTCCTTGGCATCCAGTTCGGGTTTCGATTCCAAGGTGGTGTGCTCCGGTTTCATTTCGATCGATGGCGAAACATCCCGCCGGCCTGCCGATGCATTATTCCGCGGCATCGCCCGCAAGACTAGGATGCGCACTCCCCAGCACAGAATCCGCCCATGGTTTCCGCCGAACGCCTCGATGCACGGGCCCTCGTCTGCATCGCCATCGCCCTCGTCACCTGGTCGTCGGCCTATGCGGCGATCGCCTACGCGCTGGCCTCGTTCACGCCGGGCGAGGTGGCGTTCTCGCGCCTCGCCATCGGCTCGCTGTGCTTCGCGGCACTGCTGGTGGCCAAGCGCGTGCCGCTGCCGGCGCTGCGCGACTGGCCGCGGCTGTTCGTGCTCGGGCTGGTCGGCCTCACCACCTACCACACCTGCCTCAACTGGGCGGAAACGCGCATCGCCAGCGGCACCGCGTCCATCATCATCTGCCTGGTGCCCGCGGCGACGGCGGCGTTGTCGGCGCTGTGGCTGCGCGAGCGCCTGAGCCTGCGCACCTGGATCGGCCTCGCCATCGCGCTGGTCGGCACGGTGCTGGTGGTGCTGGCCAGCGGCCAGAAGGTCGAAGCCGATCCGAAGGCGCTGCTGGTGCTGGTCTGCGTGCTGGCCTCGGCGGTCTTCTTCGTGGGGCAGAAGCCGATGTTCGCGCGGTCCAGCACGCTGGCGGTCACCGCCTTCACGTTCTTCGCCGGGACGCTGGGCTGCCTGCCGTTCACGGGCGGCCTGCCGCAGGCGCTGGCGGCGGCGCCGTGGTCGCACATCGCTGCGCTGCTGTGGCTGGGCATCGCGCCCAGTTTCGTCGGCTACCTCGCATGGAACGTCGCGGTGCATCGCGCCAGCGCCTCGCGGGTGTCCAGCTTCATCTATCTCTCGCCACCGATCGCCATCGTGATCGGCTGGGTGTGGCTGCACGAGGTGCCCGGCGCGATGGTGCTGGTGGGCGGCGCGATCGTGATCGGCGGCGTGGTGCTGGCGAATGCGCGCCGGCGCGCCGTGGCGCCGGCGGCGGCACTGGCCGAGGCGTGCAAGCCGTCCTGAACTTCCAACCCAAGCTGGAGTGCCGCATGTTTGAGCTCTACATCGCCAACAAGAACTACTCCTCGTGGTCGCTGCGGCCGTGGGTGTTGCTGCGCGAGCGCGGCCTCGCGTTCGACGAGAAACTGGTGCCGTTTACCGGCGGAGCCGGTGCGAACTGGGACGAGTTCCGCGCGTTCTCGCCCACCGGCAAGGTGCCGTGCCTGCGCGATGGCGATACCGTGGTATGGGACTCGCTGGCGATCACCGAGTACGTGGCCGAGAGCGATCCCGGCGTGTGGCCAGCCGATGCGCGGGCGCGCGCATGGGCGCGTTGCGTCGCCGCCGAGATGCACTCCGGCTTTCCCGAACTGCGCAACGTGTGCACGATGAACTGCGGTGTCCGCGTGCGCGTCGATGCGCCAAGCATGGCGTTGCGCAAGGACCTGGCCCGCATCGACGAATTGTGGAACGAAGGGCTGGCCCGCTTCGGCGGCCCGTTCCTCGCCGGCAAGGCGTTCACCGCGGTCGATGCGTTCTACGCGCCGGTGGCGTTCCGCATCCAGAGCTACGGCCTGCAGCTTGGCGCCGCGGCGATGGCCTATGCACAGCATCTGCTCGATCTGCCGGCGATGCGCGAGTGGTATGCCGCCGCGCTGGCCGAAGCCTGGCGCGACCCGGAGCACGAGGACGAGGCGCATCGCGCGGGTACCTGGCTGCAGGATCTGCGCGCGTCCTGAGTCGTCGGTGCGCCAGTCAGCGCGGGGCAGGCCCGCGCTGACTGGCGGTGGAGCGGATCAGCGCTTCGCCTGATTGTGCTTGACGCGGTGGACGCGCTTGCTATCGCGGTTGTCGGCGCGTTGGATGCGCTTCTGTTCGTGCGGGCCGACACGGCCGTTGTTGGCGCCCGCCACGTGCTCCATGTGGTCGACGTGCGCCTGGCGACCCTGCATGCGCGCGTCCTCACGATTGGTGAGCTGGCCGGACTTCACGCCGTTGGCGAGGCGCTGCTCCTGGTTCGCATTGCGCTGCGCGTCGGCCTGCAGGCGGCGCGACGAGGCCGAATTCGGGTTGCCGGTGATCGCGTCGTGCTTGTCCTTGTAGATCGCCGCGCTGTCGCGATTCTGCATGCGCTGGATCTGCGCGTTCTCGGCCTTGGTCATCGGGCCGCTGCGCATGTCGCGCTGCTCGGTGCGGTTCAGGTTCGCCTCGCGCTGCTCGAGGTTCGACGCCTGGCGCGTGCTGAGCTGGCCGGACTTCAGGCCCTGGTCGATGCGTTGCTGCTGGTTGGCGTCGCGCTGGGTGTCGCTGGCCGCGTTCTGGGCGGGCGCGGTCTGTGCCTGCACGGCCGCCACGCCGCCCAGCCCGCACAGGCCCAGCAGGCCGACGACCAGCCACTTCTGCGTATGGTTCTGCATGATGCTCTCCTCCTCGTGGGTGCCACCCGTTGCACGGGCGGTCTGGAGCGGAGAACGGGGTGCCGAAGTCGCCGATGACGCACTTCCCGGAGCTTGTTCAGACTCCGGCCAGCAAGCGCGGTTGTGTGCGATATCGCGGGAAAGAGCGGCGCTGGCCTCAGTGCAATTGCGTCACTCGTAGCACCGCAGGATCGTCGGCATGCTCCAGCAGCAGGCGGCGCACGCGCTCCTGCCAGGCCTGTGCGAACGCGGATCGCTGCACATCGGTGGCAACCGGTTGCAGTGCGGCAGTCATCAACTCGCGCAGCTGCGGTGCGGGCGGCACGCGCGCGAGATCCAGTTCCACCGCCACCGTGTTGCCGTTGTCGCGGCGGCTGAAACGGATCGCGCCGCCGGTCGGTGCGTCCGCGAAGCTCAGCAGGGCGGACCGTGCATGGCAGCCGCCGATGCCGTGGAAGCCGTTCCCGGCGGCGGCACCGGTGACCAGGGTGAGCACCTGCGAGATCACGCCGGTGACGCCCTCGTCCACCGGCGCCGGCATCCGCACCGCGATGCCACCGCGCTCCGCCGGCTCGTCCGGATACAACGCACGCAGCGCCGCCCGCGCCGTCAGCCACGCGCCGGCCACGGTGGGACAGGAGTGGCCGGCGAGGCGCACCGCGTCGAGGTAGCGGTATTCGAACAGGCCGCCCTCGGCGGCGCCGAGCAGGTCGGCCAACGGGTCGCGCACCAGGATGCGCGGCGCCTTGTCGAAGAACGCGGGATGGCCCATCACTCCTCCGGCAGGCCGGTGATGCCGAAGTCGACCACCACCGCGTCGGCATCGCGCTGGCGATAGGTCACGGTGAGGTGCTCGCCGAGGCGTTCGCGCAGCTGGGCGATCAGCGGCAGCGGGTCATGGTCGTTGACGAAGCGCATCGTCTCGCCCGAGCGCAGCACGCCGATGGCGCCGAAGATCGCAGAGTGGCGGAAGCGCCGGGCCACGCCGCGGGCGTCGAAGAGGTGCGTGTGCTGGTCGAAGACAGTGTCGGGGGACATCGGTGGGTGCTCGCGGGAGAGGGAGCACCAACATAGGCTGCGTGCGTCGGCGGGCCACTGATCTGGATCAACCGCGTTCTCAGTCAGTCGCCGCCGCGTCCATGCGCCGCAGTGCACGGCGGCGGCCGATCGCGACATAGATGCGGGCGAGCAGCGGAATCGTCAGCAGGAAGAAGTTGTTGTTGCCCGGCATGTGCGGAGCCGCCAGCAGCGCGGCGGTGGCCGCCGTGGGCAGGGTCAGCGCGCGCCAGCGCAGCGCATTGACCTCTTCCGGTGGCACCCCGGCCCGCACCCGCCCGGGCCGCAGCGCGAGCTGGAACAGCAGCAACTGCAGCAGCCCGGCGGCGAGCAGGGTGGCCGAGTAGAACACTTCCGGCACGCGCGCGAGCGGGTTGGAACTCATCAGCGCGGTGGCGAACGGCATGAAGGCGATCAGCATCAGCAGCAGCATGTTCGGCCACATCAGCCGTGGCTCGTAGCCGTCCAGCACGCCGAACAGCCGGTGGTGCGCGATCCACAGTGCGCCAATGGTGAGGAAGCTCAGCACAAAGCCCATGAAGCTCGGCATCAGGTGCGCCAGTGCGGCGAGGTAGGCGGCATCGTCCAGCGTGTCCAGCCGCGGCACGTGCACCTCGATCACCAGCAGCGTGATCGCGATGGCGAACACGGCGTCGGAGAAGGCCTTCAGCCGTTCCAGTTGCTGCATTCCGTGGCTCATGCGCCGTCCTTCAGAACTTGTAGGCGCGGTGGATCGCCACGATGCCGTTCGAGAGGTTGCGCACCTCGACCTTGCCGAAGCCGGCGCGCTCCATCATGCCTTTCAGCGTCTGCTGGTCTGGATGCTTGCGGATGGATTCGGCGAGGTACCGGTAGCTGTCGGCATCGCCGGCGAACAGGCGGCCGAGTTTCGGCAACACCTTGAACGAGTGGAAGTCGTAGAGCCTGTTGAACAGCTCGCTCTGCACGCGCGAGAACTCCAGCACCAGCAGGCGGCCGCCGGGCTTGAGCACGCGGCAGATGTCGGCCAGCGCCTTGTCCTTGTCGGTGACGTTGCGCAGGCCGAAGGCCATGGTCACTGCGTCGAAGCTGTTGTCCGGGAACGGCAGGCATTCGGCGTTGAGCTGGGCCCAGCGCAGGCCGTCGACCAGGCCGCGGTCGGTAAGCCGGTCGCGGCCTACGCCGAGCATCGCCGCGTTGATGTCGCCGACGACCACTTCGCCCTGTTCGCCCACCACCGGCTTGAGCAGCGCGGCGATGTCGCCGGTGCCGCCGGCGAGATCCAGCACGCGGTCGCCCTTGCGCACGCCGCTGATTGCCACGAAGTGGCGCTTCCACAGGCGGTGGATGCCGAACGACATCAGGTCGTTCATCAGGTCGTAGTTGCGCGCGACCGAGGTGAACACTTCCCCGACCAGCTTCTGCTTGTCGGCGACGGGCACGTCGCGGTAACCGAAATGGGTGGTGGGCTGCTCGTTCATGGCGTCATGCCTGCAAAGAATGATGGGTCGTCACAGCGGCAGGTCGCGCTGCGTGCCTTCCGTTTCCTCGCCCGCGTCCGCCGGAGTGCCGGTGGCGTGCGTGCGATGGCTCTCGTGCTCGGCGGCTACGTGGCGCTGGTGCAGCTCGCCGGCGTCGGCGGCTGGCGCCGGCGTGGCGGCTTCGGAAACCGGCTCGTCGGCCACCACCTCGCGATCGCCGCCGGGGGTGATCTTGAGGATGGAATGGCGCATCTCGCGCGACAGGATCACCCGCGCGTCGCGCACCATGTCGTCCAGCGCGCTGTCGTAGTCCAGCTTGCCGGCCTCGTCGGTCCACACCACCCGGCGCTCGCGCAGCTTCTGGATGAAGCCACGGAACAGCGCCTTGTCGAAGAACTCCGGCGCGTTGAGCTCGTTGAGCAGTGACAGCCGCTGCGCGGTGAGCGTGCAGGTGTTCTCCAGCTCGGCGGCGGTGAGCGCGTGCGGACCATGTTTGGCCAGCGCGGCGATCGCGATGTAGTAGCGCTCGAAGGCCTGGATCAGGCTGCGCGCGATGATCCGGAGCTGGAACGCGCTGTCGTCCTGGCCCGGCGCGCGCTCCAGCATGCGGCCTTCGCCGGTGGTCTCGAGCAGGCCGCGGCGCACGAAGAAGTCGATGGTGGCCTGCAGCTGCGTGCCGAAGCCTTCCTCGTCCCAGGCCAGGAACAGCTCGCCCTGCAGGAACGGGTAGATGATGCGGCCCAGCCGCTGCACCGAGGCGCGTGACATGCGCCGGTTGTTGAGGAAGCAGCAGGCCACCCACGCGGCGGCTGCGGCCAGGTGCAGCACGTTGTTGCGGAAGTAGCTGAGCAGCACCGCCTGCTCGCCCTCGACGTTGAGCACGTCGCCCAGCGGGTGCTTGATGCGGCGGATCCAGCCCATCTGCTCGCCGTAGGCGATGATGCCGGCGGGGTCCATCGGCGTGATCGTGACGCGGTCGGAGTAGGGCAGCTCCAGCAGCAGCGACTTGGTGAGTTCCAGCTGCGCCAGCAGGTCGTTCTCGGCCATCGCATGCTTGGGCGTGGCCAGCAGGGTGAGCGCGAGCAGGTTGATCGGGTTGACGTCGGCGGCGCGGTTGACGTTGACCTGGATCCGCTCGGCGAGCTGGTCGATCACGCCGCCCAGCCATTCGGGACGGCTGTCGGGATCGGCGCTGGCGCTGCGCCAGTCGCTGCTGGCCGCATCCAGCAGCGGGCTGAGCTCGATCGGCTCGCCGAAGTTGATCGTGACGTGGCCGTAGCGCTGCTTGAACAGCCCGCTGATGCCGCGCAGCAGGGCGAACAGGGTTTCCTTCTCCTTGGGCTGGCCGCTGAGTTCGCCCGCGTAGCTCTTGCCCTCCATCAGCTTCTCGTAGCCGATGTATACCGGCTGGAACAGCACCGGCCGGCGCGGCGCGCGCAGGAACGCGCGCACGGTCATCGACAGCAGGCCGGCACGCGGCGCCAGCAGGCGCCCGGTGCGCGAGCGGCCGCCCTCGATGAAGTATTCCATCGGCACGCCGCGGTCGATCAGCTGCGCCATGTACTCGTTGAAGATCACCGAGTACATCGCGTTGCCCTTGAACGTGCGGCGCATGAAGAACGCGCCGCCGCGGCGCAGGATCGGTCCGATCAGCGGCAGGTTGAGGTTGACGCCGGCCGCGATGTGCGGCGGCACCACGCCGGACATGTGCAGCTGGTAGGAAAGCAGCAGGTAGTCGGCGTGGCTGCGGTGGCTGGGCACGTACACCACCTCGTGCCCGGGCGCGGCGGCGCGGGCCTTGTCGAAGTGGTGCATGGCGATGCCGTCGTACAGCTTGTTCCAGAAGTTCGACAGCAGGAACGTGGCCGAGCGCACCACCGGGTGCGAGTAGTCGGCGGCGATCTCCAGCATCATCTTCTGCGCGCGGCGCCAGGCCTTGGCCTCGCTGATCTTCTCCTTGGCCGCGGTGGCGGCGATTGCGGCGCGCACCGGTTCGGCGCGCAACACATCGTCCACCACGGTACGTCGGTGCGAGAGGTCGGGGCCGATCACCGCGGCACGGATGCGCCGGAAGTGGGTGCGCAGCACGCGCGCCAGCTTGCGGGCGAAGCGCGGCGGCGGCAGTTCGCCGGACTCGGCCAGCACCTCGCGCAGCGACACCGGCGGGGCGAAGTGCACCACGGTGTCGCGGCCGTTCAGCAGCAGCGCAAGCAGGCGGCGGAAGCGGCCCACCATCACCCAGTTCTCGGAGAACAACACGCTGAACCAGCCGGAATCGCGGTTCGGCGCGCGGCCCACGTAGATCGACACCGGCACGATCTGGATGTCGCGGTCGGGCATGCCTTCCAGCGAATGCACCAGCTGGCCCAGCGGCTCGTTCGGCGAACGGTGGCGCTTGCGCCCGAACAGCCAGCCGTCGCGGCGCATCAGGGCGAACACCGAGCGCCTGCGGCGGGTGCCAGCCAGGGGTTGCAGTGGGCCGGGCAGGCCGGCCTCGCGGCAGGCGCGGTCGAGGATCAGTGCGTCGGAGAAGCCGTCGCGCTCGATCACGTAGCAGACCGGCACGCCCGCCTTGAGCAGGGTGGCCGGTTCCGCCGGATCGCGGCGGATGCGCACCCAGGGTTGCAGCAGTTGTCCGGCCAGGTGGAACCACCAGGGGCCGCGGCGGCGGGGGGAATCCGCGATGGAAGTGTTCTGCATCGGTCTATTCTACCGGCTCGCCCGCGAAACCATGCCCGGGCGTGTGGTGGGCATTCCTGGCATATCTGCGTGGCGCAAGGACTCCCTCTCCCCAAGGCCCTGCCTGGGGGAGAGGTTTGGGGTGGAGTGCCGGCTGGCGCCCCTGCCAAACCACACTCCCCCCCAATCCTTCTCCTCGCTCCTCAAAGCCGGCGCCATCAATGGCGCCTCCCCGCGTGCCCGCAGGCGGGAGAGGGGAGTGATCAGTTCTTCGCGGCCGCGCTGGCGGCCGTCGCCGGAACGGCCGGCTTTGCCACGTCCGCCACGCTGCCCGCCGTGGCCGGCTGCTGTAAACGCTCGTGTGCATCGCGCACGCTGCGGATCAGCGATTCGCTGTACCAGCGGCCGTCCTGCTGCACCAGGGTGGATTCGGCGGACAGCGGCTTGCCGAGCAGGGTGTAGTCGATTTTCACCACCGCGCGGCCGTCCTTGCTGGAGAGCGTGCTGAGCTTGACCGAATCCAGCGCGTCGTCCACCGAAAGGCCGTAGATCACCAGCAACTGCTTGAGACCGGCATAACCGGTGGCGTACTTCGCCATCGCGGCGTCGAAATCCATCGTGCGCAACTGGTCCGGGCTCTTGAGGTCGAGCTTGCGCGCGGTGGCCACCACCACGCCCACGGCCTGCTTCGCCTTGTCCTGGTCGAACCACGGCGCCTGCTTCGCCCACGGCACCAGCACGTCGATCAGCTGGTTCGCCTGGGTCTTCTGTTCGCTGTCCAGACTCTGGTTCTGCGCCACGCCGTTCTTCAGCAGGGCATCGCCCACGCTGATCATCACCGGCAGCTGGTCCTTGTACTGCTGCTCCATCTGGCTGAGCTTGGGCTGCAGCTCGGCGTAGAGCTTGTTCTCCGCATCCGGGCCGGTGAGCTTCCGCACCGCCTCGTCGAATTTCGCCTTGTCGGCGGCGCTGACCGGCGGCTGGTTCGCGTTGCGGCGGCTCCAGTCCGCGCGCAGGGTGGCGTATTCGGCCGGCGGCAGGGCGTGCTTCCACAGGCCGTTGAAGTCGCCCGCCTTGAGCAGGTCGATCGAACCCTGCACCGCCGCCTCCGGCGTGCTGCCGCCGACCTGCGCCGCCTCGTCCTTGTTGTGGCAGGCGGCGAGCGCCAGCACGGCGAACAGGGGCAGCAGGGTGCGACGAAGGGAGCGGAAGTGCATGGGCAGGTCTCGCTGGACAGGGAAACAGGAGGCGCCGGCTGGCGCGGTGACGGATCAGGGTAAGCGGCGCTGCAAAGGGGGACAAGGGTCGTCCGCAGGAATCTGCGGCCGTCGTATTGGAGAGTGCGGCCATGGATGGCCGCCCGTTTGATCTTCGCGACCAGGGACGATCGCAAAGATCATGAAAAGTGTGGCCATGGATCGCCGTGCGCGTGATCCCGAGATCGGGAGCATCGCAAAACCCAAGAAAAACCCCGCGGGCGGAGCCTCGCGGGGCAATCCGGCGGAGCCGGTGGGAAATGGCCTTGCCTGCAGAAACGTTGGTCAGCAGCAGGTAGGCGAGGCAGATATTACCGGGCCGTTAAACTTGAGGCAACACTTTTGTTTTGTTTTATATATAGTTGTTTTTAATCAATTAAATCGCAAGGCATCGAGCTTTTTCTGGCGCCGCTCCGCTGCAGGTGCGCTCCAGTCGTTGTTGAACAGCGCCGGCTCCCACGAGCCGTAGGTGGGATTGGGCAGCACGAACCAGCGCGTTCCGACCCAGTCCATGTAACCGGCGATGGCTTGCCGACGGCCTGCGTCGGTATTGGCAACGATGTCGACGAAATCACCCAGCTGGTCGCCGAACTGCATCAGTACGCGGTACCTGCGGCTCACCAGCTGACGGCGGCAACCCTTCTCCGTGCCGACCTGCTCGCAACCTGGCAGCACTGTGCCGAGGCCTAAGAAGGCATCGGGGCCGGATACCGGAAAGCCCAGCTTGCGCAGGTTCGCCAGGGTGGCCGTGTCCAGGTCCTGCGCGCGGTTGGAGAGGTAGATCACCGCAATGCCGTGCTCGGCGGCATAACGGGTGAAGGCCAGCGCGCCGGGCATGGCGCGGGCGCGTTCCTCCTTGCACCACGCGGCCCAGCTGGCCTCGTCGTAGCTGCCGCCGCTTTTTACCAGCCGGGCCTGGTAGGGCGAGTTGTCCAGCACGGTCTCGTCGATGTCCAGCACCACCGCGGGCGGCAGGCCAGAGGCAGGCACCGCACGGTCCTCCCTGGTCAGCGCGTCCCAGTGCGGATCGTGCAGGGCGTCCAGCAGGCGCGACTGCGCGTCGCGATAAGTCTGCAGGTAGATCAGGTCGTGCTCGATCGCTGTCTGTGTCCAGGCCACCGCATTGAGGTTGTCGTTCGCGGCAGTCGTCGTTGCCGCTGCCGGTGGGGTCGCGGGGCGCGGAGACGTGGCAGCACAGCCGGCGAGCAGGGCGGAGATGGCCAAGGCGAGCGGCAGGTGGAATCGCATGGGACGGATATCTCCGGAAAGGGGCGGCGAGTCTTGCAGGATTTTACGACAGCGGTGTGTCCGGGGCTGGTTGCCGCCGTCGCCGGCTGACAGACTGGCAGCCATCCCCGTCATCGCCGGAGCCCGCATGCACGATCCGACGTCCGCCACGCCCCGCGCCAGTTCGTCCGCCATCCGCGCCGCCAGTTACGTGCTTGCGGCGCTGGCGCTGTGGCTGGTGCTGCAGCTGCACCTGATTTCCGCCCTGCTGGCGGGCCTGCTGGTGTACGAACTGGTGCAGGCGGCGGTGCCGCTGCTGGGGCGGCGCATCTCCGGCGATCGCGCCCGGGTGGTGGTAGTGGCCGTGCTGGGTGCGGTCGTGGTGGGCCTGCTGGTGCTCTTGATCCTCGGCGCGATCAGCTTCTTCCGCAGCGAGCTGGGCAATCCCGAGCTGCTGTGGCAGCAGCAGCTGATGCCGCTGGTGGACAAGGCGCGCCAGCAGTTGCCGGCGATGCTGGTCGATCACCTGCCCGACAGCGTGGACGACCTGCGCGACGGCCTTGTCGCGCTGGCCAGCAAGCACGCGACAACCCTGCAGACGGCGGGCAAGGGCGCAGCGCGCGTGTCCGTGCACATCCTGATCGGCCTGGTGCTGGGCGCCATCGTGGCGTTGAGCCGCACCCGTCCGGCGCACCAGGTGGGGCCGCTGGCGGCGGCGCTGGGCCAGCGCTGCCAGCGGCTGGCCCAGGCGTTCCACGACATCGTGTTCGCGCAGATCAAGATCTCGCTGGTCAACACCGTGCTCACCGCGGTCTTCCTGCTCGGCGTGCTGCCGCTGCTGGGCATCCACGTGCCGCTGTCGAAGACCCTGGTGGCGGTCACCTTCATCGTCGGGTTGCTGCCGGTGGTCGGCAATCTGCTTTCCAACACCGCCATCACCGTCGCGGCGTTGTCGGTATCACTGGGCGTGGGCATCGCCGCGCTCGGCTTCCTGATCCTGGTCCACAAGCTGGAGTACTTCCTCAACGCGCGCATCGTGGGTTCGCAGATCCACGCGCGGGCGTGGGAGCTGCTGATCGCCATGCTGCTGCTGGAAGCCGCCTTCGGCCTGCCCGGCGTGATCGCCGCGCCGATCTACTACGCCTATCTCAAGGGCGAGCTGGAGATGCAGCGGCTGATTTGACGCGCTCCCAAGATGGCGTAGTAGCGGCGCAAAAAATGATGCGGCGCGACGCAAGAACATGGTGAAAACGTAGAAATATTGTTGTTTGCTCGTTAGAACTTGTGATAAACAGGGCGGAACGCACGCTAGAAAAGCATCGGCTGGTTGGGACCAGCTCGATCGCGCGTCAGAACATGCGATGCGTTTGTGCGGATTCCCGGCCGCGCGCCGGGGTTTGTTGCCTTGTACATTCAGGGGGTCCAAATGATGATCAGGTCGAAACTGGCCGCGGCCGTAGTCGCGGCGCTGGCATTTAGTGCTGTTTCCGTCCACGCGCAGAATGCTCAGGTTGCCGCGCCCGCTGCCGGGCAGCAGAACCAGAGCGCAGACCAAGCGCCCGACGCCAGGAACGCCAAGAAGCTGCAGGCGGTCACTGTCACCGGCTCGCTGATCCCGCAGACCCAGATCGAGACTGCCCAGCCGGTCATCACGATCACCGCCGAACAGATGAAGCAAAAGGGCTTCAGCACCGTGGCCGAAGCGCTGCAGCAGGCGTCGTTCGCGACTGGTAGCGTACAGGGCGCGTCGACGTCTGCCTCGTTCACGCAAGGCGCGCAGACCCTGAGCATGTTCGGCCTGCCCGTGGGCTTCGTGAAGTACCTGATCGACGGTCGACCGATGGGCAACTTCCCGGCCCTGTACAACGGTAGCGACGCATTCAACAATCTCAGCGGCATCCCGATGGACATGGTCGATCACATCGACATCCTGCCGGGTGGCCAGTCCTCGCTGTACGGTTCTGACGCCATCGCGGGCGTGATCAATATCGTGCTGAAGAAGCACATTGATGCGCCGGCGATTGATGTGCGCTACGGCTGGTATTCGGATGGCGGCGGTGCGGACCGCCGTATCAGCTTCGCCGACAGTTTCAGCTTCGGCAAATTCAACTCGCTGATCGGCGCGCAGTTCGAAAAGTCACAACCGATCTGGACTGCCAGCCGTAGCCTGACTAGGCAGTTCTTCACACAGGGCACCAGTGCACCGGTGGCTTCGCGTGACTACTTGGTCAACAGCGGTACTGGTGCCGGCTACCTGTTCGAGGACCCAAACAACTGCGCCAACGTCACTGGCCAGTTTGGTGGCACCGAAGGCAAGCAGTACCGCAAGAATTCCGGCTACTACTGCGGTTCGCTGTACACGCCCGGCTACGCCACGATGAAGAACGACGAGAAGACGGCCAACTTCTACACGCACAACACGTTCGACGTGACCGACAACCTGCAGCTGTACGGCGACCTTCTCTACAACTACCAGGAGCAGAAGTACAACGTGGGCTCCAACTACACGTGGTGGGGTACGTCGGTCGACTACGGTTACATCTACGACCCGAACCTGGATGACTTCATCAACCTGCAGCGTGCGTTCTCGCCGGAGGACGTCGGAGGCTTCCAGCACATCATGGACAAGCAGTACGAGAATTCGTACATGCTCACGCTGGGCGGCCGCGGCACCATCGGCCAGAACTGGGACTACGACCTCGGCTTCACCCATTCCGACGACCAGCTGATCTCACGTGGCTTCCAGCGCTGGGATGGTCCCATCGATGCGTATTTCCGCTCGCACGTGCTGGGTCCACAGAACGGTTTCGATCCGTATTACGACGCCTACCCCCGGTTCGACAACATTGACTACGCGGCGTTCTACACGCCGATGTCCCCCACGGACTTCCACAGCTTCACGGGCTATACGACTACACACGCAAAGACCTGGGACAACATGTTGCGTGGCCAGGTGACCAATGCCTCGCTGTTTGCCCTGCCCGGCGGCGACGCTGGTGTGGCGGTGGTGCTGGAAGGAGGCAACCAGGGGTGGAACTACACGCCTGATCCGCGCCTGCTCAATGGTGACGTCTGGGGTACCACTGACGTGCAGGGCGCCGGCCACCGCTCGCGCTGGGCGGCTACCAGCGAATTCAAGCTTCCGCTGCTGAGCCGGTTGACCCTCGACGTCTCGGGTCGTTACGACAGCTACCACGTGTCCGGCCACGACGTCAGCCATGGCACCTACAATCTGGGCCTGGAATATCGTCCGTTCGACACCTTGTTGTTGCGTGGCCGTTACGGCACTGCGTTCAAGGTGCCGACGCTGGCTGACGAGTTCCAGGGCCTGAGCGGCTATTACAGCCAAGTCGTCGACTACGCCAACTGCGCCCGCCTCGGCTACGTCGGCGCGAACGTCTCAGACTGTCCCAGCAAGTATGGCGACGTGCAGTTCTTCGGCCAGCAATCCGGCAGCACCGCTTTGAAGCCGATTACCGCCACCGTGTGGAGCTACGGTTTCGTCTGGGCACCGATCGAGCGCATGTCGTTCAACGTGGACTATTTGCACTGGGACATCAACAACGAAGTGAACCAGCAGAGCGCGAGCGGTTTGTCGCTCACGCAATACCAGTGCGATGCCGGCATCATCGACAAGAATTCGGGAACTTGCCAAGCCGCTTACGCGCAAATCACGCGCGGCTCAACCGGAACCTACAAGGGCGTCCCGGTGCTCGGTGATATCGAACAGATCTACACGCCGAAGGTGAATGTCTCCAACGAGCAGGTCAACGCCATCTCGGCCAACTTCAGCTACGGTCATGGTATTGGTTCGTGGGGCAATCTGGTGTGGAATGCGTCCTATAGCGACCTGCTCAAGCACACCTACCAGGCCTACCCGAGCGATCCCGCAATCGATCTGCTGCGCCATCCAGGTTGGAGCACCGACTTCAAGAGCAAGGTCAACGCTTCGCTCACTTGGAGCAGGGATAAGTGGAGTGCCACGCTGTATGCCAACCGCTACGGCAGTGCGCCAAACTACCTGGCTACGGTCTATGACGATTACACCCACAAGGGTACAGGCAAGCTGTCGGCGTGGACGTTGTATAACGCCAGCGTGACCTTTAACCCGATCCGGAATCTTGGCCTGTCGTTCCTGGTGAACAACGTGTTCAACAAGATGCCGCCGATGGATCACAGCTATCCGGGTACCTCAGGTACTCCGTACAACGTCCTCAACTACAACGTGTACGGCCGCGCGATGTACATCGAGGCGAACTACAAGTTCGGTGCTGGCAGCCAATAAGCACGCCGGTATTGATGGTAGTTGTTCGAATGACGGCCCCGCTTCGGCGGGGCCGTTCTATTGTGGTGAGTGCATGACACTCCGGCCCTTGCCAGTACTGGCGCTGAGCCAGAACCGATTGTTCGTGAGTGGTGCTGCAGGCTCCAAGTGAGGTAGAGCAGCGGCAGGAAGCGCTTGAGCCGCTTTTGCAAGGTTGTCCAAGAGTGTCGGCTAGTGGGCAAATGGGTCCACGCCCGCCTTTTCCAGGAGCTCACGCAATCCGCCGAGTTCGTTTTCGTAATTCCGCCAGCGTGCCAGTGCGCTACGGTAGATCGGCGCCCGGACTTGTACGGCACTGGCGGTGGCTACCGGTGCCGGGTTGTCTTCAAAGTGCAGGCAGGCCTCGTGCCAGCCGAGACCGCAATGGTCAAGAAGCGCGCGGATGACGGCTTCTTGATTGTCCACGAGCGATTCATAACTGACTTCGAGGAAGCGGCCAGCCAGCGTCTGTCGCCAGTGCGTCATCAGTGCGTCGAAAAGAACGAAGTACCGGCCCGTGTCCAGCAGGTCGAACGAATAGTCGTAGTAGGGCGAAGTGAGCGCGAAGAGTTGGCGAAAGTTACTCAGGCACGTATCCAGCGGATTGCGGCGCAGACAGATGATCTTTGCATTGGGTAACGCCCGGACGATGTAACCGATATACAGAAAATTATGGGGCAGCTTGTCCACGAACCGGAGGGTGTGGCCGGTGGTGGGGCGCGTGCGGGAGAGATAGTCGGCGCCAAGTGCTTTCCAGTCGATTGTGGCGGTGCGGCGGAGCGTGTCCGGATCGAGCAGGAAGGGGGTTGTGCTGCCAGATGCTCGCTTGGCGGCCATGCTCATGCTCTGCAGCTCGCCGGCCGAATAGACGTCCGGATGGCTGCCAAGAATGCGGTCGACCAGCGTCGTGCCCGTGCGCGGCATGCCGATGACGAAGATCGGTTCGCGACTCGCATCGCCGGCAATTTCGGCAGGAGCACGCGGAAAGGCTGCCTTCACTGACTCGAATAGCGCCGCATCACGTCGCGCATCATAAGATCGCAGGCTCCTGCCTGCGCCCTTGCCACGAGACAAGCAAGCGAATGCTGCCGGAAATTCGCGCAGATCTTCATGTTCCTTGGCCAATGCCAAGTTCAGGTAGAGCTGGGCGTGACCATGGCCAGCGTACCGATTGCGCAATGCTTCCAGCCTCTCCAAATGGTTGTTTTCGCGTGTCTGGTGGCGCAGCCTGGAAAGCGAGAGATGGGCGTTCCAGTGACACTCGTCCAATGCGATACAAGCTTCGAGTTCCTTCTCGGCAGCGTCGAGATCGCCGGTGAAAACGAGGGAGGTGGCAAGATTGAAGCGGAGATGGGCCTGATTGGGCATGAGCGCAACGGCCCGACGGAATGCCATGGAAGCCTGTTCATGTGAGTTTGCCTGCGCGCAAACCACTCCCAGCGTGTCCAGCGTGCCGACGTCCTGGCTATTGAAGGTCAACGCATGCCTTGCCACGCGCAACGCCTCGCCGGTCTGGCGGGCAATGGCAAGCGCGCGCGCATACTGGCTCAGAAAGGCCGGATTGGCCGGATCCAGGGATGCGGCTTCCGCAAGATGTCTGACGGCAGGCGCGATGGAGTGCAGTTCGAGGCAGGCGATGCCGACCATGTAGTGCAATCGGGGCTGCCTTGGGGAGAGGCCAAGCAGCTTGCCGGCGAGGTCGATGGTTGCCGCCCAATCGCGCCGGTTGTAGGCCTCGAGCGCTTGGTGAAGTACCCATTCCGGACTGGTCATGTGGCAATCTCCTTCCTGCAGGAGGTGATGGCTGCTAGGTGCGAAATGCGCCCGGTCTCCCACCGGCATTGTTGCCAACTCGCTGCGTGCGGTTCAGCGATCCCGCGGGTACGTCTCCGTGGCGGTACTTCCAGGCGAGACGACGGCAGCCTTACCCGATAGTGGTAGCGGGAAAGAAGTGGTAGCTGCCGGCGCCGGCCAGCATCCAGCGCAGGTCGCGCAGCTGGGGTTCGTAGTGCCGCCAGTGGCCGATCGCGCGCTGGTAAACCGGCGCGCGTACCTGCCAGGCGTTGGGCGTGTTGACCGGCGTGGTGTTGCTTTCCGAATGTAGGCAGGCGTCGTCCCAGGGCAGCCCGCAGAAGTCCAGCAGCTCGCGCGCTGCGGTTTCCGTATTCTCCACCAGCGATTCGTAGGGCAGCTCCAGGATGCGTCCCGGCAGCACCTTGCGCCAATGCGCCAGCAGACGGTCGAACTGGATGTAGTAGCGGCCGATGTCGCCGAGGTCGAAGGAGTAGTCGTAGAACCCGGAATTCTGCTCGAACAGATGGCGGAAATTGCCGACGCAGGTGTCCAGCGGGTCGCGGCGCAGGCAGACGATCTTCGCGTTCGGCAGCGCACGTGCGATGAAGCCGGCGTAGAGAAAGTTGTGCGGCATCTTGTCGATGAAGCGCGGCGTCTCGCCGCTGACCGGCCGCGTGCTGGCGAGATAGGCGGAGCCCAGTTGTCGCCAGTCGATGTGGCGGGTGCGGGCGGCGATGTCCGCCTCGCCCAGCAGGGCGGTGGGGCAGCCGGAGGCCTGCTGCAGCAGGGTGGGGAAGTTCTGCAGTTCGCCCGCTGAACGCACGTCGGGGTGACTGGAAAGGATACGATCCAGCAGGGTGGTGCCAGTGCGCGGCATACCGATGATGAAGATCGGTTCGCGCGTGGGGTCGCCGTCGATGGGTTCCGCGTCAGCGGCGGGGAAGGCGCGGATCAGTGCATCGAACATCGCCTCGTCGCGCGCGAACGTGTAGGGCCGCATGCGCCGGCCGGCCGCCTTGCCGCGCGTGTAGTGCTCGAATGCGGCAGGGTAGTCGGCGAGATCGTCGCATTCCTTGCCCAGCGCGATGTTGACCAGCAGTTGCGCGCCGGGATCATTGGCGTGGCGCTCCAGCAGCTCGCGCATGCGTGCGATGTGGTTGTGGCCGATCGTCTGCTTCTGCAATTGGGCGAGCAGCAGATGTGCGTACCAGTGGCGGGGTTCGATCCGCACGCAGGCTTCCAGCTCATGCTCGGCGCCTTCGGCGTCGCCCAGCGCGTTCAGTGCGTAGGCGAGGTTGAGATGGATGGTCGCGACTTCTGGTGCCAGTGCCATGGCGCGGCGGAAGGCGTTGGCCGACTGTATCGGGGCGTTAGCGTGCCGGTAGACCATGCCCAGCGTATCCAGGGTCTGCGCGTCACCGGGCGACAGGGTCATCGCGCGGTCCGCGACCAGCCGCGCCTCGCGGAAGCGGCGCGCCTGCGCCAGCGCCTTCGCGTATTGCGCTACGTAGTCGGCGCGGCGCGGTTCCAGATGGGTGGCCTTCAGCAGATGCTCCAGCGCCTGCGGCATCTGCTGCGTCTGCATGCAGGCGATGCCGATCATGAAATGCACGCGCGCGTCGTTTGGTGCCACGATCAGCAATTGGGTAGCGCGCTGCTGCACCCGCGGCCAGTCGTTCTGGTTGAAGGCGGCGACGAGCTTGCTGTAAGCCCGGGTCGAGTCGATCACGGTTTTCCCCCTGGCGCCGGGGACGAGGACCGGCCGGCTGCCTTGTGCACACTGTAAGGCATGCCGGCGGTTGTCAACGGGTCAGCCGCCGGCGAGCATCGCCTTGATCCGCGCCATGTGCGATTCGGCGGTCTCGCGAACCGACTCCTTGTCCGCCTCGGGATCCTTGCCCTGCCAGTGCAGGTCGGCCTGCGGCAGTTCGTGCAGGAAGCGGCTGGGCTGGTTGCTGTGCACCTCGCCGTAGCGCTTCGTCTTCGCCGACCAGGACAGGGTGAGCAGTTCCTTGGCGCGCGTGATGCCCACGTACATCAGGCGGCGTTCCTCGTCGATGCGGCCCTCGTCGATCGCGCCGTCGTGCGGCAGGGTGCCGTCCTCGCAGCCCACGATGAAGACGAAGCGGAACTCCAGGCCCTTGGCCGCGTGCAGGGTCATCATGCGCACCGCGTTGCCGGGGTCGTCGCGGTCGGCGTGGCTGAGCAAGGCGAGCTGGGCGGCGAGGTCGCCGGCGCTGTCGCCCTTCTGCATCGCACGGAACCAGTCGGTGAGTTCGCGTAGGTTGCCGAGCTTGCGTTCGCGCACGCTGGCGTCCGGCGTGCCGGCGGCAAGCTGCGCCGCGTAGCCGGTGCGCTTGAGGATGCGCTCGACCAGATCCGCCGCGCTCTCGTGCAGCGAGGCGCTGCGTAGCTCGTCCAGCAGGTCGGAGAACGCCGCCAGCGCGGCGGCCGGGCGCGGCGTGAGCTGGCGCAGCACGCCGTCGCTGCGCGTGGCCTCCAGCAGCGAGCAGTGCTTCGATTGCGCGAGCTGGCCCAGCTTCTCCAGCGTGGTGGAACCGATCTCGCGTTTCGGCACGTTCACCACGCGCAGGAAGGCGGCGTCGTCGCTGGGGTTGGTGAGCAGGCGCAGGTAGCAGAGCAGATCCTTCACCTCGGCGCGGTCGAGGAAGCTCAGCGCGCCGGTGAGGTGGTAGGGAATACGCGCCAGGCGCAGCGCCTTCTCCAGCGGCCGTGCCTGGAAGTTGCCGCGGTAGAGGATGGCGATGTCGTGCCAGCGTGCCTTGTGCTTCTCGGCCAGGGTGGCGGCTATGGAGGCGATCTTCTCGGCCTCGTGCTCGGCCTCCTTGCACTCCAGCACGCGGATCGGCGCGCCTTCCGGGTGCTCGCTCCACAGCTTCTTCTCGTGCGCGTGCGGGTTGTTCGCGATCAGTGCGTTGGCCGCGCGCAGGATGCGCTTGCCACAGCGGTAGTTCTGCTCCAGCTTGATCACGCGCAGGTTGGGCCAGTCGCGGCCGAGCTGGTCGATGTTCTCGGGGTTTGCGCCGCGCCAGGCGTAGATGCTCTGGTCGTCGTCGCCCACGCAGGTGATGCCGCCGCGCTCGCCGGTCAGCGCCTTGAGCAGGCGGTATTGCGCGTCGTTGGTGTCCTGGTATTCGTCCACCAGCAGGTAGCGCAGGCGCTCGCGCCAGGCGGCGCGGCATTCGTCGTCCGATTCCAGGATGCGCAGTGGCAGGCGGATCAGGTCGTCGAAATCCACCGCGTTGAAGGCGGCGAGGCGCGCCTGGTACAGCTCGTAGATCGTCGCCGCCTCCAGCTCGCGCGGGCTGCGTGCGGCGGCCAGCGCCTCCTCCGGCGTGAGGCCGGCATTCTTGGCACGCCCCAGCAGGTTGCGCAGGCCGAACAGCACGTCGGGCTTGGCGCCCTTCGGCGCCAGCTCCTTGACGATACCCTCGCTGTCGTCCGCGTCGAGCACAGAGAAGCCGCGGCGCAGCCCGGCGCGTGCGTGCTCGATCTGCAGGAACTTCAGCCCCAGCGCATGAAAGGTGCACACGGTGAGCGCCGCGGCGTCCTCGCTGCTGACCAGCTTGCCCACGCGCTCGCGCATCTCGCGGGCGGCCTTGTTGGTGAAGGTGATCGCGGCGATCCTCGAGGCCGCCAGCTTCCGCCGCTGGACCAGGTGGGCGATCTTCTGCGTAATCACGCTGGTCTTGCCCGAGCCCGCGCCGGCCAGCACCAGCAGCGGGGTTTCGCAGTGTTCGACGGCGGCCAGTTGTTGCGGGTTGAGCATGGATCGGAGCGGTGCGTGAGGCGGCGGCCGATGGTAGCAGAGCGGCGTCGCCGCCCCGGGTGCCGGCGGGAAGCATGGGCGGGCGGCAGCCGCGCTACCATGCACGTCCACGAACGCCGCGTACCGTCATGGCCAAGCTCTACTTCTATTACTCGGCGATGAACGCCGGCAAGACCACCACGCTGCTGCAGAGCGCGTACAACTACCACGAGCGCGGCATGCGCACGCTGATCCTCACGCCGGCGCTGGACACGCGTCACGGCGAGGGCGTGGTGGCCTCGCGCATCGGGCTGAAGGCGAACGCGCGGCGCTTCGACGGCGACGAGAACCTGCTCGCCCTGGTCGAGGCCGACATCGCCGCGCACGGCACGCTGAATTGCG
Organism: Rhodanobacter sp.; assembly: GCA_035277325.1. GTDB lineage: Bacteria > Pseudomonadota > Gammaproteobacteria > Xanthomonadales > Rhodanobacteraceae > Rhodanobacter_A. The sequence goes on from DATEKS010000124.1 coordinate 30,476, forward strand.
TGTTCGTGGACGAGGCACAGTTCCTCACCCGCGCGCAGGTGTGGCAGCTCACCGACGTGGTGGATCGACTGCACATTCCGGTGCTGGCCTACGGCCTGCGCACCGACTTCCGCGGCGAGCTGTTCGAGGGCAGCCGTTATCTGCTTGCCTGGGCCGACGAGCTGCAGGAGATCAAGACGATCTGCCACACCGGCAGCAAGGCCACCATGGTGGTGCGCGTGGATGCGCAGGGCCGCGCGGTCACCGACGGCCCGCAGGTTGAGATCGGCGGCAACGACCGCTATGTCTCGGTGAGCCGCGCCGAATTCAAGAAGATCACGGAAGGCCAGGGCCGCATCGAACTGCAGCAGGCCGTGCTTCCGTTATGAAAATTTGCGTCCCGCAAATTTTCGAAATAGGTAACGGGCTGTGGCTCCGCCCCGTGCCGTATTCCCCTCAACCCCAGGCAACCCGATGACCGAGACCGCGCAAACCCCCGAGTGGCCGCGCCCCTACTGGCAACCCGGCACCGACGAGGACGCTTTGCTGCAGTTCTACGTGTTCGGCAAGTTCGAACGCGAGCTAGTGATCCCGGCGCAGCGCTACGGCAGCCCCGGCCTGCCCGCGGGCGTGGATCTCCAGCGCTTCCAGAACCTCGAACTGCGCAAGTGGGAGGGCTATCCGCTCAATGGCTCGCTGGGCGGGATCCTGCGCGAGGACGCGCCGGAAACCTTCGAGCAGGCACGCGTCGCACCGGAGGTGCTGGTGGTGCGCGGGCAGCTGGCCGATCGCCCCAGCCTAGACTACCTGCGCGACACCCTGGGCGTGCTCGCCGCCCTGCTCGACATCGGCGGCCGCGCGGTCCTCGATCCGCAGATCCTCGGCCTGTTCGGCACCGCGGCGTGGCGCGAGCGTTACCTGGTGCCGGGCGGCGCGCCGCCGCGCAACCACGTGCTGATCCTGCGCAGCGACGAGGAAGGCGGCGAGCGCTCCTGGGTGCACACCCGCGGCATGCGCAAGTTCGCCCGCCCCGACCTCAGCTTCCGCCAGGTGCCGGCGCACGAGCTGGATCGCGCCGGCGTGCTGTGCGAGAAGCTGGTGGAGATGCAGGCGCTGGGCACCCGTTTCGCGGCGGGCCAGGCGCTGGAAGTGGAAGGCATGCAGCAGGCGCTGACCGCGCAGCCGGGCGGCCGCCTCGACGACCCCGAGTTCAACAACCTGCACGTGGAATTCCGCTGGCCGTTCTGAGCGGGTGGCTCAGGACACCCGGCTGACGGTGGGATAGCTCCCCAGCTCGGGCAGGGTCAGCATTGCCGCGAGCCGGCCGCCGTCCATCCCGCGCCCGACCGGCAGGCGCCGCAGCGCATAGCGATCGGGCGTGCGCGCAGGATTGGTGCCGCAGATGTAGCTGCACGCGGCGCGGTGGCACAACCGCAGCAGGTGTCCGCGTAGACCCGCCGGGTCCGGTGCGGCTCGGCATGGCGACCGCTTCCAGTGATCGACCCAGGCAGGCGCCGTCGACCGGCCCGGCCGCGCCCGCTTTGGCCGGCAGTCCGGCGCGGGCCGGCACGCCGATCCGCCGGCGAGGGACCGTGGCCCGACATGGGGCATGGCGATGAGCGCCTCCTGCACCCCTGCGTGTGACATGTCGACGAATCCCCCAAGCCGACTGCCGCTCGCCCGCCGGCAAACGGATTACCCTGCCTGAAGTGTGATGTAAATCACGCTTTCTTGATGCATTCTATAAACACAGACACGTGTCCGGGGGAGCGCCTGCACAACCGGCCGCGGCAATGGGGTAGGGGGCCACCATGCCGACCAAGTCAGGTCATCGTTCGCACTGGTTCTCCATGGCTGGTTGTCCCCGGCCGTGGGCGATGGACGTGCGGCGGTATCGGCGTGGCCCGGACTTGTGCTGCGGCGGCTGCCCGCGACCAGCCGGGTGCGGCCCTGAGGAAACGCCACGATGTGCGGCATAGCCGGTTTCCTCGGTCCACCGGATGCACCCGCCGCGGCGCAGGCCACGCTGCAGCGGATGATCCGCACCCTGCATCACCGCGGGCCGGACGGCTACGGCTTCCATGTCGACGGCGGCGCCGGGCTCGCGCACGCGCGGCTGGCGGTGATCGACCTGGCCACCGGGGCGCAGCCGATCGCCAACGAGCGGCGCAACGTATGGACGGTGTTCAACGGCGAGATCTTCAACTACCGCAGCTTGCGCGCGGAGTTGCAGCGGCGCGGCCATCGCTTCGCTACGGCCTCGGACACCGAGGTCATCGTGCACCTGTACGAGGAGCACGGCGACCGCTTCGTCGAGCACCTCAACGGCCAGTTCGCGATCGCGCTGTGGGATGCCGAACGGCAGCGCCTGCTGCTGGCGCGCGACCGTTGCGGCGTGCGGCCGCTGTACCACGCGCGCGCGGGCGGCCGGCACTGGTTCGCCTCGGAGATCAAGGCCCTGCTCGCCGTGCGGCCGGAACTGGCGCGGCTCGATCCGCAGGGCCTGGCGCAGGCGTTCACGTTCTGGGGGCCGATCGAGCCGGGCAGCGTGTTTGCCGGCGTCGAATGCCTGCCGCCGGGGCATCTGCTGGCGATCGAGCACGACGGCCGCGAGACGCTGAGCCGCTACTGGGACTGGAGTTTTCCCGAACCGGATGCGCCCGCGCGGCGCTGGCATTCGGTGGAGCAGGCCGCCGGCGAACTGCGCGAGCTGCTCACCGATGCCGTGCGCCTGCGCCTGCAAGCCGACGTGCCGCTCGGCGCCTACCTCAGCGGCGGGCTGGATTCCTCCGCCGTGGTGGCGCTGATGCGCGAGGCGAGCGCGGCCTCGACACGCACGTTCTCGATCGCCTTCGACGAGGCCGAGTTCGACGAGAGCGCGCATCAGCAGGCGATGGTGCGCCACCTGGGCTGCGAGCACACCACGCTGCAATGCACGCGGCGGGCGATCGGCGAGGCCTTCCCGCAGCTGATCCGGCATGCCGAGACGCCGGTGCTGCGCACCGCCGGCGTGCCGCTGATGCTGCTGGCGCAACAGGTGCGCAAGGCCGGCTACACCGTGGTGCTGACCGGCGAGGGCGCCGACGAGGTGTTCGGCGGCTATGACGTGTTCAAGGAGGCCAAAGTGCGCCGCTTCTGGGCGAACCAGCCGGACTCGCGTTTTCGCCCGCTGCTGCTTGGCCGTCTGTACGGCTATCTGGGAAGCTCGCCGGTGCGGCACGCGGCGCTGGCGCAGTCCTTCTTCGGCCGCGGCATGGAAGGCCTCGCCCGGCCGGTCTTTGCGCACGTGCCGCGCTGGACCAGTTCGCGGCATGCGCTGCGCTTCCTCGCGCCCGAGCTGCGCGCCGGCATCGACGGCTGGGATCCGCTGACCTGGTACGAACAGCGCCTGCCATCGGCGATCGCGCGCTGGAACCCGCTGGCGCGCGACCAGTATGTGGAGGCCAAGACCCTGCTGGCCGCCTACCTGCTGCCGTCGCAGGGCGACCGCCCCGCGATGGCGCATTCGGTCGAGGGGCGTTTTCCCTTCCTCGACCACCGCGTGATCGAGTTCGCGAATGCGCTGCCCGCGCACTGGAAGATCCGCGGGATGACCGAGAAATACCTGCTGCGCAAGGCGCTCGCCGGCCTGCTGCCGGCGGACATCCTCGCGCGCACCAAGCAGCCGTACCGCGCGCCGGACCAGTCCAGCTTCTTCGTCGACGGCGAGCCGCTGGACTACGTGGCCGAACTGCTGGGCGCCGAGCGCATCCGCGCCGCGGGCTGGTTCGACGCGCCCGCGGTGGGGCGCCTGTTCGAGAAATGCCGGCGCGGACGCGCGATCGGCTTCGCCGACAACCAGGCCTTCGTCGGCATCCTCTCGACCATGCTGATCGACGAGCTTTTCCTGCGGCGGGCCGCCGCATGACCCTGACCGGAGCACGTGATGCCGACTGAGACCGCGAGCGTGGAAGCACGCGTCCGCCACTACATCCTGGAGAACCTGCTGTTCAGCGACGACGACGGCGAGCTGCCGAACGACGCCTCGCTGCTGGACCGCGGCATCATCGACTCCACCGGGGTGCTGGAAGTGGTGATGTTCCTCGAGGAGGCATTCGGCATCCAGGTCAAGGCCAGCGAGATGCTGCCGGAGAACTTCGACTCGGTGGACAACATCGTGCGCTTCGTCGAACGCCAGCGGAGCGTGGCGTGAAAGACCGGACCGCGCCGCGCCGCCTGCTGCATGAGGCGCTGCTGGAGCACGGTGCTGATCCAGTCCGCGCGCTGCGCACCGCGGTGGTGGTCGAGGGCAGGGCATACAGTTATGCCGAACTCCTCGACCGCGCCCTGCGTCTCGCGGGCGCGCTGCGGCAACGCGGCGTGGAGCGCGGCGACCGCGTGGCGATCTACATGGACAACACCTGGCCCTGCGCGGTGGCGATCTTCGCGGTGCTGCTGGCCGGCGGCGCGTTCATAGTGGTCAACCCGCTGACCAAATCGGACAAGCTCGGTTTCATGCTGGACGACAGCGGCGCGCGCGTGCTGCTCACCGACGGGCACATCGCGCAGGAATTCCTGCCGCTGCTGGCCACGCGGCCTGCCTTGCGCGTGATCGCCTCGGGCCGGCTTCCCGACGGCCAGGCCATCGAGGCCTTCGATGCGGTGATCGCAGCGAGCGTGCGGCCGGCCGCGCAGCCCACCATCATCGCGCCAGACCTGGCCGCGCTGATCTACACCTCGGGTTCCACCGGGCAGCCCAAGGGCGTGATGCACACGCATCAGTCCATGCTGTTCGCGGCCGGCAGCCTGATCGAGTACCTGCGCCTCGGCCCCGACGAACGCATCCTGTGCGCGCTGCCGCTGGCGTTCGACTACGGCCTGTACCAGTGGCTGATGGCGGTGCAGCTGGGCGCCACCCTGGTGCTGGAGCGTTCCTTCGCGTTCCCCGCGCAGGTGTTCGCGCGCATGCGCGAGTGCGGCGTGACGGTGTTCCCCGGTGTGCCCACCATCTTCGCGATGCTGCTGTCCGCGCATCGCGGCGAGCCGCTGCGTTTCCCCGCCGTGACGAGGGTGACCAACACCGCCGCCGCGCTGCCCGACGAACAGGCGCTGCGCCTGCGCGAGATCTTCCCGAACGCGCTGATCTACAAGATGTACGGACTCACCGAGTGCAAGCGGGTCTGCTACCTCGAACCGGAACTGCTGGAAGCGAAGCCCGGCTCGGTGGGCAAGGCGATCCCCGGCACCGAGGTGTACCTGCGCTCGCCCGCGGGCGAACCGGTGCCGCCGGGCGAGGCGGGCATCCTGCACGTGCGCGGCCCGCACGTGATGCTGGGCTACTGGAATCGCCCTGACCTTTCCGCGCAGATGCTGCGGCCCGGCCCGCTGCCGGGCGAGCGCGTGCTGTGCACGCACGACTGGTTCCGCATGGACGCGGAAGGCTTCCTCTACTTCGTCGGGCGCAGCGACGACATCATCAAGACCCGCGGCGAGAAGGTGAGTCCGGTCGAGGTGGAGAACGTGCTGCACGCCATCGACGGCGTGCGCGAGGCCGCGGTGGCGGGCGTGCCCGACGAGTTGCTGGGCCAGGCGATCCGCGCCTGGGTGGTGCTGCAGCCGGGGGCGACGCTGAGTCCTGGGCAGATCCGCTCGCAATGCATGAAGCGGCTGGAAAACTTCATGGTGCCGCAGCAGATCGTGATCTGCGCGGAGCTGCCGCGTACCGCCACCGGCAAGGTCAGCCGCAAGGCGCTGCTGGAACATTCCACTGCCTGAAGGACATCCATGGACGCGTTGTACCGCTCGCTGCGCGATCACCTTGCCGGCTCCCTGCAGACACTGCCGGACAAGCCGCGCGAAAATCCCGACAATGCCTTGCGGGCGCTCTGGTATGCCGCCGCCGGCCAGCCGCGTTCGGTGGTGACGGCGGACGAGGGCGAACTGCCCCCGCTGGACGACGAGGTTGGCCAGCGCCGGTTGCAGCAGCTCATCGAACGGCGCCTCGCCGGCGAACCGCTGGCCCACCTCACCGGACGCGCCCATTTCATGGGGCTGGACATGCTGAGCGGACCCGCGGCGCTGATCCCGCGCTTGGAAACCGAACAGCTCGCGCAGGCCGCCATCGAACTGCTGCTCGAGGAGCCGCTGCGTCCTGCCGCCCGCGTGGTCGACATCTGCACCGGTTCGGGCAACCTCGCCTTTGCCATCGCCCACCACGTGCCCGGCGCCGAGGTCTTCGCGGCCGATATCAGCGCCGAGGCGCTCGACCTGGCTGAATGCAACCGCAGGCACCTGGGGCTGGCGCGGGTGGAGCTGCGCCGAGGTGATCTGCTCGAGCCCTTCGACAGCGGGTTCGACGGCACGGTCGATCTCGTCGTCTGCGCGCCGCCCTACATCCTGAGCGCCAAGGTGGAACAGATGGCGCCGGAGATCGCCGCACACGAGCCGCGGCTGGCTTTCGATGGCGGCCCGCTGGGCGTGACCATCCTGCTGCGCCTGCTGGAAGAATCGCCGCGTCTGCTGCGCGCCGGCGGCTGGCTGGCGCTGGAAGTGGGACTGGGCCAGGGGCCGGCGCTGGGACGGCGTCTGCTGCGCGACCCGCACTACGATGCGGTGCGCGAGCTGGCCGACGCACGCGGCGACGTGCGGGTGATCCTCGCCCGCCGCGTCTGAGCAACCACGCGAAGGAATGGACATGGACGCATTGGGCCCGGGTGTCTTCGAGCTGGACTACGCCGCCGAAGCGACGCGCATCGCCGCACGCCTGCGCGAGGCCACCGCGCGCGCGCTGCACAAGCGCGGCCTGGTGGTGGCGATCTCCGGTGGCGTGGACAGCTCGGTCTGCGCCGCGCTGGCGGTGCGCGCGCTGGGGCCGGACAAGGTGTTCACCCTGATCCTGCCCGAGCGCGACTCGGCCTCCTCCAGCGCGCGCAACGCGCGCATGCTGGCCGAACACCTGGGCGTGCGCGCAGAAACGGTCGACATCGCCCCGGCGCTGGCCGCGATCGGCTGCTACGCCGCGCGCGACGAGGCGGTGCGCCGGCTGCTGCCCGACTACACCGAGGCCTGGCGCATGAAGATCGCCATCGCTGGCGGCAGCGCGGGCGGCATCAACCATTTCGTGCTGATCGCCGAATCGCCCGCAGGCGTGCGCCGCGAATGCGCGCTGCCGCTGCCCGAATACCTGCAGATCGTCGCCGCCACCAGCTACAAGCAGCGCCTGCGCAAGACGCTGGAATATTTCCACGCCGACCGCCTGAACTACGCCGTGGTCGGCACGCCCAACCGGCTGGAATACGACCAGGGCTTCTTCGTGAAGAACGGCGACGGCTCGGCCGACGTGAAGCCGATCGCCCACCTGTACAAGACCCAGGTCTACGGCATGGCGAAGCACCTCGGCCTGCCCGACTGCGTCGCCACCGCCGCGCCCACCACCGACACCTACAGCCTCGCCCAGGGCCAGGACGAGTTCTACTTCGCGTTGCCCTGGCCGCAGATGGACCTCGCGCTGTGGGCGCTGGAACACCGGTGCCCGGCCGGCGAGCTGGCTGTTGCGCTCGGCATCACCGAGACCGCTGCTGCGGCGGTCTACACCGACATCGAGCGCAAGCGCAGCAGCACGCGCTATCTGCATCTGGCGCCGCTGTTACTGGGACCCGAGGCATCGACATGACGGTTGTCGGCCAGACTGCCACCTACCGGACCGCGTTGGCCGAGTTGCCGCGCGACCGCGGCGAGGTGCTGACGCTCTGGCGCGACAACCTCGGCGATCCCGCGCGGCACAGGGGCAAGTACGACTGGTTCTACCTCGGCGGCCCGTTCGGACCATCCCTGCTGCAACTGCTCAGCCACGGTGGCGCCGCGATCGGCACCTGCGGCGTGGGGGCGCGGCGCATGCTGTGGCAGGGCCGCGAGATCCGCGCGGGCCTGCTCGCGGACATGGCGGTGGACGCGCGCCACCGCACGCTGGGTCCGGCGCTGATGCTGCAGGAGGCGCTGGTCGCCTCGGCAGCGGGGCACTTCGACCTGCTCTACGGTTTCCCCAACCGCAAGTCGCTGCCGGTGGTGAAGCGGCTGGGCTATGCGGTGCTCGGCGAGCTGTCGCGCCACGCGCGGGTGCTGCGCCATGCCCACTACCTGCGGCGCCGCCTGCCGCGCTGGCTGGCCGCGTTGCTGGGAGGCGTGCTCGATGCGGAGCGGGCCTTGCTGGACGGGTTGCGCATGCTGCCGGGCCGGGGCGTGACGGCGACCTGGTCGGAGCAGGCCGATCCCCGGATGGACGCGCTGTGGCAGGTTTCGCCGCACGGCCAAGGCCTGCTCGGCATGCACGACGGCGCGATGATGCGCTGGCGCTTCGACCAGTCGCCGCTGGCTGACGTGCGTTATCTGCTGCTAGTCGACCGGCGCGGCGGATCACTACGGGCATGGTTCGCCTGCGAATGCGAGGACCGCGTGCTGCAGGTGCGCGATTACTGGTCAGAGCGTGGCGTGGAGGGCATCGACCACCGGATGGTGCTGGCGCTGGTGCGATCGGCGCGGCGCGAAGGCTGCGTCTCGGTCACGCTGGAATGCGCGGCCCCGGCGGCGCGGATGGCGGGCTGGCGTCGCGCCGGTTTCATCCTGCGCGAGGGCCAGCCGGTGGTCGGCAAGTGGCTGGGCGATGCCACGGTTCCGGCCGAGCTGGCACGGGACTGGCACCTGACCGAGGCCGACGCGGACGAGTGAACACGTCGAAGGCGGCCGGCTGGCCGCCCCGTCGCATGCGGTTGCGCGTGCCGTTTCAGCCCGCGACGATGAAGCGCTGGCTGTCGTCCATGAAGGCTTTCTCGCCGAAACCGCCTTCGTGCGAGCCGAATGGCATCTGCGCGCGCAGCTTCCACGATGCCGGCACGTTCCACGTCGCGCGTGCGGCCTCGTCCACCAGCGGGTTGTAGTGCTGCAGGCTGGCGCCGATGCCGGCATCGGTCAGCGCCATCCATACCGCGAACTGCGCCATGCCGCCCGACTGCTCGGACCACACCGGGAAGTTGTCCGCATACAGCGCGAACTTTTCCTGCAGGCCCTTCACCACGTCCTGGTCCTCGTAGAACAGCACGGTGCCCGCGCCGGCGGCGAAGCTGTCCAGCTTGGCGGCGGTCTGCGCGAAAGCCTCGGCCGGCACGACCTTGGCGAGGGCCTGCTTGGCCAGCTCCCAGAACTTCACGCTCTGCTCGCCGAACAGGATCACGGCGCGCGAGCTCTGCGAGTTGAACGACGAGGGCGTGTGCTTGATGGCCTGCTGGATGAGGCTGTTCAGGGCGTCCTTGTCCATGTTCACGTTGCGGCCCAGCGCATACTGGGTGCGGCGCTTCTTGAGGCGTTCGATCACGGCGTAGCTCATGGGGGTTCCTCCGAAAAAAGAAAAGCCGAACCCGCGGAACGACGGACGTTCCGGTCTTGTGCATGTGTTCGGTACGGCGCTCATGTTGGGCGCACTGCGCCGCGGCGGGTAGTCCGCAATCCGTGGTTACTCTGTTTCCCGTGGGAAACGCTGACCGATCAGCGCTGGCAGTGCGGGCACCAGAACGTGGAGCGCTGCCCCAGCACCGCCTGCCGGATCGGCGTGCCGCAGACCTTGCACGGCTCGCCGGCGCGGCCGTAGACCATCAGCTCGCGGAAGAAGTAGCCGGGCGCGCCGTCGGGGGCGAGGAAGTCGCGCAGCGTGGTGCCGCCGCGCTCGATGGCGTAGGCGAGGATGCGTTTCACCCCGGCGGCGAGCCTTGCGTAGCGGGCGCGCGACACGCCGCCGGCCTCGCGGCGCGGGTCGATGCCGGCGGCGAACAGCGCCTCGCTGGCGTAGATGTTGCCCACGCCGACCACCACCGCGTTGTCCATCAGGAACAACTTCACCGCGGCCGTGCGACCGCGCGAGACATGCCACAGCAGGTCGCCGTCGAAGGCGTCGGTGAGCGGTTCGGGGCCGAGCCTCGCGAGCAGCTCGTGGATGCTGCCCGACGGCTGCCACAGCAGGCAGCCGAAGCGGCGCGGATCGGTGAAGCGCAGCACGCGCGGGCCTTCGTGCGCGCCGCGCTCGAGCGCGATGTCCACGTGGTCGTGCGGGCCGACGGGCGCGTCGGGCGGCAGCACGCGCAGCATGCCGCTCATGCCCAGGTGCAGCAGTGCGCTGCCGGCCTGCGTGTGTAGCAGCAGGTATTTCGCGCGGCGCTCCACCGCCTCGATGCGTTGGCCGGGCAGCAACTCGCCGATCTCGCGCGGGATCGGCCAGCGCAGGTCCGGCCGGCGCAGCGTCACCGCAGTCACACGCCGGCCGACCACGTGCGGCTCGATGCCGCGACGGGTGGTTTCGACTTCGGGGAGTTCGGGCATCAGTGCGATCCGGACAGCTCGACGCGTTCCTGCTGCGGTGCCTGCGGCAGGTAACGCAGCGAGACCAGCGCCACGCGCGCGCCGGCCTGTACGTAGCACTGCGGGCCGGTGGCCGACATCGCGCCGAAGACGAGGCGCTGGCCGTCCAGGTTCAGTACGGCGTGCGGCGGTTGCAGGCCGATCTTCGCGGTATCGAAGTCGGCGGTGGTGCGCCATTGCAGCACGGGCGCGGCGGCGGCGGCGGTCAGGGTGTCGAGATAGCGATCGTCGGCGCGCCGGCCATCGTCGCGCCACCAGCGGCCGTCGCGTTTCGCGTAATGCATGGCGGGCGCATCGCCCAGTTGCAGCGTCACCTGCGTGATGGCGGCAGGATCGAGTGCGAGCAGATGGCCTGGCGCGGCGCGTTCGTCGCGCCGCCATTGCCACAGCGCCAGCGCGGTCAGCCCGGCGACGCCGAGCAGGAGCAGCAGGCGTGAGCGTGCGGCCCGCTTCATGCGCGGCGCCGGCGCCAGGCGATCAGGCCGCCGACTGCGAGCAGCAGCAGCGGCAGCACCACCATGAAGCCGATGCTCGCGAGGTTGAGCTCGCCCTGGCCGATGCGCAGCACGCGATCGGGCACGCCATGGCGTGGCAGGTCGACCAGGGCATCGTCGCCCAGCAGCCAGTTGAAGATGCGTTCGCCCAGCGCGCGGTTGCCGCCTTCGCCGAGATAGGCGTTGGAGAGGAAATCGCCGTCGCCGATCACCGCCGCGCGTTGCTCGCGCTTGTCCGGGCTGGGCGAGAGCCGGTCCAGCGTGAAGCCGAAATCCAGCGGTCCCTTGAGCTCGCCTGCCGCGGCGTCGTAACGGATAGCCGAAGGATGCGCGTTGTCGATGGGGTGGAATTCGGTCCAGCTCTGCACGCTGGAGCGCAGCAGCGGCGTCGCCGTCCAGCCGCCCGCACCGGTGCGCGCCAGCGCGGCCACCTGCGGGAAGCGCGTGGCGAGCTGGAAGCCGCGGGTGACCGGATTCGGTGGATACATGCCCACCGCCAGCAGGCGCGGGTCGTCGAGGCCCAGCGCGGCGCCGCCGCCGTCCACCAGCACGCCCGGCAGTACCTGGACGCCCAGCGCATCGGCCAGCGGCGCGAGGCCGAGGTCGCCGTTCGCCGGGTCGCGCAGCCACAGCAGGTTGCCGCCGTCCTGCACGTAGTTCACCAGCGCCTGCGCCGCGCCCGCGGGCAAGTCGGACGTGGGGCTGGCCAGCACCACCAGGTCGGTACCCTGC